>NZ_UAQP01000005.1:1200000-1500000 GCF_900445985.1 Brevundimonas vesicularis
CCGCTGGTGCGCGTGAACCTGGACAGCCATGTCAGCCGGATCGACCTGATCGGCAAGGACGCCATCGTCCTGAAGGACAGCAAGCAAGTCACCGAATTCCGCGAGGGCATCCTGCCCTGGTCGCTGCAACGCCCCATCGCCCTGGTCTTCGACGAATACGACGCCGGCCGGCCCGACGTGATGTTCGTCATCCAGCGCGTGCTCGAGGCCCAAGGTCGCCTGACCCTGCTGGACCAGAACCGCGTCATTCGCCCGAACCGCTATTTCCGTTTGTTCGCCACGACCAACACCATCGGCTTGGGCGACACCACGGGCCTGTATCACGGCGCGCAACAGATCAATCAGGCCCAGCTGGACCGCTGGAACATCGTCACCACGCTGAACTATCTGGATCACGACGTGGAAGCCGAGATCGTCGCCGCCAAGGTGCCCGAGTGGAAGGACGCCGAGGGCCGCCGCCGCATCGCCGCCATGGTCCGCGTCGCCGACATGACGCGCAACGCCTTCATGAACGGCGACATCTCGACCGTCATGTCGCCCCGCACGGTCATCACCTGGGCCCAGAACGCCCAGATCTTCAACGACGACCTGGGTCTCAGCTTCCGCCTGACCTTCCTGAACAAGTGCGACGAACTGGAACGCCCGACCATCGCCGAGTTCTACCAACGCGCCTTCGGCGAAGACCTGCCCGAGGCGGCGACGCGCGTGAAGGTGGGCTGACGACAAGCTCCGATTGAGAGCTCATTAAGCTTCACCCGGTATGGCCACGCTTGACGCGAGGCTTGGTGGCATTGGCTGACAGTACGGATTACCTAACGGCCTACGCTGGTCGCTACCGGGACATGTTCCCTGTGCGGCTGGCGACGATCGCCGCCATCGTGGCCTTGACGTTCTGGGTCATGGGATGGGGATGGGCAGCGGCTTTCGGCCTGTTTCAGTTCGGCCTCTATGTTCCTTTGTGGCAGGCCGTTCAGACAGCGCTGGCACGGCCTGATGCACCCGCCGCAGCGCGTAGGTTCCGCCGGTCTGCCGAGATCGTCACCCTTTGTCTTGCCAGCCATAACGCCGTGTTCATTCTGGCCGCCTGGCAGGCTCAGCCTCAACACCTCGACTATCTCCGCCTGCTGCTGGCCGGCAATCTGATGGTCGGCGCCCATCAGGTGCACGTAAGCCGCGCAAGCTTTGTCGCTGCCGTTCTGCCGCCATCCATCGCCGCGATGGTGATCGCCTCATACCAAGTCGGTTCGGATCCTCGCCTTTTGGGCGCGGTGGCCTTGTTCGTCGTCGGCGTCATTGCAGCGGCCTGGCGTCAATGGCGCAGCGACCGCGAGAGCATTGAGCTGATGAGCGCATTGTCGGAGCGTTCGCGCGAGCTGCGGGCAGCCCTGGCCGAGGCCGAGGTGAACCGCTCCGCCGCCGAACGCGCGAGCAAGGCCAAATCCCGCTTCCTTGCGATGATCAGCCACGAGGTCCGCACTCCGCTGAACGTCATTCTGGGCCTGACCGAGGTGCTGCGTGGTCGTCCACGTCCAGCGGCGGAAACCACCATCGTCACAGATATGGCGGACGCAGGGGGCATGTTGCTGCGGCTGTTGAACGGGGCTTTGGACATCTCCAAGATTGAGTCGGGACAGGCCGAGCTCCAACTCGCCCCGGTCGATCTCGCCGAACGGCTGGACGCCATCGCCCGTGTCTGGCGCTCACGCGTGGAGGAACTGGGCCTGACGCTGGAGATCGAACGGCAGGGCGCGCCTGAACATTTCGTCGTCATGACCGACGAGGCCCGGGTTGAACAGGTGCTGATCAACTATCTGTCCAACGCTCTGAAGCTGACGCCACATGGCGCCATCCGCATTTTGGCCCGCGCGCTCCCCGCCTCAGATGGGCGCATCGACCTGGATTTCGAGGTCCACGACCAGGGACCAGGCGTGCCGGAGGATCAACGCGAACGCATTTTCGAGCCCTTCGAACAACTCGCCGCCGGACGTGCGGCAGGCGGAACAGGTCTGGGGTTGGCCCTGTGTCGCGCCAGCGTCGAAGCGCTGGGCGGGGCTCTTGGCGTTCGGTCCGCGCGGCCGGAGGGGGCTGTCTTCTGGTTTCGCTTCACCGCCGACTGCGCGACACCTGCAATCGATTCTTCGCCCGCTGCACCCGCGCTGAACCTGCCTGATCAGCCGCCTCGGATTCTAGCCGCCGAGGATCATCCCGCCAATCGCAAGCTTCTGACGCTACTGCTGGAACAATTTGGCGTCCAATTGACCGTTGTTGAGAATGGACAAGAGGCGGTCGCCGCCGTGCGCGATCAAACCTTTGACCTCGTGCTGATGGATGTGATGATGCCCGTAATGGACGGTGTGGAAGCCTTGGTCGCTATCCGCGCCGAGGAAGCCGCATTCGGCGGCCGTCGCACCCCGATACACATGCTGACGGCCAATGTGTTCGACGACGACGTTGCACGCTACAGGGCGGCCGGCGCCGACGGAGTGTTGAGAAAGCCCATCGAGATCGCCGCACTTCAGAGCGTCATCATGGGCGCCCTGATGGCGGACGCCTAGCGCCGCGCCTCTTCGCCGCCGATGAAGGCGCCGGCGATCCAACTGACGACGCCGGTCACGATGGCGGCGCCGATGCCGGCCCACAGGCCGTTGACCCGGAAGCCGTCCAGGAAGACCGAGGTCAGCCCGATCATGGCGGCGTTCACGACCAGCAGGAACAGGCCCAGGGTCACCACGGTGATCGGGAAGGTCAGCACGACCAGGATCGGTCGCACAAAGGCGTTGACCAAACCCAGAATGATGGCGGCCGCGATCAGCGATCCGGTGCTGGTGAAATCGACGCCCGGCACAATCTGGGCGGATAGCCAAAGGCCCGCCATGGTGACCAGCGCCTGGATGATGAAACGGATCATGACGGTCCTCGTTACGTTCAAGCGTGACCATAATGCACGAGGTGGACGAAGGCTCCTCCTTCGCGGACGGCGCTGCTATCGAAGGTCCGAACCGCACGGAGACCGCCCATGAGCCTGCACGGCGCCTATGACACCAACAACATCTTCGCCAAGATCCTGCGCGGCGACATTCCGTCGGTGAAGGTGTGGGAGGACGACCACGTCCTGGCCTTCATGGACGTGTTTCCCCAGTCGGAAGGCCACGTCCTGATCATCGCCAAACAGTCCCAGGCGCGTAATCTGCTGGAGATCGAGCCCGAGGTGCTGGCCCGCGTGACCGCCGCCCTGCAACGCACGGCCAAGGCGGTCCAGAAAGCGCTGAAGCCCGACGGCCTGTCGGTCCTGCAGTTCAATGGCGAGGCGGGCGGACAGACGGTCTTCCACCTGCATTTCCACATCGTGCCGCGCTGGGCCGATCGCGAGATGAAGGGCCATGGCCATGCGCCGATGGCGGACACGGCGACGTTGCAAGCGCTGGCCGACCGGATCGCGGCCGAACTGGACTAGGTGACGCGCCGCTTTTCCAGCTTTCGCGCCAGGGTGCGGCGGTGCATGCCCAACCGCCGCGCCGCCTCCGAGATGTTGAAGTCGGTCTCCACCAGCGTCTCGTGGATTCGCTCCCATTCCAGCGTCTTGATCGAGGTGGGACGCGTGCCTAGCGGCGTCTCGGCGTCACCATCGGCCCGGCCGAAGGCGGCTTCGATGTCATCAGTGCTGGCGGGCTTGGCCAGATAATGTCGGGCGCCCAGCTTGATCGCCTCCACCGCCGTGGCGATGCTGGCGAAGCCGGTCAGGACGACGATGTTCATCTCGGGGTCGAAGGCGTGCAAAGCCTCGACGCAGGTCAGGCCGGAATGCCCGCCCAGCTTCAGATCGACGACCGCATAGCCGGGGCGATGCGTCTTCAGCGCCTCGGCCATCTGGTCGGGATTGGCGGCGGTGACAACCGTATAGCCACGGCGTTCGAACGAGCGTCGCAGGGTGGTCGAAAACGACGCGTCGTCCTCGACGATCAGCAGCAATCTGGCGTCATCGGTCATGCGCGGTCTCATCCGTCGGCGCCAACGCCGAAAGCGGCAGGGTCAGACGCACTTCTGCGCCGCCCGCCGCCGGATTGGAAGCCTCGACCCGACCGCCTAATGACCGGATCACATTCATCAGCAGGAACAGGCCAAGCCCGGCGCCGGGCCTGGGCTTGGTGGAGTTGTAGGGCTTGCCCCAGGCCTGAAGGATCGCCGGCGGGAACCCTGGACCGTCGTCACGGACAGCAATGCCGAAATCCTCGTCCGTCCGCGTCGTGGTCACGGTGATGCGGCTCGCCCCGGCCTCGACCGCATTGTCGAAAAGCACGCCCAGCACCTGACGCAGGGCGGGGTCGGCAATGATCGACGGGTTCTGAGCCAGTTCGTCGCGGATCTGCACTGCCACACCATCGCCGCTCCAACTGGCCACCACATCGGCGACGAAGGCCCGCAGAGTCGTGCGCTCAGGCGCCTGTCCCCTCGCCTCCCCGGCCGACATCAGGATGCCGGTGACGATGGCCTTGCAGCGTTCGACCTCGGCCCGCATCACCGTCATGTCCTGGGCCAGGTCGGCGTCCTGGGTCAGGGCCGGCATCCGCTTCCAGTCGCTGAGGATGACCGACAGCGAAGCCAGCGGCGTTCCCAACTCATGGGCCGCGCCCGACGCCAGCAGGCCCATGCGGACGATATGGTCATGCTCGGCCGTCTGCTGGCGCAGGGCGGCCATGGAGGCGTCGCGCTCGCGCAGGTTCTGGCTGATCCGGGTGACGAACAGCACCAGCAGCACGGCCATAAGCACGAAACAGATCAGACTGCCCTGTAGATAGAGGCTGAGCAGCGAATCCTCGCGCGCCAGCGGCAGGTTCAACGGCCGCGAATGCAGGCCCAGCCCGGCGAAACACAGGCTGGTGATGGCGATCAGCGCCCAGGCATAGACCGGCGCCAGCAGCACCGCCCCCAAGACGACTTGCAGCAGATATAGCGCCACGAAAGGATTGGCCGCACCCCCGGTCAGGAACAGCAGCCACGTCAGGGCCGCCACATCCGCCAGCAGGGCGATCATCAGCGCCTGATCCTCGACCTCTTGCGTGCGCACGGTCAAAGGCGCGCTGACCAGATTGACCAGCACCAGACCCGCCGGCGCCGCCAGCAACCACAACACAGGCAGCGGGATCCGCATCACATATTGGACCAGCAGGATCGTCGCCACCTGTCCGGCGACCGCCAGCCAGCGCAGCTGGATCAGCAGCAGCATATTGCGGCGGTTGGCGCCGCCGTGGGTCGCGACCCCGCCTCTGAGCCCCAGGCCCAGCAGCCTTTGTACAGTTGTCGTCGTCACGACCTGTTGCGCCTGCCGTCGCGCAGGAACAGCCAAAGACCGACCAGGGTCAGCAGCGCCATGCCGAACCAGGTCAAGGCATAGACCAGATGGCTGTTGGCGAACCGGATCACCGTCAGCCCTCCGCGCGGCCATCCGCCAGGGTTCGGGCTGGCGTCCGCATCAATGAAATAGGGCGCGACGGTCGTCAGGCCGCGCCGCGCAGCGATCGCCGCGACGTCGCGGGACCGCCAGCGATCACCGGCGGGATCATTGTCGCGCAGGAAGCCGCCCTTGGGCTCGGTGATCCGGAGCGGTCCCGTCACGCTCTGCGGCCCCTCGACCTGACCATCGGCGCGGATGGCCGGATCGCGTCGGCCGGCGGGCACAAAGCCGCGATTGATCAGGACGGTGAAGCCCCGGTCGTCAACCAGGGGCGTCATGACCCAGAAGCCGCCGCCGGCGTCGGTCACCGCCTGAACCAGGGTTTCCTTGTCGTGCAGGAATCGACCGTGAACCGTAACGCGGCGGTACTGATCCTTGTCGCGCGTCAGGCCGGCCCATTGGGTCGGGCCAGACGCTGGGACGGCGGCCGCGTGAACGCGCGCGTCCACCTGGGCGATCAGATTGGTCTTCCAGGCCAGGCGCTGAACCTGCCACCCGCCCAGCGCCAGGAACCCGACAAACAGCGCCAGGCCCGCGACCACGACCGCCATGCGGAAGGATCGCGAACGTCTGGCCTTGCCGCCGGCCGGGACTGAGGATTGGTCCGTGATCTCGACCTCAGCCGCCCATCTGCGCCATGTCGTGCGTCATGGGCATCATGTTGGTGTTCAAGTGGTACATGACCCACAGCGAACCCGACAGCGCGATGACCACCACGATGATCGTGAAGATCAGCGCCAGCATGATCCAGCCGCCCTCGGACTTCGAGTTCATGTGCAGGAAGTAGATCATGTGGACCACGATTTGCACCACGGCGAAGCCCATGACGATCAGGGCCGTCGCCTGGGTCGGCAGGACGCCGGTCATGACCAGGGCGAACGGGATGGCCGTCAGGATCACCGACAGCACGAAGCCGATCATATAGCTCTTGAAGGATCCGTGATTGTGCCCCTCGTGACCCAGGTGGTCGGTCTCGTGAGACTCCGGCGAATGGTCGTTCATGTCGGCGCTCATCGCAGCATGCCCAGCAGATAGACGAAGGTGAAGACGCCGATCCAGATGACGTCCAGGAAGTGCCAGAACATCGACAGGCACATCAGTCGGCGTTTGTTGGCGGGGATCAGGCCCTTCATGCTGACCTGAACCATCAGCGTCACCAGCCAGATGATGCCGAAGGTGACGTGCAGGCCGTGGGTGCCCACCAGGGTGAAGAAGGCCGACAGGAAGGCGCTGCGTTGCGGCGTCGCGCCCTCATGGATCAGGTGCGCGAACTCGTAGAGTTCGATCCCCAGGAAGGCCAGGCCGAACAGGCCGGTGATCGCCAGCCAGACCAGCGTCTGACGCTGGTTGTTCCGATCCATCGCCAGCATGGCGAAGCCATAGGTGATCGACGAGAACAGCAGCATGGCGGTGTTGATCGCCACCAGCTCCAGGTCGAACAGCTCCTTGGGCCCCGGCCCGGCGGCGTAGTTGCCGCCCAGCACGCCAAACACGGCGAACAGCATCGCAAAGATGAGGCAGTCGCTCATCAGATAGAGCCAGAAGCCCAGCATGGTGCTGGAGCCTTCCTCGTGGTGCGGCTCCTCTTCCAGGTGGAAGACGGTCCGGTCGATCTCGGTCGCAGTCGCGCTCATGATCAGGCCTCCGTTCCGGCCAGGGCGCGGGTGCGCGCCTCTTCTGTCGCGCGGACCTCATCCTCGGGGATGTAGTAGTCGCGCTTGTAGTTGAAGGTATGGCCGATCGAGACGGCCAGCACCCCGATGAAGCTGATGGCGGCCAGCCACCAGATGTACCAGATCAAGGCCAGACCCATCACCAGACACAGGCCCGAGATGATGATCCCCGCCCCGGTGTTCGAGGGCATGTGGATCGCCTTGTAGCCGCTCAGTGGACGCTGATAGCCCTGCTTCTTCATGTCCCACCAGGCGTCGGCGTCATGGACGTACGGCGTGGCGGCGAAGTTATAGGCCGGCGGCGGCGAGGAGGTCGCCCACTCCAGCGTGCGGCCGCCCCACGGGTCGCCCGTCGTGTCGCGCAGTTTGTCGCGGTTGATAATCGACACGGCGAACTGGATGAACATGGCCGCGATGCCCAGGGCGATGACGCCCGCGCCGATGGCGGCGATGACGAACCAGATCTGCAGCGAGGGATCGTCGAACACCCGCATCCGGCGTGTCACGCCCATCAGGCCCAGCACATACAGCGGCAGGAAGGCCAGCCAGAAACCGGGCACCCAGCACCAGAAGCTGATCAGGCCCCACTTCTTGTCCAGCTTGAAGCCGAAGGCCTTGGGCCACCAGAAGTTGATCGCCGCGAACAGGCCGAACAGCACGCCGCCGATGATGACGTTGTGGAAGTGGGCCACCAAGAACAGCGAGTTGTGCAGCACGAAGTCGGCCGGCGGCACCGCCAGCAGCACGCCCGTCATCCCGCCGATCACGAAGGTCAGCATGAAGGCGACCAGCCACATCATCGGCAGCTCGAACCGGATGCGCCCGCGGTACATCGTGAACAGCCAGTTGAAGATCTTCGCGCCCGTCGGGATCGAGATGATCATCGTCGTGATGCCGAAGAAGCTGTTCACCGAGGCGCCAGAGCCCATGGTGAAGAAGTGGTGCAGCCAGACCAGGTAGGACAGGATCGTGATGACGACCGTGGCGTAGACCATGGAGGTGTAGCCGAACAGCTTCTTGCCCGAGAAGGTCGAGGCGATCTCCGAGAAGACGCCGAACAGCGGCAAGATCAGGATGTAGACCTCGGGGTGACCCCAGATCCAGATCAGGTTCACGTACATCATCGGGTTGCCGCCGAAGTCGTTCGTGAAGAAGTTGGTGCCGACGTAACGGTCCAGCGTCAGCAGGGCCAGGACGGCGGTCAGGACCGGGAAGGACGCCACGATCAGCACGTTGGTGCACAGCGAGGTCCAGGTGAAGACCGGCATCTTCATCATGCCCATGCCAGGCGCGCGCATCTTCACGATGGTCGCGATCAGGTTGATGCCCGACAGTGTCGTCCCCACCCCCGCGATCTGCAGCGCCCATATGTAATAGTCGACGCCGACGCCGGGACTGTATCCGATGCCCGACAGCGGCGGATAGGCCAGCCAGCCGGTGCGCGCGAACTCGCCCACGAACAGCGAGGCCATGACGATGATGGCGCCGGCCGTAGTCATCCAGAAGCTGAAGTTGTTCAGGAAGGGGAAGGACACGTCGCGCGCGCCGATCTGCAGCGGCACGACATAGTTCATGATGCCCGTCACCAGCGGCATGGCCACGAAGAAGATCATGATCACGCCGTGGGCGGTGAAGATCTGATCATAGTGGTGCGCGTTCAGATAACCTTCGGACCCGCCGAAGGCCATCGCCTGTTGCAGGCGCATCATGATGGCGTCGGCGAAGCCGCGCACGAACATGATCAGACCCAGGATCATATACATGATCCCGATCTTCTTGTGGTCCACGGTGGTGAACCATTCCTTCCAGAGATAGCCCCACAGCTTGAAATAGGTCAGGGCGCCGAACAGGGCGAGACCGCCCAGCAGCACGACCGACATGGTCACGACCAGTATCGGCTCGTGCAACGGCAGAGCCTCAAGCGTGAGGCGCCCGAAGATTAGCGGAATGAGTTGATCAGCGTTCATCGACTGTGTTCGCTCAGGCGTTGGGGGCGGAACGGACGTCGGTCGGCACCGGCCCCGTGGCGAAGGGATTGCGGGCCAGCGTCGTCAGCGAGGCCATCGGAGTTTGACCGGGCGACAACCCCTGCCCGGTCAGGCGCTCCAGGCTGGTCGGTCCGGCGACCGTATCCAGTTCGGCGCGGCGCATGCGGTCGGCGGCGGCCGCCTCGGCCTGCAGCGGGGTGCAGATCGTCATGACGTAGCTGTCGTTCGAGCCGAAGTAGGCGGGCGATTTTCCGCGACCGGCGTATTTGTCATAAACCAGCGGCATGGTGTTGCGCACCGACGCCATGGACAGGCCACCCTGTTTGTCGATGGCCATCATCTCGCCCATGCACATCTTGCCCGGCTCGACGCACATGTTGAGGATTGCGTCCCACAACATGCCGTCAACGTTGGAGAAGCGCATGACCGGCACCTTCTCGCTGGGCTTTTCCAGCTCCAGATAGCGGTCGCGGTCCAGCGTCTGGCCGCCCTGGCGCACGCCGGCGATCCATTGATCGAACCCGGACTGATCCAGACCGTGGAACGCGAAGCGCATGTGCGAGAAGCCGTCGCCGGAATAGTTGGCCGAGAAGCCTTCGTATTCGCCCGGACGGTTGATGACGGCGTGCAGCTTCGTTTCCATGCCCGGCATGGCGTAGATCTGACCGGCCAGGGCGGGAATGTAGAAGCTGTTCATCACCGAGGACGAGGTGATGTGGAAACGGATCGGGCGATCCACCGGCGCGGCCAGCTCATTGACCGTGGCAACGCCGTACTGCGGGTAGATGAACATCCACTTCCAGTCGAGCGCGACGACGTTGACCTGCAACGGCTCGGCGCTTTCCTCGACGGCCTGGCCCGGCTTGATCCGGTCGATAGGACGGTAGGGGTCCAGCAGGTGGGTGCCGGCCCAAGTCAGGGCGCCCAGGCAGATGATGATCATCAGCGGCGCGGCCCAGATGACCAGCTCCAGCGACGTGGAGTGGTCCCAGTCAGGGCGATAGTCGGCCTCGGCCTCCTTGTTCGACGCCCGATACTTCCAGGCGAAGAAGACGATCAGCGCCATGACCGGCACGATGATGATCAGCATCAACAGGGTCGAGATCATCAGCAGATCGCCCTGCTGGGCGGCGACGTCGCCGGCAGGGTTCAGCACGACCAGATTGCAGGCCGACAGCAGGGCCACGACGGGCGCGAGCAAAAGTAGACGCAAACGGCGCAAGGCGGGTCCAATCGGAAAGCGTCGGGCAAGCGGGAGGCGCCGCGACGGTTGGCGTTCGAACTGCGCCCGATAGTCAGCTTCAACCTGGAACGACATTGGACAATCTGTCCTATCCTCTTGAGGCCGCTTTCATCGCAAAGGCCGCGCGGTCATAATGCGGCGACCTGCCGTACGGCCGATAATTCAGTCTCACACGGAGCGACCAAGCCCATGTCCGCCTCGACGACCCCTTCGTCAGAGTCGCTGGAACGCGACGCCGCCGCCCTTCACACGGGTCATGGCAAGGTTGACGCCGGCGAGATCGCCATCGGCGTCATTATCGGCCGAACTTCCGAGTTTTTCGACTTCTTTGTTTACGCCATCGCCTCGGTGGTCGTTTTCCCGCAGTTGATCTTCCCCTATGCGGGCGCTGTGGGCGGCACCCTGCTCTCCTTCGCCGTCTTCGCCCTGGCCTTTCTGTTCCGTCCGCTGGGCACGGTCCTTTTCATCGCCATCGACCGCAAGTTCGGGCGCGGCGCCAAGCTGACGACCGCCCTGCTGCTGCTGGGCACATCGACCGTGTCGGTCGCCTTCATCCCCGGATATGAGAGCATCGGCATGTGGGCGCCGGTGCTGCTAGGGCTGACCCGTATCGGCCAAGGCGTCGCCTTGGGCGGCACCTGGGACGGTCTGGCCTCGCTGCTCGCGCTGAACGCGCCCGAGAAGAAGCGCGGCTGGTACGCCATGATCCCGCAACTCGGCGCGCCCATCGGCCTGCTGGTGGCCTCGGCGCTGTTCGCCTTCTTCCTGAACACGCTCTCGGCGCCCGATTTCCTGGATTGGGGCTGGCGCTATCCGTTCTTCGTTGCCTTCGCGATCAACGTAGTGGCCCTGTTCGCCCGTCTGCGCATCGTGGTGACGCCGGCCTTCCAGACGCTGTTTGAGACGCGCGAACTGCAACCGACCCCGGTCTCCCAGGCCCTGCGCGACGAAGGCCCCAAGATCGCCATCGGCGCCTTCGCCCCGCTCGCCAGCTTCGCCATGTTCCACATGGTCACCGTCTTCCCGCTGTCGTGGGTGTTCCTGTTCACCAAGGAAACGCCAGTCCGCTTCCTGCTGATCGAGATGGTCGGTGCCGTCTTCGGCCTGCTGGCCATCCTGGCTTCGGGCATTCTGGCCGACCGCTACGGCCGCCGCACCTTGCTGGCCATCACGGCCGCCGGCATCGCGGCCTTCTCGGGCTTTGCGCCGCAACTGCTGAACGGCGGCCCGGTCGGCGAGCTGACCTTCATGATCTCCGGCTTCATCCTGCTGGGCCTGTCGTTCGGCCAGGCCTCGGGACCGGTGGCCTCCAGCTTCAGCCTGACCAACCGCTACACTTCGTCCGCCCTGACCTCGGACCTGGCCTGGCTGTTCGGCGCAGGCTTCGCGCCCCTGGCGGCCCTGTGGATCTCCAGCCAGTTTGGCCTGATCGCCGCCGGCGCCTATCTGCTGTCGGGCGCCATCTGCACCCTCGTGGCCCTGTGGCTGAACCGCGAACTGGCCCGCAGCTCCTCCGACAAGGACCGCGCCAAAACGGCCTGATCTTTCAGATCACACAGAGAAGGACACGGCCCGCAGTCGGCTGCGGGCCGTGTTGCGTTTGGGGCGACAGCTAGGTCAGGTTTGCGTCAGATCGCCCCGCGGCGAGGCGGTGAAGGTCGTCACGGTCTTCAAGTGAGAGGGTTTCGCGGCGATGGCCGATCTAGCTGTGAGATCTCGCTGCCTGCCCATCGGTCCCACATCTGGAAATACAGGCCATAGTTGCCGTTGAAGCGTTTGTGGTGCGCGTCGTGGTGGGTGGCCGTGATCATCCAGCGCAGCGGCGCGCGTTTCAGCCAGGACGCGGGCCAGACCTCTCGGCCGGCGTGGTTCAACACGGCCGTGGCGGTCATCAGGGTCAGCAGCGCCAGCGCCACGCCCCAATGGATCGGTATGAACAGCGTCAGGGCCGGCAGGAACCAGGCCGTGGCGATCGCCTCGGCCGGATCAAAGGCGAAGGAGGCGAAAGCGCTGGGATCGCGCGATCGATGGTGCTCGGCGTGGGCCCAGGGGAAGATGCGCGGATGATGCAGCCCGCGATGGACCCAATAGTAGAAGGCGTCGTGCGCCAGCATATAGACGATGAAGCTGGCGGGCAGCCACCACAGCGGCCAGGCATGGATATCGTCGTAGATCGCCGTCCCGCCGCGCTTCCAGAGCTCGATGACGAATGCGGCCGGCAAGGCGTAGATAGGGCAGGCGATCAGGGACGCGCTGATTTCGGCGCGAATGCGTTTCGCCGCAGGCGGCCTGTGGTTCAGCTGACGCCCCCGTCCCGCTCCGCGCCACAGCAAGGCATGAGTCACGACGCCGACCAGCAGATAGCGCACGCCGATGATCAGGCTGAGCGCGAGGGTGGTGACGAACAAGTCCTTCAACATGGGCGCACAGACGGCGAAACGTCGCGCCGGGTCAAGTCGTGACGCGCGGTCCCTAAAGCGCCTAAGATGCGGTCATGTCCTGGCCGACGATGATCCTGCTGTTCCTCGCCACCTTCCTGGGGATGGAGGTCTTCGCCTGGGCGATGCATCGCTATGTCATGCACGGCCTGCTGTGGACCTGGCACCGTAGCCACCATGAGCCGCACGACGACATACTGGAAAAAAACGACCTGTTCGCCGTGGTGTTCGCCGCCCCGGCCATCGTCTTCGTCGCCTTGGGCCTGCATCTGTGGCCTTGGGCGCTGCCGATCGGCCTGGGCGTCACGGCCTATGGACTGATCTATTTTTTCTTCCACGACGGGCTGGTGCATCGCCGGTTCCCGACGGGGATCGCGGGACGCTCGGGGTTCTGGACGCGACGCATTCAGGCCCACCGGCTGCATCACGCGGTGCGGACGCGTGAGGGCTGCGTGTCGTTCGGCTTCCTGTGGGTGCGGTCGGCGCGCGCGCTGAAGGCCGAACTGTCTCAGAAGCGCAGCGCTTCCAGCAACGGCGCCTGAGCCAGGGCAGCGAGGTCCGCCGATCCGGTGCAGAAACAGGCCAGTCTCAACTGAGCCGCCATCAGATCCAGATGATCGACCACGGCCTCGGTCGAAGTCAGCGCCGCCTCGAGCACGCCCGCCGCCTGGCCGACCAGACAGGCGCCCAGCCGGATCGCGCGCGCTGCATCCAGCCCGTCGCGGATGCCGCCCGACCCGATCAGATCCAGTTCCGGCGCGGCCTTCGCACAGGCGAGCAGGCTGCGCGCCGTCGGCACGCCCCAGCCGGCGAAGGGCGCGGCCAGCGCTTCCGCCCGACAGCCCTTCGCTCGCGCGCCCTCGATCAGGCCCCAGTTGGTGCCGCCCGCCCCGGCCACGTCCAGCGCGGCGACTCCCATGTCCGCCAGACGACGCGCCACCGCGCCCGACAGGCCGGCGCCCGTCTCCTTGACGATCAGACGACCCGGGAAGGCCGCCGCGACCCGCTCGATGCCTCGCGCCACGCCGCGCCAGTCGCGATCGCCCTCGGGCTGAACGCCTTCTTGCAACGGATTGAGATGCAGGATCAGGGCGTCGGCGCCGATCATCTCCATGGCCCGTCGCGCCTCATCGACGCCATAGCCCAGGGCGAACTGCACGGCGCCCAGATTGGCCAGGATCATCGCATCGGGGGCCCGGCGTCGCAGATCCAGCCCCAGACCCAAACCGCCGCCCGTCTCCAGCGCCACACGCTGCGAGCCGACCGCCAGAACGACGCCCAGGGCCTGGGCGGCCTCGGCCAGCCGCGCATTGATCGCCTCGGCCCGCGAGGGCCCGCCGGTCATCGAACTGATCAGGAACGGCAAGGCGACCCGTCGCCCCAGAAAACACGTCGCCAGATCGATCGCGTCGTGATCGATATCCGGCAGGGCGTCGTGAACGAAACGGACGGCGTCCAGACCCGATGTCGTCTGGCTGACGCCTCGCCCGGCCCGCACGTGGTCGATGTGTTCGTCCTTGCGCCGGATCAAGGCATCGGCGTCGGTGGACATCGCAAACGGCTCCTGGCGGGTTGCATCCGACGCGGTCGTGATGCCGTATGGCATCATAAGGGTTCGGCGCGTAGTCGCAACGCGACGCCGGCGACCATGGGAGATCTGTATGGCGATCGTCAGCATCCGGCGCCAACCGCCCCTGGCGGACGCATCCTGCGCCCCCGACGATCTGCGTCTGCAGGTTCAGGCGCGCCTGGCCGAGGTGGCGCCGGCGCACGACGGCCTGCTGTCCACGGCGGCCCGCGAGGCCTTGCTGGGACAGGGAAAACGCGTCCGGCAGGTGCTGGCCATGCTGGCGGCGGCGCATGTCGGCGGCGATCCGGAAGACGCCTTGGACTATGGCTGCGCGCTGGAAATGGTTCATGCCGCGTCGCTGGCGCTGGACGATCTGCCGTGCATGGACGACGCCTCGATGCGTCGGGGCCAGCCGACCCTGCATCGTCGCCACGGCGAGGATACGGCGGTTCTGGCGGCCGTGGCCCTGTTGAACCAGGCGACGCGTCTGGTGCTGCAGACTGCGGCGCCGGCGGAAACGCGTCTGGCGGCCCTGGACCTTTTGACGCAGGCGATCGGCTTCGACGGCCTGTCCGAGGGTCAGATGCGCGACCTGCGCGATGACGCAAGGGATCGCGACGAAACCGCCTTGCGCCAGATCAACGATTTGAAAACCGGCACCCTGTTCGTCGCCACCGTGCGCGGCGGGGGTCTGCTCGGCGGCGGCGATGCACAGGATCTGGCGCGGCTGTCGGTCTTCGGGGAGGCGATCGGCTTCGCCTTCCAGCTTTGCGACGATCTGCTGGATGTCTGTTCAACCGTGGACGCCGTCGGCAAGGACGTGGGTCAGGACGACGACACCACCACCTTCGTCGATCTGTGGGGTGAATGCCGGACCCGCGCGGCGGTGCGGCAGTCGCTGGCCAAGGCGGTCGAGGCGGTCGGCCACGACAGCCCCCTGGCCCTCTATGTCCTGGACCTTTTCCAGCAGGCCGAACTTGGGGTCTGACAACGCGCCGGCCTTGTCGCTGAGCGGGATCGATGCGGGCTACGACGGCCGATCCGTGCTCACCGACTTCAGCCTGAGCATCGCTGCGGGCGAGGTCTATGCCCTGCTCGGGGCGAACGGCGCGGGCAAATCCACGGCAGCGCGTGTCGCCTCGGGTCTGCTGCCTGCTCGGCGCGGGCGTGTCGTCCTGGACGAAGGCGGCGGACCGCGCGGGCGCATCGGGCTGGCGCCGCAGGACAGCGCCCTGTTCCCGGCCCTGTCGCCGCGCGAGAACGTCGATGTGACGGCGCGGCTATGCGGCGTGCCCAAGCGTGATCGCGGCGCCGCCGTGAACCGCGCGCTCGACCTGACCGGCTGCGGCCCGCGCGCGGACCAGCCGGTGCGCACATTGTCCGGCGGCTGGAAGCGGCGCGCCAACCTCAGCGCCGCCCTGGTCGGACAACCGCGCCTGCTGATCGCCGACGAGCCGACTGAAGGCGTAGATGCGTCGACCCGCAGCGTCCTGTCTATCGCTCTGCGCGAAACTGCAAAAGCCGGCGCCGGCTGCCTGCTGATCAGTCACGACGCCGCCTTCGTCGCCGACACCGCCGACCGGATCGGCGTCCTGGCGCAGGGGCGGCTGCTGGCCGAAGGCGCGCCGAACGCCCTGCTCCATCGCGCCTTCGGCTCCGCCCGGCTGCTCAGCATTCGCCTGACGCGACCTGCGTCAGACGCCGCCGCCCAATGGTTCGCCCAGGCGGGGCTGAGCGCGTCCGAGGACGGGCTGGAGTGGCGGCGGCTCTGCGAGGACGCGTTAGCCATCGCCCAGATGCTGGCCGCCGTCGTCGATGGCGAGGATGGCGAGGTCGCCGTGCGCCGCCCCGGCCTGGACGATCTGGTCCCACAGCTGTCGCAGGCTCCATCATGATGGCGGTGGCAGGCGCCTGGGCGAGAGGGTTTTGGCGCGACCGCGCAGGCGTGATCCTGACCCTGCTGTTGCCGCCCCTGGTCTATCTGTTGTTCGCGGCGATCTTCGGCGCGGGCGCGCGCGGCGACATCGACACGACCGTCGTGCTGCACGATGCGTCGCGCACGCCCGCGACGGCAGCGATCCGCGAGGCGGTGTCGAAGGACATGGGCGCGCGTCTTCGCATCGTCGACGATCGCATGGCCTTCGACCGCGCCGTCATCGACGGTCGCGCCGATGCGGGCATACTGATCCGTCCCTCGACGCAGGGACCGCCGAAGCTGGTGATCGTTTCCGCCGCCGGCCGGGATGTGGCGGGGTCGGCGCTTCAGGCGCGGCTGGAGCCGACGGCCGCCGCCCTTTCGGGTCAGGTCGCACGACCCGCGCCACGCGTTCAGACCCTGCAGATCGGGCCTCAGGGTGATGTGCAGGCGACCTATTATGCGGGCGCGGTCAGCGTCATGTTCGTCTTCTTCGCCGCCATGCACGGGGCCATGGGCGGACTGGACGAGCGACGATCCGGCCTCCAATCCCGCCTGGCCCTGGCGCGCGGCGGCCTTGCGCCCATTCTTGCCGGGCGGGCCTCCTGGCTGACGGCGGTGGGCGTGATGCAGTCGGCTGCGGTCTTCGTCGCCGCCTGGGTCAAGCTGCCCGCCCTGGAGCCCTGGCAGACGGCGGCGGCGGCGGTCACCGCGTTAGCGGTCGGTTTCTGCGCCGCCGGCCTGGCCCTGGCCCTGACGGCGGCGTGTCGATCGCGCGAACAGGCCCAGCCGTTGACGACCTTCGTCGTGCTGCTTCTGGCCGCTCTGGGCGGATCGATGGCGCCGCGCTTTCTGATGCCCGAGGTCTTCCGTGACCTCGGCTGGATCACGCCCCACGCCTGGGCCATCGAGGCCTATCAGGCCGTGATCTGGCGCGGCGAGTTCACCTCGACCGTCATCGCCGCCTGGGCGGTCATGTCCGGTCTGGGCGCAGGCGGCCTTGCGGTCGCCCTGATGTTGGAGAGGCGGCGCGCGGCTCGCTGATCGTCAGACGTGGGTCCACAAGGCCGGGCGCGGCGGCGGCTCGCGCCAGGCGTCCAGCGTCTTGCACCACAGGGCGATCAGACCACCCCGCCCCAGCAGCATCAGCTTGCCCGCCTTGTCGACGGACGTCCGCCCGTCCCAGGCGCTCACCCCGGCGCGCGACACATGGCGGCCGATAGACCGATAGACGCCGCGCGCCGTGGCGATGGCCCAGGCCGAGCGCGGGTTCAGATCGCGCAAACCCCAGCGCGCCGAGGCGTAGAAGGGCTCGGCCGCCGCCACCAGACGCTGCGCCGTTTTGGCCACGGCGGCGCGGTGCTGGGGCTGATCGACCTGATCGCGGGGCACGCCCGCCTCATCCAGCCAGGCGCCGGGCAGATAGACCCGCCCACCCTTCGCATCCTCGACCACGTCGCGGGCGATGTTCGTCAGCTGGAACGCCAGCCCCAGGTCCTGGGCGCGTCGCAGGGTCGGCGCATCGTCCACCCCCATGATCCGCGCCATCATCACCCCAACGACGCCGGCGACGTGATAGGCATAGTCCAGCGTGTCCTCCAACGTATCGTAACGCCGGCCGACCACGTCCATCTCGAACCCCTGCAACAGGTCCATCGCTTCGTCGGCCGGAATGCCATGACGCATGGCCACGCGCTGGAAGGCGGTGAAGACCGGGTCCGTCTGCGGCTCACCGGCCAGGGCGGCGGCAGTCCGCACGCGCAGTTCGTCCAGTTTCTCGCCGGCCAGCACCGGATCGATACCAACCGCGCCGTGGCCCAACACCTGTCCGTCGATCTCGTCGTCGCAGTGCCGGCACCAGGAATACAACATCCAGGCGTCGTCGCGGATCGCCGCCGGAAAAAGGCGCGCGGCGGCGGCGAAGCTCTTGGACCCCTGCTCCATCGACTGGCGGCTGTGATCCAGGACGGCGTCAGTCATGCCGGCTGCCTCGCGTCCTCGATCATCAGGGCGGCGGTGGCCTTGGCCGATCCGACCACGCCCGGGACGCCCGCGCCTGGATGGGTGCCGGCGCCCGCGAAATAGAGGTTGGAGATCTGGTCGTCGCGGTTATGCACCCGGAACCAGGCGCTCTGGGTCAGAATCGGCTCCAGCGAGAAGGCCGAACCCTGGTGCGCGTTCAGCTGGTCGCGGAAATC
The DNA here is from genome assembly GCF_900445985.1 of Brevundimonas vesicularis. GTDB lineage: Bacteria > Pseudomonadota > Alphaproteobacteria > Caulobacterales > Caulobacteraceae > Brevundimonas > Brevundimonas vesicularis_D. Next base: position 1,218,478 of record NZ_UAQP01000005.1, read on the forward strand.
GACCGGCGTGAAGATGCGGCAAGTATCCAGGTCGGCCGTCAGGCCTGGGATGTAGCGTTCTTCCAGATAGGCCAGGATCCGGTCGCGATAGCGCGGCCCCTCGACCTCCCAGTCGATGTCCGCTGAGGCGAGGTGCGGCACCGGCGCCAGCACATAGAAGGCGTCGCAGCCTTCCGGGGCCAGTGACGGATCGGTCCGCGTCGGCGCATGCAGATACAGCGAGAAGTCGTCGGGCAGGTCCGGCCCCTTGAAGATTTCGGCGATCAGCTCGCGATAGCGCGGCCCGAACAGCACCGTGTGGTGGCGCACCTCCGGGTGGACGCGCTTCAGACCGAAATAGATGACGAACAGCGACATGGAGTGACGCCGCGACGCCAGCTTGGCGCCCTCCTTCTGACCGCGCGGTTCCTGACCCAACAGGCGCTGATAGGTGTGCACCACGTCGGCGTTGGAGGCGACCATGTCGAAGGCCTGCGTCTCGCCGTTCACCACCACGCCGGTCGCGCGACCGTTCGCCATGGCGATGCGCTCGACCGGACTGTTCAGCCGGACTTCCCCGCCCAGATCCTTGAGCAGACGCACCATGGCCTGGATCAGGGCGCCAGTGCCGCCACGCGGGAACCACACGCCCCAGCGCCTCTCCAGTGCATGGATCAAGGCATAGATCGACGAGGTCGCGAACGGATTGCCGCCGACCAGCAGGGAGTGAAAGCTGAACGCCTGGCGCAGGTGCTCGTCCTGAATATAGCTGGCGACCTTGTCATAGACCGACCGCCAGGCCTGGAGCCGCACCAGCTCCGGCGCCGCCTTGACCATGCTGGCGAAGTCCAGGAATGGGACGGCCCCCAGCTTCAGATAGCCTTCCTTCAGCAGGTCCTGCGAATAGGCCAGGAACTTGCGATAGCCTTCCTTGTCGGCCGGATTGCGCGCCACGATCTGGCGGTCCAGCTCATCCTGATCGTTGACGTAGTCGAAGACGTCGCCGTCTTCCCAGCACAGCCGATAGAAGGGCGCGACCGGCAGCAGTTCGACATAGTCCGACAACTTGCGCCCGCTGGCCTCGAACAGTTCCTCCAGCGCCGACGGGTCGGTGATGACGGTGGGACCGGCGTCGAAGGTATAGCCCTTGTCCTTGAACACATAGGCCCGGCCGCCCTCCAGATCGCGGGCCTCGAACACCGTGGTCTGAATACCCGCCGACTGCAGCCGTATGGCCAGCGACAAGCCTCCGAAGCCCGATCCGATTACAGCAGCCCGCATTACGCACGTCCTCTTTCGACCAGACAGGTCAGCGCGGCGCCGATCGGCACCGGGGGTTTTCCACTCAGGATCCGCGCCTTGTCGGCGAGGGTTGATCCCGCAGCGTAGAAGCGTTCGACCAAGGGCTGGGGCAGACGATAGAACCGCTCCAGCACCTTGTATCGCTGATCGGGCCGCGCCGCACGGAATAGCATCCGGTTCAGCAACCGATAAAAGCCTCGTCCGGCCCATACGTCATGCGCATGGCGGCGGATGTCTTCGGCGACGGTCGCCGGCTCGAAAACCCGCGCCAACCGGTCGGCCAGGCGCACGGCGTCCGGCAGGGAATAGCCGGTGGTCGGGTGAAACAGCCCGGCGCGCAGGCCGCTGAGCGCGGATGGCCCCATTCGCGACAAATGCGCGCCGATGTCCCCGTCAAGCGCCACGGGCAGGACGCCGTCCTCCTCGCGCAGAACCGTCTCGATCTCCCAGCCCTGCGCGTGGGCGTAATCGAGCACGCCCTGCCGGAACGCCTCGCGATCCAGCGCATCGCCGTCGGTGTAGCGCGTATCCTCGATCAGCAGCGTGCGATCATCGAACGGCAGGATGTAGAGAAACCGGTAGCCCCCGGCCTGATCGACGCAGGCGTCCATGACGATGGGTGTTGTCAGGCCGTGCGGCGCTGCAAGCCGAACCTCCAGCCCGACGAATTTCTGGAAACCAAGCGCCAGATCCGGCGTCGCGGTCGGCCCGCGCCCATCGATCACGGCCTTGGCGCTCAGACGCCGTCCATCAGCCAGCACCGCTTCTGTCGGCGACACCGAGGCGACCGCCGCACCCAGCATGATCCTTCCGGGCAAGGCCGCCTCGACCACCGCCGCGAACCGTTCGGCCGTGACGCTGCAATAGGGGGTCGACAGCGCGCGTTGGAACTGGGGAAAACGGACGCCGTATCCTGGCCAGCGATGCACGACCAAGGGCGCGATCCAGTCGCGCTGCGCCTGCGTCAGGTCGCTGTCGAAGAAGGACCAGGTGTGGACCCCGCCCAAGGTCTGCGCCGCCTCGACGATTCGCACGTCCAGATCGGGCCGCAGCTGCGACAGCCGCAGCGCCAGCAGGCCATTCGCCAGGCCGCCGCCGACCAGCAAAAGGTCCGGCGCGGAAGTGTCAGAGGCGTCGACCTGCATTCCAGACAGGTGGCACGCGACGACGCATGCGGCAAGCGAACAGGATGCTTACGGGGCCGCGATGCGCTAAGTGTCGCGCCATGTCCGCCGTCACGCCAATGTCACGGGTCGTCCCGAACCAGGCCCTGATCGGCCTGACGCTGGCCGGCCTGATCGCAACGGCCTGGCTGAGCCTGCATATCTACGGCGTCTATTTTCAACGTTGGACGATCTGGAGCGTCGTGACCGTTCCGCTGATCGTCGCCGTCCAGACCTGGCTGTCCGTTGGCCTGTTCATCGTCGCCCACGACGCCATGCACGGCTCGCTGGCCCCGGGACGCCCACGGCTGAACACGGCGATCGGCAGCCTGGCGCTGGCCCTCTATGCCGGTTTTCGGTTTGCGCCGCTGAAGACGGCACACCACGCCCATCACGCTGCGCCCGGTACGGCGGACGATCCCGACTTTCACGCCGACGCCCCCCGCGCCTTCCTGGCCTGGTTCTACGGCTTTTTCCGCACCTATTTCGGCTGGCGAGAATTGGCCGTTCTGACGGTGGTGGTGGCCGTCGCTGTGCTGATCCTCGGCGCCCGCATGCCCAATCTTCTGGTCTTCTGGGCTGCGCCCGCCCTGCTCTCGGCGCTACAGCTGTTCACCTTCGGAACCTGGCTGCCTCACAGGCATACCGACGAAGCCTTCCCCGACCACCACAACGCCCGCACCAGCCCCTTCGGCCCGGTCCTGTCGTTGCTGACCTGCTTCCACTTCGGCCGCCACCACGAACACCATCTGACCCCCTGGAAGCCCTGGTGGAGCCTGTTCAGCTAGGCGTCCACGGCGGTCGTTTTCAACGGCGACATGACGCGCGAAGCCTACTGACCCGTTGCGCGGCAAGTGGTTGCTGATCGGCCTATTTCTGAGAGGAATGGCGGAGACGGAGGGATTCGAACCCTCGGTACCCCTTACGGGGTACGACGATTTAGCAAACCGTTGCCTTCAGCCACTCGGCCACGTCTCCTGCGAGGGCGTCGATAGCGGAGGCTGATGCGTCGCGCAATCCGGTTCGAGAGAAAGCGTCCACGTTAACGCGACATAGAGGCCAAAGCGGCAGTATCGCGGCCATCATTCGCCCCCCCGGATCGCTTCTGGACCGCCTGTTGCTCGACCGTCCCGCCAGTTTTGCCGCCGACATGCCGCTGAAGAGCCGGCCGTCGCGCGGGCCGTTCCGCCCGGAGATCTGGCTGAATGCGCGCGAGCGATCGACCGTGCGGCTGTCGGCGCATTATTTCCGGCTAATCGACGTGCTGATGGTTTGCGGGCTGGCGCTCGGCGCGATCGTCGTGATGCACCCCTCAGGCTTGGCCCACATCACCGTGGGCGACGCAGCACCCGTGGTCGTCGGCGCCGTTCTTGTGCTCGTTCTGATGCGCGCGCTTCAGCTCTATCGATTCGGGCGCGACACGCCCTGGCCCCTGCACATAGCGGGCGTGGCGGGCGTCGGTGTCGCCTCGGCCGCGATCGCGCTCGCCCTGGGCTGGGTGATGGACCGGCCGGCGCTGGACGTCATTGCGCCTTGGGCGCTGACGACGACAGCCGGCCTGATCATGTTGCACGGCCTATGGCTGGCGATGATCGTTCGGTGGCGTCGGTTGGGCGTGCTGTCGCCCAACATCGTCATCGTCGGCGCGACCCGAAACGCGCGACGTCTGATCGAACAGGCGCTGGAGCGGCGCGACATGAATGTGCTGGGCGTGTTCGACGATCGCTTGGCCCGATCGCCCGACAGCGTCGCAGGCGTGCCAGTGCTGGGCGACGCCAAGGCCCTGCTGACCCACCGACTGACGCCCTATGTCGACCGTATCGTGCTGGCCATCGATCCGGAGGCTGGCCAGCGCGTGCGCGACCTCACGCAGACCCTGAACGCCCTGCCCAATCCGCTGACGGTCCTGGTCGATTCGGAGTTGGGCCGCGACGGGCTGCTGAACAGGCTGGCGAATGCGCCGCTTGCGTCTCTGGATGGTCCTGCCAACCCCGATCGCCGGGCCTTCAACAAGCGGATGCAGGATTTGGTGATCGGCGCCGTCGCCCTGGTCGTCGCTGCGCCCATCATGGCCCTGGTCGCCCTGGCGGTGAAGCTGGACAGCCCCGGCCCCATCTTCTTCCGCCAGCGCCGTCATGGCTTCAATCACGAGACCATTGTCGTGTGGAAGTTCCGTTCCATGCGCCACGCCGCCGCCGATGCGACCGCAAGCCGCCAGGTCTGCGCCGACGACGACCGCGTGACCAATGTCGGCCGCTTCATTCGCGCCACCAGCCTGGATGAACTGCCTCAGATCTTCAACGTCCTGTCGGGCGAGATGTCCCTGGTCGGCCCCCGGCCCCACGCCATCGGCATGAAGACCGGCGAGACCGAGTCCGCCTTGCTGGTCGCCGAATACGCCCATCGCCACCGCATCAAACCCGGTATAACAGGCTGGGCCGCCATCAAGGGTTCGCGTGGACCGGTGGACACCGAGGCCCAGGTGCGCGAACGCGTCCAGCTGGACATCGAATATATCGAGCGCCAGTCCTTCTGGCTGGACCTATGGGTCATCGCCGTCACCATCCCCGTCCTGCTGGGCGACCGGGCGGCCGTGCGTTGAGCGAGAAGCGCATGTTCTGGCGCGGCGTCTGGGGCTATCTGCCGGCCCAGATCGTCCAGGGCGCAGTCGGTTTCCTGACCATCTTCGTCTTTACGCGCCTGCTCAGCGCGGATGACTTCGGCCATTACGCCCTGGCGTTTTCGGTGACGACCCTGGCCCACACCGTGACCTTCACCTGGCTGGAGGCGTCGATGGCGCGCTTCTGGGCGGCCGAGCGCACGCCCGAAGGAATGGCGACCCATTTCGCCAGCCTTTACCGAACCTCCTTCGCCATCATCGCCGTCTTCACCCCGATCGCAGCCCTGGTCGTGTGGTTGGCGCCCCTGACGCCCGCGTTCAAGATCGCCGTCGCCTTCGGTCTGGCCGGCGCGCCCGTGCGCAACCTCGCGAAGCTGGCGCAGGAGCGGTATCGCGCGGCGGGCGAGGTGTCGAAATCCGCCGCCGTGGACATCGGCGTCGCCATTCTGGGCTTTCTGGTCGGGGCCGGGTTCGCGCTGGCTGGCGCTGGCGCGGCCTCGCCCTTGCTGGGCTTGGCCATCGCGCCGCTGTTCGCCCTGCCCTTCATCCTGCCGGGCGAGCTGCGTCAGGCGACGGGCGGGACCGTGGATCGCACGCGACTGAAGGCCTATGCCCTCTACGGCTATCCCATTGCGGCGTCGCTGACGCTGGCGCTGGTGCTGGCTTCGACGGATCGGTTCCTGCTGGCGGCGTTCATGGATGCGGCGGCGGTCGGCGCCTATCACGCCAGCTACAGCCTGGCGAACCGGACACTGGACGTCATATTCATCTGGCTGGGGGCGGCCGGGGCGCCAGCCATGGTCATGGCGCTGGAGCGCGGCGGGCGTGAGGCGCTGCGTCAGACCGCCATCGAGCAGGGTTCGACCCTGATCCTGATCGGCCTGCCGGCCGCCGTGGGCTTGTCGCTGGTCGCACGACCGCTGGCGGAGTTGATGATCGGCCAGGATTTGCGCGCCGCCGCTGCACTGGTGACGCCGTGGATCGCCGCCTCGTCCTTCCTGTCGGGGATGATCGCCTACTATTTCGGCTTCGGCTTCACGCTTGGAAAAAAGACCGGGCTGCTGCTGGTGACCATGGCGATTCCGGCTCTTTGCAACGTCGCGCTGAACCTGTTGTTGATCCCGCGCATGGGTGTGACGGGCGCCGCCGTCTCGACCGCCGCCAGCTTCGCCATCGGCCTGATCGCCTGTATCCTGCTCAGCCGCCGCGCCATCGCCCTGCCAATGCCGTGGGAGGCGCTGATCCGTTGCGGGATCGCGTCCGCCGTCATGGCCGGGGTCGTATGGATGCTGCCGCCCATCGGCGGTTTCGTGGAGCTGATGCTGGACGCCAGTGTGGGCGGTCTCGTCTATGCCGTCGTCGCCCTGACGCTGAACGCCGCCGGGGTGCGTAACGTCCTGCTGCGCCTGATCCGCGCGCGCCGGAGCGTGACGGCATGAGCGCCCATATCCACGACAACGCCGCCTGGTCTCAGGCGACGCCGGCGATCTCGGTCCTGATTCCCTTCCTGCGCGACGATCCGCAAGGCTTGTTGCGCCAACTGGACACCGAGGCCCCGGTCCTCGCAGGCGCCGTCGAGCTGGTTCTGCTGGACGACGGCACCGCTGACTTCGACCTGACCCAGCAGTTACAAACGACGATCAATACGTTGCGGCTGCCCGCCCGCCTCATCACCCTGGCCGCCAACGAGGGCCGCGCCAGGGGCCGCAATCGCCTGACCACCGGCGCCCGAGGCGAGGCCTATCTGTTCCTCGACAGCGACATGCGGCCCGATACGGCGGCCTTCCTGCAAATCTGGCTGCGGCTGGTCAGCGACAATGCGCCTGCCGTGGCCTTCGGCGGCTTCTCGCTGGATCAGGCGCCGACCGACGCGCGGTTCGCCGTCCACCGCGCCCTGTCCGGCGCCTCGGAATGCCTGCCCGCGTCCCAGCGCGCGCTGACGCCCGAGAAATACGTCTACACCTCCAATCTGCTGGTGCGCCGCGACGTCTTCTCCGCCGAGTCCTTCGATCCCGGCTTCAGCGGTTGGGGCTGGGAGGACGTGGAGTGGGCCATGCGCGTCTCGCGCCGGTTTCCCGTCGTCCATATCGACAATCCCGCCACCCATATGGGCCTGGACACGGTCGAGGATCTGGCGCGCAAGTTCGATCAGGGTGCCGGCAACTTCGCCCGCGTCGTCGCCCTGCACCCCGCCATCGTCCAGACCTATCCCAGCTACAAGGCCGCGCGCGCCCTGAAACGCCTGCCCGCCCTGCCCTTGGCGCGTCGCCTGATGAAACAGGCCGCCCTGACTGCGGTCTTGCCAATCAAGGCCCGCGCCTTCGCGCTCAGGCTCTACCGCGCTGCTGTCTATGCGGATGCCGTCTGACATGCGCGACGTCGCCGTCATCATCCCGACCCTGCGCCGCCTCGACAGCCTAGAGCGCGCCCTGCGCTCGGTCTTCGCCCAGACCGGATCGCTGCACCGCGTGGCCGCCATCGTCGTCGCCGACAATGACCCGCAAGGCTCCGCCGCGGTCCTGATCGAGCGCCTGCGCGCCGAGACGCCCGTGCCCCTGACCTACGCCCACGCCCCCATCCCCGGCGTGGCGACGGCGCGCAACATCGGCCTGGCCGCGACCGCCGCGCCCCTGATCGCCTTCCTGGACGACGACGAAGCCGCCTCCCCCGGCTGGCTCGCCGCCCTGCTGAACGCCCAAGCCCAGACCGGCGCCGATGTCGTCTTTGGCCCCATTCGCGGGCGTGTGCCAGACAACACCGGCTGGACCACCACCTATCTGGAGCGGTTCTTCGGCCGGGACGGCCCGCGCGAAACCGGCCTGACCGACGACATCCACGGCTGCGGAAACAGTCTGATGGTGCGGGCGACCGCCCTGCTCGGCGCCGCCCCATTCGACGTCGCCATGAACGAGACGGGCGGCGAGGACGACCGGCTGTTCACCGCCCTGTCGGCGCGCGGCGGCCGTTTCGGCTGGGCCGCCGACGCCTGGGTGGATGAGTTCGCCCCGCCGCACCGCGCCACGCTGAACTATGCCCTGACCCGCGCCTTCGCCTATGGCCAGAGCCCAACGCAGATGGCCGCCGCCCGCCGCGACTGGGCCGGCGTCGCCAAATGGATGCTGGTCGGTCTGGTCCAGACGGGTCTTTGGGGCGCCGCGTCCGTCCTGTCAGCGATCCTGCGCCGACCAGACCGCGCGAACATCTATGACCGCTGCGCACGCGGCGTCGGCAAGGTGTTCTGGACCAAAGGCTTCGAGCCGAAACTCTATGGTTCGGCGATGCTGTCGCGGTCAGACGTCTGACGCAGACAAATGGCCGTAGCGATGAAATCGAAGTCGCGCCCTTCCTGAAGCGTGACACCATTCGGATCACGTCATCGGACCAGCCGAGCCGCCTATTTGGAGTGCTCCAACACCGGGGTTGATCGAAACAGGCTCATGACCACGACGGCGGCGGCGAAACACGCGGCCGCTGCGACATACAGGCCCCGAACATCGGCGCCGGAACGCTCGAGAATGAGGGCGGCGACCGGGGCCATCGCCTGAGGCAGGGCGACAGCCAGGTTGTTCAACCCCATGTCTCGCCCGCGATTGTTCTGCGTGGGAAGAGCATCCGCCATCAAGCCCATCTCCACGGATCCATAGGCGCCCTGGCCCAAGCCATAGACCGCGAGGGCGAGAACCGCCGTTGTCCAGGAAGGTGCGATCGCCAGCACGGCGGTCGCCGCACACAGCAACAGCGCTCCCATCAGCGCAACAGGCTGTCGCCAGATTATCCGCCGTCCAAACAGGGCGATGGCCCCCGCGACGACCACGACGCTCACAAAGGCGATGCCCATGAGCAAGGCATGCGCGCGTTCCGGTGAGCGACCGGGCCATCCCACCGCGTCCGTGACGAAATACAGCAGATACATGCTGACCAGGGCGTAACCTGTCGCGATGAAAAGGCGCCCGGTCCAGACCACGGCGAAGTTTCGCGATCTGAACGGCGCGATGAACGAGCCTATGCCGCCGGAAACGGAGGATTGCGGCGTTTCTGGCCGCTCAGAACAGGGCGGCTCGTCGTAAACGACCAAGAAGATGAGAGCGGCGCCGAGAAGAATGCCGGCCAGAAGCGCTAATCGTCCGGGCTCATACCGAGGCCCGAGCGCCATCAGGCTGGACCCCAGCGCAACCGCCAGCGGATACGACAGGCCCAGCATCGCAGAGACGGTGCTTCTCAAAGCGATCGGCACGCGATCTGCAAACACCGCTGAAAGCGGCGCCATCAGAACGTTGAATGCGAGTTGAAACCCGATCAAGGCCCAGACGAATTCGCCCGGCGTCGACGATCGCCATATGCCGACATAGCTCAAGACCGTTAGGAGGGCGCCCAACGCGATCCAAGGCCTCCGACGCCCGAACCGCGACGTAGTCCTATCGCTGATGGTCCCCATGAGAACATTGGCGGCGGCAGCCGTAATGGCGCCCCAGAACATCGCGCGGCTCAGGATTTCCGTTTTGGAGCCAGCATCCAGCCCGGCCGCATGAAGCGGCGCGATGATCTGGAAAAGGGGCGCCAGGCCAATGAAGGCGGCCAGAAAGAGCACCAAATACGCCGCAACGACCAGACGCGTGCGGCGGGGATGGGAATAAGTTGAAACTTCGCCCTCCTCCATCGAACGACCCTCGCCTCTATGACACGAGCCCCGACGCGCTTGCTAGCACGATCACCGCGTCATCCGGCCTCACCGGCTGCAACACAAAGCGATCACGCCGCATCTTGTGACAACGCTGTCAGCTGCTAGTGTTTTTGCAAAGATGGTGCGGCACGCCGACGCGTATTGGTGTCGTGCGTGAACGAAGACAGGCCTTAAGGGAGGTTGGTATGAGAAAGAGAGTGACGGCGAGCGTTGCGGCCATGGCCTTGGCGGCCGGCTTTGGTGCGGCGCACGCCGAACCTGACGCCAACGCCGTTCGCATGAGCCAAGTCGGCTTCGAAACCCAAGGGCCGAAGACGGCCACCGTCGAGGACCAGACGGCCCGTCCCCTGCCTTGGCGAATCGTCGATCGCTCCGGCGCCGTCGTCGCTCAGGGCGCGTCAAAAGTCTTCGGCCAGGACGCCGCCTCCGGGCAGAGCGTTCACACGGTCGATTTTCAGTCGCTGCAGACGGACGGCGAAGGCTACCGCCTCATCGTGGGATCGCACGAGAGCCGCCCCTTCTCGATTCAGCAGCATCCGCACGCGCGACTGAAGTACGACGCCCTCGCCTATTTCTATCAGAACCGGGCCGGCGTGCCGATCCTGGCGGATCACGTCGCGCGGCCGGATCTGGCGCGTGCCGCCGGGCACCCGCACGAAGTCGCGGCCTGCTTCTCGGGCGCCGACACGACCGGCGCGGTCTGGCCCGGGTGCGACTATACGCTGGACGTCACCGGCGGCTGGTATGACGCTGGCGACCACGGCAAATACGTCGTCAACGGCGGCATCTCGGTCTGGATGCTGTTGAATGCCTATGAACGCGCAATGGCCAGGAGCGGCCCGGGCGCAAGCGCCTTCGCAGACGGCAAAGTCGACATTCCGGAGGCCGGAAATGGCGTCAACGATCTGCTCGACGAGGCCCGGTACGAGATCGAGTTCCTGCTGAAGATGCAGATCGCTGACGGCGTGAAGCTGAAGGTCCCGGTCGGCGCCCAGGCGCCGGGTCAGCCGCTGACCCTGACCGAGATCGACGCCGGCGGCATGGTCCATCACAAGGTGCATGATGCGCAGTGGACGGGCCTGCCTATGGCCCCGGCGGACGATCCTCAGCCGCGCCTTCTCTATCCGCCCAGCACAGCCGCAACACTCAATCTCGCCGCGGTCGGCGCCCAATGCGCGCGGATCTGGCGTGACATCGATCCGGCCTTCGCGCGCCAATGTCTGACGGCGTCGCAGCGCGCCTTCCGCGCGGCGCTGCGCAATCGCGACGTTCGGGCCGGAGAGAATTTCGCCGGCGGCGGCGCCTATGGCGACAGCGACTTCTCGGACGAATTCTATTGGGCCACGGCCGAGCTTTTGGCCACGACCCGCAATCCGGCCTATCTGACCGCGCTGAAGACCTCGCCCTATTATCTGGGTGGACCGCTGTCGGGCAAAAGCGCGACCGGCGATCCGGGCTTTTCCTGGACAGCGTCGCTGGGATCGCTGACGCTGGCGACCGTGCCGGACGTTCTGCCGCCGGAGGATCTGATCACCGTGCGCGCCAATATCGTGGCGGCCGCCCGCGCATACGTCGATGCCGGCTATGGTCAGGGCTACGGCCTGCCGGTCGCGGGCGAGAAATACGAATGGGGCTCGAACGGCGCCTTGATGAGCCGGGCGGTGATCCTAGGTTCCGCCTTCGACTACACTGGCGACTGGAATTTCCGCAACGCGGTGATCTGGTCCTTGGACTATGTTCTGGGCCGCAATCCCATGGATCGGTCCTATGTGACCGGATACGGTGATCGTCCGGTTCAGAACCCGCACCATCGCTTTTGGGCGCATCAGGCCGACCCGGCCTATCCCCTGCCGCCGGCGGGCGCCCTGTCGGGCGGTCCGAACAATCAGGCCATGATCGACGACGTGGCCAAGACCCTGGTCGGCAAATGCGCGGCCCAGACCTGCTGGGCCGACGACATCAACGCCTATGCCCTGAACGAAGTGGCCATCAACTGGAATGCGCCCCTGGTCTGGGTCGCCGCCTTCATCGACGATCGCTGACGGGATCGATGGCCTAGATCGAGCGCCGAGCCCCCCGCCGCGATGCCGTGGCGGCGTGCGGTCTTCAGGCCTTGGGCGCCAGCAAGGACGGCTCGGCCAGATCTCTATCGGCCTCGGCGACCTGCCCCAGCTCGCCCCGCGCCCTCGCCTTCCTGCCGTAAACCCACTCGAACAGGGGCGAGGCCATCAGCGTGGTGATGATGGCCATCAGCACCAGGATGGAGAACAGGGCCGGGCCGATGACGCCCTTTTGCAGGCCGATGTTGATGATGATCAGCTCCATCAGGCCGCGCGCGTTCATCAGGGCGCCGATGCCCATGGCCGTGGCGTTGTCCTGACCCGTCAGGCGAGCGGCGGCCCAGCAGGCGCCGCCCTTGGCCAGGATCGAGCCCAGCAGGATGATGACGGTCACGGCCAGCAGCCCCAGGCTGTTGACCATGGTCAGCTGGGTGTTCAGGCCGGAGAAGGTGAAGAACATCGGCAGCAGCACCAGCACGGCGAACGGCTCCAGTTGACGCTTGACCTCGTCGCTCAGCAAGCCGCGCGGCATGGCGACGCCCAGGATGAAGCCGCCGAAGACGGCGTGAATACCCACCGCGTCCATGGCCCAGGCGCTGAGCATGAACAGGATCAGCACGATCCCCAGCACTGTCGGGCTGAGCCGCCCTTCCCGTTCGGCGATCCGTCCCAATGGGGCCAACATCTTCGGCCCCAGCGTCAGCATGAACAGGGCGAAGGCGCCGCCCCCCGCGATGGCTGTCACCGCCACCATCGGTCCCGCGCCGAAGCTGGCCAGGACGATGGCCAGAACGCACCAGGCGCCGGCGTCGTCGATGGCGCCCGCCGCCAGCGACAACGAACCCAACCGCGTGCCGCTGAGCCCCCGCTCATGGATGATGCGCGCCAGCATGGGAAAGGCGGTGATCGAGATGGCCGCGCCCATGAACAGCATGGCCTGCCAGGTCTGGATGCCCGGCCCGAACAGACCCTCGGCGACCAGCCAGGGCGCAAGGGCGACAGCGACCAGGAAGGGCGCCGCCATGCCCGCCAGCGACACGGCGGCCGCGCTTTTCGCATTGGCCCTGAAGTGGTCGCGACGGAAGCCCAGCCCGACCAGAAACATATAGAGGCCGACGCCCAATTGGGCGCCGACGAACAGGATCGACCGCGACTCCTTGGGGAACAGGGCCGCCTGAAGATCGGGCGCCAACAGGCCAAACAGCGATGGCCCGAGAATCACTCCGGCGATCATCTCGCCCACCACCTGCGGCTGGCCAAGGTAGCGTTTGGCCAGCCAGCCCACGATGCGGCAGGCGGCGATGATGATCGCCATCTGCAGGAAGAAGGCCACACTCAGTTCAGCATTGGTCATGCGGCCGGTTCCCCCCTTGGCGAGCGCCAGCCTACTGCGTCGGACAGACGGCGTCGCCCTCGTTCGACGCCAGGCGGATATCCTCGACGGTGACCGCAAAGTCGGCAGCGGTGCGCAGGCCCCAGGGTTGGTCGACGGCGGCGATGTCTGCGCCGCGATCGCGCAGGCACGACAGCCGCACCTTCAGCGTGCGCCATTCGCCGACGGGGGCTGCAGCGATCAGGCTGGAGATGTCGACCGACCCGGCGCCCAGGGTCAGGAACACCTGACCCTTGGGCCGCGTATCGACGCGGTAGCGGAAGGCGATGGCCATCTCGCCGTTCGACTGGCGCGTCAGATCGACCGGCTGCGCCACGATCAGGGCCTGTCCCCCGCCCTGCGAGAAGGTCAGGGCGCGCGCCGATTCCTGACCGGCGCCGTCGGTGGAGCGCACCGACACGCCGCCGCGCGGGCTGGCGCCGGTCTTTTCGGAGCCCAGGCGGAACTCGCCGCCCGCGTCGCGCAGCATCAGCGACCAGGGGGCGACGAAGCGGCCGTCGACGAAGTAGCGGTCCAGGCTGCCGACCGCCCCGACCACGCCGCTGTCTTCCGACAGCAGACCGACGCGGGCGTTGCGCGCATAGGTCAGGCCGTAGCCATAGGCGAACTGCGGATCATAGCCGGGCTGACCGACGTTCAGCGGCTCGCCCTTGGCGGTCTTGGGCCAGCTGAAGGACAGGGTTCCGGTAAAGTCGTTGCGCGGCTTGCCCGCCGCATCGCCGATCAGCACGTCGGCGATCCCGCCGCCTTCCGTGCCCGGCAGCCAGGCGGCGACGAAGGCGTCGGACGCATTGATCTCGGGGTTGATCCACATCGGGCGGCCCGACAGGAAGACCGACACGGTGGGAATGCCCGCCGCCTTCAGACGCTTCAGCGTCTCCAGCGGGCCGGTGGGCAGGAAGTCCAGCGTGTCCACGTCGCCCTGGAACTCGGCATAGGGGGTCTCGCCGAAGACGACGATGGCGACGTCCGGCTTCTGGGTGAACGCCCCGTCGGCGCTGAGCGTCGCCTGACCGCCGCCGGCCGCCACCGCCTCGCGGATGCCGCTCCAGATCGACTGGCCGTTGGGGAAGTCGGCGTTCGAGTTGCCCGTGCCCTGCCACGTCAGGGTCCAGCCGCCCGAGGCCTGGCCGATGTCGTCGGCGTGACCGGCGACCAGCACCCGCGCGCCCGAGCGGATCGGCAGGACCGAGCCCTCGTTCTTCAGCAGCACCAGCGACTTGCGCACCGCCTCGCGCGCCAGGGCGCGGTGAGCGGGCGAGCCCAGTTCGTTCAGACGCCCCTCGACCGGGCGGCTGTCGTTGAACAGGCCGGTCTTGACCTTGACGCGCAGGATGCGGCGCACCGCCTCGTCCAGGCGCGCCATCGGGATTTCGCCCGACTTCGCCTGGGCCAGGGTGTTTTCATACAGCGGCTTCCAGCTGTCGGGCGCCATGAACATGTCGATGCCGGCGTTGAAGGCCAGGGCGCAGCTTTCGTTCGAACAGCCCGGCAGCTGGCCATGGGCGTTCCAATCCGACACCACGAAGCCGTCGAAGCCCAGCGGGCCGCGCAGCACGTCGGTCAGAATGGTCTCGTTGCCCGAATGTTTGACGCCGTTCCAGCTGGAGAAGCTGGCCATGATCGACAGCACGCCGGCGTCAATGGCCTGGGGATAGCCGGACAGATGGGTGCGGATCATCTCCTGTTCGGACCCGGCGAAGTCGCCCTGGTCCTTGCCGCCGGTCGTGCCGCCGTCGGCGAGGAAGTGTTTGGCCGATCCGGCGATGTGGCCGGCTGTCAGCGGATGGTCGACCGACAAGGCCCCCTGAAGGCCAAGGGTCATCGGGCCGGCGTAGCTCTGCGCCACCTCGGGGTTTTCGGCATAGCCTTCATAGGCGCGGCCCCAGCGGTCGTCTTGGGGCACGGCCAGGGTCGGGCCGAAGGTCCAGTCGGCGCCGGTCACGGCGACTTCCAGCGCGGTCGCCTCGCCGATCCGCCGGATCAGGTCGGGATCGCGCGCGGCGCCCAGGCCGATGTTGTGCGGAAAGATGGTCGCGCCGACGACGTTGTTGTGACCGTGCACGGCGTCGATGCCGTAGATCAGCGGCACCTTGGCGCCCGGCCGCTGGGCCGCCGCCGCACGGAAGGCCTGGGCCAGTTCGACCCACTTGTCGGCCGAGGCGCGCTCGTCGCCGCCCGGCGAGGAGTTGCCGCCCGCCAGGATCGAGCCCAGCGGATAGGTCAGCAGGTCCTCAGGCTTGATCGACGCGATGTCGGCCTGGATCGTCTGCCCGACCTTCTCCTCCAGCGTCATCCGGCTCATCAGCTCGCTGACGAAGGCTTCCGTCGCCCGATCCGTCATCGCCGCCGGCGACGCCGCGCGGGGCCAAAGCGCAGGATGCGCGCGCGTCGCATCCGTCACGATCGACGCCTGCGGCGTCACCGCCTGAACCGGAACAGCCCGAACCATGCCAGGATCAATCGCGCACGCGCTTGACATGAGGGTGATCACCAGGGCGGTGGCGGCCTTGTGCATGAGGGAGACCTGATCGCTGGGGCCACCGCGCCGGACGGGCCAATCCCGGAGACGCGCCTTCAGGCCGATACTGACGTCCAAAACAGCCTCGGACAAGCACACTGTGCCCGGCTCATGACAACGCTGTCAACATTCCTGTTTCCACACGTTGTCAGCGCACGATTGCGGCAGTGGACTGACGCTGGATGAGATCGTGCGGAACGATGACGCGGGCATTGGCGTCACCCTTCAAAAGACGGCGCAGAGGCGGGATCAGGCGCTGGGCGGCGGCGGCGGCCATCTCCGCCACCGGCTGGCGGATCGTGGTCAGATCGGGCGTGCTGAAACCCGCGCCGGGCGAATCGTCGAAACCCGCGACCGACAGGTCGCCCGGCGCCGACAGCCCCAACCTCGCCGCGCATTGCAAGACGCCCAAGGCCGTATCGTCGTTGCTGGCGAAGATCGCCGTGATGTCCGGCGCGGTCTGGTGCAGCTTCTCCATCGCCAGCGACCCGGAGTTGAAGGTAAAGTCGCCCTCCACCACCCAGGCCGGCGCCACCTCGAGACCCGCCTCAGCCATGGCGTCCCTGTAGCCCGCCAGGCGCCGTCGACTGGCGCCATAGGCGACCGGTCCGGTGACAAAGGCGATCCGGGTGTGACCCAGCGCGATCAAATGGCGTGTCATCTCCAGCGCGGCGCGCCGGTCGTCCATCGCGATGCAGTAGCCCCGATCAAAGGCCGCTTCCGGTCCGATGCGAGCATAGGGCGTGCCGGCCGCGTCCAGCACGTCCATCACAGCGATGTTGTCCGAGTTCGGCGGGGTCAGAATGACGCCCTCGGGCCGGATGGAGTTCAACAGCGCCATCAGATCGCGTTCGAGATCAGGCGAGTTATGATCCACCAGCTCGATCATCAGATGATAATCGACCTGGCGCGCCTCCATCAGGGCGCCGAACTCCAGACGCCCCAGATAGTCGCTTCCGCGCCCGCTCTTCCAATGTTCGATGGTCAAATCCGCGTCCACCAGGACCGCGATCAGGGACGACGACGCCCCCGCCAGACTGCGCGCCGACAGACTGCGCCGATAACCCAGAGACGCAGCCGCCTCCTCCACCTTGGTTCTCAGTGCGGGGCTGACGTTCGGCTCGTTGTTGAGCACACGCGACACGGACTTGATGGACACGCCCGCCTTCGCGGCCACGTCATAGATCGTCACCGTCGCCAAAATGCGTCCCCCTGAACGTCGCTCGAACCGCTTCTAACATCCCCGTTCGAAAAGGCGATGCCGACACAGCTTATGGTCAGGCTTGTCCATCGCTGTCATGCCAAAAAATGGTCTGCTAGACAGTCGACATGATGACCCAAACCGATGCCGGTCCGATCCGAAAAGTCGTCATCCTGGGCGGCGGGACGGCCGGCTGGATGACGGCCGCCGCCCTGTCTCATCGTCTGGCGGGCAGCCCCGTGTCGATCGAACTGGTCGAGTCCGACGAGATCGGCATCGTCGGCGTGGGCGAGGCCACCCTGCCCCACATCCGCGCCTTCAACACGGCCATGGGCATCGACGAGCAGTCGTTGATCGACCAGACGCAGGCGACCTTCAAACTGGGCATCCAGTTCGTGGATTGGGGACGACCCGGCGACAGCTACATCCATCCCTTCGGCGCCTATGGCGAACCGATCGAGGGGATCGATTTCCACCATGTCTGGGCCGCGCGCCGCGCCATGGGCGACGCCGCCGACATCAGCGACTACAGCTATCCGGTCAGGGCGGCCGAGGCGAACCGCTTCCAGCGGCCGGCTTCCGACCCCGGCTCCATCCTGTCCACCTTCAGCTACGCGTTTCAGTTCGACGCCAGTCTTTACGCCGCCTTCCTGTGCCAGGTGTCGTGCGGGCGCGGCGTGGTCCGCACCGAAGGCAAGGTCGTCGATCATGTCCTGAATGGAGCGACGGGAGATGTCGACGCCATCGTCCTGTCGGACGGGCGCCGCATCTCGGGCGACCTGTTCGTCGACTGCTCGGGCTTTCGCGGACGGCTGATCAATCAGGCGCTGGAGACGACGTTCGAGGACTGGAGCCATTGGCTGCCCTGCGACAGCGCCTTCGCCGTGCCGTGCCAGACGACTGCGGCGGTTGGTCCCTATACCCGCGCAACGGCCCGTGCGGCGGGGTGGCAGTGGCGCATTCCGCTGCAACATCGCACCGGAAACGGCCACGTCTTCTCATCGGCTCACATTTCGGACGAGGACGCCGTGGCGACCCTGATGTCCAATCTGGAAGGTCCGGCGCTGGCCGAGCCGCGTCGGCTAGGCTTTAAGACCGGACGACGCCAAAGGCTGTGGAGCCGCAACGTCGTCGCGATCGGCCTGTCCGGCGGCTTCCTTGAGCCGCTGGAATCCACCAGCATCTACCTGATCCAGTTGGGGATCACGACCTTGCTGGATCTGTTTCCCGACAGGGTTGGGATGGCGGCGGACGCCCAAGAATACAATCGGATAATGGCGCTGGAGTTCGACCGGGTTCGTGACTTCCTCGTCCTGCATTATGTCGCCAACCAGCGTGATGAGCCGTTCTGGCGCGAGATGCGAACCATGGCCTGGCCCGACAGTCTGTCGGCCAAGGTCGAAGCGTTTAAGTCGCGCGGCCTGCTTCCCGACTACGACATCGGCGTCTTCCTGCCGCCCAGCTGGCTCGCCGTGCTGGTGGGGCAGAACATCGTCCCGAACGCCTGGGATCCGCGCGTTGATCGGCTGGAACCGCACGTCCTGTCCGCCAAGCTGGCAGCCCTGCGTGACGCCGTCCGATCGACCGTTGGTCGGACGCCCGATCACATGACCTTCATCCGCCAAGCGGCCCAGCGCGCAGGGGGCGTCCGATGAGCGGGTCAGACAAGGTTTGGGTCATTAGAGGCGGCGGACTGGCGGCCTGGGCGGCGGCCGCCCTGTTGGCCAAGACGCTGCCTTCCGGTCATTCGGTTCTGATGGAAGACGCCGTTGCCCCAGCACTCGGTGAAGAGCCTGAGGTCGTTATCGCCGAACCCGACGGCGTGCTCGTCCAGTTGTCGGAGGCCGCCGATCTGTTGGCTCAGGGCCACGGCGGCTTCTTCCTCGGCTCGCTGCTGCGAAACTGGCGCGACGGGCGAGACATCGCCGTCGTCGAGCAGGAGCCCCTGCCTGGGATCGATGGAGTCGCGTTGGTGGATGTCGTGCTGCGCGCGGCCCGTCTGTCGCCTGCCGCCCCCGACTATGCCGCGCTTCTGGCGCCGCTGCAGTTTCAGGCGCGCGTGATGGCCGCCGGTCGTTACGCGCATCCCAGCCCGGATCGGCAGTCGCCCCGCTCTCTTCTTCGTCCCAGACTGAGGCTGGACGCGCGCGTTCTGACGGCGCGACTGCGGGACACCGCCCTGGGCGCCGGCGTGCGAGAGGGTCTGGGCGACATCCGCGAGATCGCGCCCTTCATGACCGTGGACACGCGAGCGACCAGCGCCTTTGACGGCGACGACGACTGGACCGCGCGCCTGGGCTATGACCGCTGTCTGACCCTGCGCTACGCCGGTGGAGATCACGCGCCGCGTCTGGATATGGCCAGCCTCGAAGAAGGGCTGGCCAGTCGCAGCCCCCTGCCCGGCGGCGGCTTCGCCAGCCTGGCCTACGCCGCAGATCGCACCACCGCTGACGTTGCGAAGGCGGCGCTCGCGGCATGGCTGGGCGACGTTGACGTCGCCGCTCCGTCGGACGTCGCCCTCGCCCCCGGCCTGGATACGCATCCCTGGAGCGGCCGTCGTCTTGCTCTTGGTCCGGCGGCGGCGCGCTTTGGCGACCCCTTGAGCCTGGACAGCGCCGCGCTGGAGCGACAGCTCACACAACTGGTCGCATCGCTGCCGGGCGCGTCCGAGCAGATTTCAGCCTGCGCCGAGGCCTACAATGAGGCGGTGGTTCGCGACATCGCGCACCGCGCGGACCGACTCCATCTTATCCTTCTGTCCGGGTCGCAAGGCCAGCGACTGGCCCCGGCTGGCGACAACCTGGCGCGTCGCATCGCTCAGTTTACGTCTCGCAACGCCGGCGTCGGCTTGGATGGCGATCCTTATGATGCTCAGCACTGGATAATGCTGATGGCCAGTCTGGGCATCATGCCCCGCCGTTACGACGTCCAGGCCGACCGTCTGGACATCAAGGCCGCCATGGCGTCGCTGGGGCGAATGGTCATCGCTTTCGACCAGACCTTGGCCGCCCTGCCCGCCCATTCTCGGTTCGTCGACCGGCTGCGCGAAGGCGGCTGATCCAGAACGAAAAAAAGGGGCGTCGATCAGATCGACGCCCCAAGTCTTCGCTCAGAGAAGAAGTCTTAGAAGGTGTAGCGCAGGCTGAACGTCACGCGACGGTCGCTGCGGAAGTAGGACCGCGGGGCCAGCGGGCCCGCCTGGTTCGCGCCGTTCAGGTTATAGGACGTCTGTTGCTGGGTGACGGTGACCTCGTCCAGCAGGTTGGCGCCATACAGGCCGATCTTCCAGTTGTCGTTCAGGGTGTAGAAGATCGAACCGTCAAGCTGACCCGTCGAGTCGTTGAAGATCGGCGAGAACGGGTTCACGTCGTCGCGCGGCGTCAGCAGGAAGCCGTTGCGCCAGTTGTAGGCCAGACGCGCCGAAAGACGATCCCGCTCGTAGAAGACCGAGAAGTTGTAGGTGTGCTTCGACAGCTGCTGCAGCGGCAGTTCCAGACCCACATAGCGCGGCTCGGTCACAGCATTGGGGAAGGTCGAAGGCTCGACGTAGGTGTAGTTCGCTTCGATACCCAGCCCGCTCCACAGGCCTGGCAGGAAGCTGTAGGTCTGCTGATAACCGACTTCGAAGCCCTTGATCCAGCCAGACCCGATATTGACCTGCTGGTTGACCTGAGCATCCGTGGAGACGCCCTGCGCGTTGCTGAACTGCTGGACGGTCGAACCGCTGGCCAAGATGTCCGACAGGTCCTTGTAGAAGGCGTTGAAGGTCACCGAGCTGCCCGGCTTGAAATACCATTCCACGCCCAGGTCATAGTTCCATGAGCGCACGCCCGTCAGCTGCGATCCGCCCGTGAAGGTCGTCAGCAGCGGGGCGGTGTTGACGTCGCCGCCGTTGTCCCGGACCTGGTTCATGTCGGTGTAGAACAGGGTGGCGGCGAAGGCCGTAACACCGAAGTCCGGGCGCGTCATGGCGCGCGACACGGCCCCGCGGAACACCCATTCCTTGTACTTCAGATTGACGTTCAGGCTGGGCAGCCAGTCGTCATAGCTGTTGCCGCGCTCGATCTCTTGGAAGCTGCCGTCGCTGAACGCGACCAGCTGGTTCAGACGGTCGTTCGACAGTAGGCAGTAGCTTGGGGCCGACTGACCCGGCTGGACGGTCGAGCAACGATAGCGAGCAACATCCGCAGCGTTGGCTTGAGTGACCTTAATGCCTTGCTTCGGGAATCGGGGATCATTCCCATCCGCGTCTCCGAACGTGTCCTTGACATTCGGACTCGAGATGAAGCCGCGCGTCTCAAAGTCCGTTTTGGCATAACGAACTCCTAGGTTGCCGGTAATGGCGGTATCGGGGCCGAAAATGTCATCCCAGCCGAAGTCAAACCGAACATAAGCCGAAGTCGTCTGTTCCGTTGAGTTGTTGATGTCGCCTGGCAGGAAGGGCGAACCCGCAATTGCACCGTCGCGCCTATCCAACGGCCTCCAACTAGATCCGTCAGTGCTAACGCCCGCCAAGGCAGTTTGCAGTGAACCATCTTTATAGGCCGAGATGAGGTCAACCGTCGGGTAGTAAGCCGTTATCGGCGTAGGGTTATGACCCCGCTGGAAGTTCGGGAAGTCGTAGCTATCAACAGCGAGTACGCCCGTCGTACTGAACGGCGTCAGTCCGCCAGCCTGCCAGCTTTCAGAGATTGAACCCCAGTTATAGGTCGTGTAGCGGCGCGTCTGCTCGCGATCCGAATAGCGCGCACCCATGCGGATGGCGCGCAGCGGCGAGTTGTCGAAGTCGTATTTGACGTCCGCCTTGAACGCGGTCTGATCGCCGTCCGACTGCTCGATGTGATCCATGGCCGAACGATAATAGAAGTTCGACGGGCTGTTTGTGCTGGCCGACGGCTGGCCCGAGGCGTCAACGAACTGGATGTCCGGCACGCCGTGACGCCCCTCGCCGATCAGGGTGTAGAGCGGCGTGATGGCGCCATAGACGCTCATGTCCAGGTCGTCGGCGCTGGCCTTGCTGTATTGCGCATCCAGCCAGATCGACAGACGATCCGTCGGATGGAATTCGGCGGCCAGAGAGAAGTCTTCGGTCAGGGTTTGCAGATCGCGCTGGCGCTTGGGCAGAACCTGCAGGTTCGGCGCATTGCTGACCAGCAGACCGCTCGTGAAGACGCCGTTGGAATCATAGGTGAACGACTGGCCCGGCAAGGGGGTCGGATTGCCGCCGCTGCCCAGATCCACTTCGACCACGCGCTCGCCCCAAGCTGAGGTAGAGTCGGCGCGAATGTATTCGCCGGTCAGCTTGGCGCGGCCGTCGGTCGATTCCCATTGCAGCGAACCGTCCAGAGTCGAACGCGAACGGTCGAACTGCTGGGTCCGCACCGCGCCGCCGCGAGGCACATAGCGGCGATCGTTGCCGTTCGACAGATCGGAACGGTAGGTGAAGTCGGTGAGGTGGCTGCCGTACGCTTCGGAATAGAGGTCGGATTCGCCATAGCTCAGCAGGGCGCCGAACGAACCGTACTGCGTGTCCCAGACGTTACTGATCAGGGACGAGAAGCCCAGGCCCGGCTTTTCGCGTAGGTCGCCATATGATCCTTCAGCCGTCGCGCCGAAGACGAATTTGCGGCTGTCGAACGCCTTGCGGGTACGCAGATCGACGACCCCGGCGATGCCGCCTTCGATCCGGTCGGCCGTCGCATTCTTGAACACCTGCACGCTCGACAGAAGTTCCGGCGACACGTCGTTGAAGCCCAGGGCGCGACCCGTGTTCACGCTGAAGGCGTCGCGGCCGTTGAACTCCGAGCGGACGTAGGACAGGCCGCGAATGATGACGTTGGAACCTTCGACCGAGAAGTGGTCGGGGTCGGTCGGGCCCTGGAAGCGGTTGATGTTCACGCCGGGGATGCGCTGCAGCACCTCGTTGACCGACTTGTCCGGCAGGGCGCCGATGTCGTCGGCGGTCACCGCATCGACGAAGGTGTCCGAGTCGCGCTTGATCGCCTGCGAGGATGCGATCCGCGCGCGGATGCCGGTGACGACGACGTCGTCGACCTGCGCCGCATCGTCCGTGGCCGGGGCTGTCGTCTGGGGCGCCGGCGTCGATTGGGCGTGGGCGGCGGTTGCGCCGACTACCGCGACCGTCAACGCCAGGGCGGACACGGAACGGCGCAGCCCGCGAGCGGCGGGCGCATAGCCGGCTTGGAACATCTCTGAATTCACTTCTGATCCCCCCGAGGACGGTTCAGCCCGTCGCAATCGTTTCGACGGCCTTGATCGACCGTCCGCGAGCGTGTTGGACTACCGATTGACAGCGATGTCAACGCCGCGCGACAAACTTGGCGCGTTTTCGATCGGCGGGTTCAGAAGCGGTGCGCCCGCAACATTGCGACGGACGCCAGTCTGATGACACGGCTTGCAGGCGGCAGGCCAGGTTTCAAAACGCCTTACGATTCATCGTCGTCATCAGAACGTCTTCGTGCGTCGGCAGGGCGTCAGCCGTGCGCCAGATGCTGTCACGGATCGCCGACAGCCGGCCCAGATTGGCGTCATGACCGATGACGTCGGAAATCGGGTGACGCCCCTGCGGCGTCAGCCCCTGCCCCACCGCGACCGCCAGCCAACTCGATTCGGAAAAGATGTCATGGTCGCGCCTGACGATCCGACCCGTCTCTTCGAACAGGGCGATCTTGGCCGCCAGCCTGTCCGGGATCGGCATGTCGCGCACCTGGCTCCAGAACGGTCCCGCTCGCTGGTTGACCTTGTAGTGCAGGATCAGGAAGTCGCGGACCGTGATGAATTCCTCCTCCATCAGCGCGTTGAACTCACGGCGAAGGCCCTCGCTGTCCTTGTGCGACGGAAACAGGGTGATCAGCTTGGTGATGGCGCTCTGGATCAGGTGAATGCTGGTCGATTCA
Source organism: Brevundimonas vesicularis (assembly GCF_900445985.1). Classification (GTDB taxonomy): domain Bacteria; phylum Pseudomonadota; class Alphaproteobacteria; order Caulobacterales; family Caulobacteraceae; genus Brevundimonas; species Brevundimonas vesicularis_D. The sequence continues at coordinate 1,242,315 of NZ_UAQP01000005.1, forward strand.
AGGGGCTCGAGGAATCCGCTCGACAATCCGACCGCCACGCAGTTGCGCTTCCAGCAGTCCTTGCGCCTGCCCATTGCGAACCGCAGGCGACGCGGCTCGGCCAGGGCCTTGCCCTCCAACCGCGACATCAGCGCATCCTCTGCCTCCTGATGCGAGATGTGCGCCGAGGAATAGACGTAGCCGTTGCCCACCCGGTGTTGCAGCGGGATGCGCCACTGCCATCCGGCCTCGCACGCCGTCGACCGCGTGTAAGGCGACAACGCCCCCTCCCGTTCGCACGGCACGGCGACAGCGCTGTCACACGGAAGCCAGGAACTCCAGTCCTCATAGCCGGACCTCAATGCCTGCTCGATCAGAAGTCCGACGAAGCCGGTGCAATCGATGAAGAAGTCGCCTTCCACGATCCGGCCGTCGTCCAGCCTGACGCCCGCGATATCGCCGTCCGCCGCTTGCTGAACCTCGACCACCCGCCCCTCGTGGCGAACGACGCCCAACCTTTCTGCAAAGCGGCGCAGGAAGGCCGCATAGAGCGCCGCATCGAAATGATAGGCGTAGCCCAGGCTGGACAACGGAGACTGCGGCCCACCCTGCGGATGCACGAAACGGCCACGGCGCGCGGCCTGCCAGGCCATGGAGTAGGTTTCCAGCGGCTCCGCCCCGCCTTCGGCGCAGGCCTTCAGCCAGAAGTGATGAAAGGCGATGCCTTCCATATCCAGCCCAAAGGCCCCGAACGGATGGAAATAGCGCTCGCCCTCGCGTCGCCAGCCGTCGAACTCGATCCCCAGCTTGAACGTGGCCTTGGTCTCACGCAGGAAGTCCGCCTCGTCGATCCCCAGGCGCGCGTTGAACTTCAGGATTTCCGGGATCGTCGCCTCGCCCACGCCGATGATGCCGATCGCCTCGGACTCGACCAGGGTCACGGTCTTGCCGGCGCCCTCGAACGCATGCGCCAGCGCCGCCGCCGCCATCCACCCTGCCGTGCCGCCTCCAACGATGACGATGCGATTTATGATTGAGCCGTCAGACAACGCCGACCTCCATCGAAAACAGGGCGCTCCGACCCAACGTCGCCGATAGCGTCATTCTCACGCGGCGGCGAGACAGGAAGCGGATCGTCGTTAGCCCATCAGTCGCCGCAGGAACCCCGGCGCCTTGTAGGTCGAGCGGTTCATGACCACCCCGGCGATCTTGCCGCCGACGGCTTCAATCTCGTCGCGCAGGATGACCGGCGCGTGGGCGGCGGTGCTTTCTGCCGCGACCACCAGCACCGTCATGTCCACGAAGGGCGCCAAGATGATCGCCATGTCGTTGCGATCGGCGGCGGGCGCGTCGATCACGATGGTGTCGGCGTGGGGCCGCAGCGCCTCCCAGTATCGGGGCTCTCCGACCGCCTCGACGCGGTGACCCGATCGCAGCGCCTCCATGTGGAAATGCGTCACCCACAGGCGGCCGCCCAGGCACGACCGCGCCGTCAGCAGTCGCGAATCCGGCACCGGCTTTCCGTCGCGCCCGGTCACGCGCGGCGTCACGGCGTAGAAGCTTGAGCCGTCAGGCGAGCCTTGCGCAGCCTTGCCGACCTGACCGAAACGATCCGGCTCAGCCGACACCGTCTCCAACTGTCCCTGTTGCGCCAGATCGCCGTCGATCAGCCAGACGGGCTTGCGCGCCCGCACCGCCGCCAGACGGGCGAACTCGCGCGCCACGGTCGAGACGCCCTCGCCGGTCGCAGCGGAGGCGAACTGGATCACGCGCGCGCGGTGCGCCGGCGCCGGTCCCAGCGCCGCCCAAAGGCCCGCCATTTCTGAAGTCAGGTCGACCATCGAATCGCCAAGGCGCTCCCTAAGCCCTCAGCCTAGCACGAGTTTCGCTAGGCCGCCTTGGCCGGCGCGACGGCCAGGACCGGCATATCCAGCGTGCGGCTGACCGAGGCCGGGGTCGTGAAGCCGCGACGCGTGAACACGCGCAACAACCCGACGCACAGGGCGGTGAAACCCGCGAACAGGAAAGCCGCCGCCAGCAGCGGGATTTTCAGGCTCTTGCCCGTCGCCGGAGGCTGGGCGCGTTCGATGACGGTGACATTGTCGGCGCCGGCGGCGACCAGGGCGTTATCGGCGCGGCTCTGCGTCTCGCGCTGCTGGAACTCTCGGATGGAGGCGCTCAGCACTTCGCGATTGCCGGCCAAAGTCGTGTTCTCGGATTCCAGCGCCGTCAGCCGCGCCTGCCGCGAACGGATGTCGGCCAGCTGTCGGTCCAGAACCGCCAGACGCGCTGCTAGGGAGTCGCGCTCGGCCCTAGTGTTGATCCGCGTCGTCTCCAGCTCGGTCCAGACAGGGTTCGGCCCGGTGCGGACCTCCTTGGCCCCAACGGCCGTGCCGGTCGCGACATAGGCTTGCAGTTGATTGATCCGCGCCTCGATGTCCTTCACCGGCTGGGCGTCGGGCTGATAGCGCGACAGCAGTTGCTCGCGCTCGGTGCGCAGTTGCAGCACCTGGTCCTGGGCCGAAATGTTCAAATCCTGCTGCAGGGCCACTTCCGCCGGCGTTCCCGCCTGCTGCGCGATCAGGGTGTTCAGCCGCTGGGCGGTCTGGTTCAGCTGGCTCTGCGTCGACATTCGGTCGGTGAAGACCGTCTGATAGGTCGCCGCCAGCGTCGCCTTGGCCGCGGTGAAGTCGCCGATGTCATTGGACGCGAGGAAGGCCTCGTAGGCGCGGTCCGCATTGCCGAGTTCATCCTCGAAGGCGATGCGTTGGCTGGCGATGGCCGGCGTCTTGTCCTGGAAGACTTCGCGGCGATAGATCAGATATTGCTCAATGATCGTGTTCAGGATGCGGGCCGCGCGTTCGGGATCGTCGGCCTTGTAGGTCAAGTGGATGACCGCGCTGCCCGGCGCCGTGGCGACGCCCAGGCCGCCGCCGACGGCCTTCAGCGCAGCGGACCGCGCGGCTTGCGGACTGCCCTTCGGCGGCTCGCCCAGGATGGCGGCGGGCCCCAAGGTGTCCACGACCTTCTGGCGAACGGCGCTGGAGCCCAGGATGGCGGCTTCGGAGTTGGCGACCTCGTCGCCCTGCGGCGCCTGGCCCCGCTCGGCCGTGCCGACGCGCGGCTGATAGACGTATTCCTGGCCCACGCCTGCGAAGACTGAGCCGGTGGCGGTGTAGCTCTTCTTCAGCGTCATGGCGGCGGCGAACCCCAGCCCCAGGATCACTACGAAGACGACGATCATCAGCAGCAGTTCGCGGAACAACAGGCCGATCACGTCCAGAACGCCGTAGCGCGGCCTTGTGGTGACGTGTGCGGTGGAGCGCATCGGGCGGGCCGAATCCCTTGAAAGGCGTGTGATCCTCACCCTTCGCCCACCGGCGTTAACCGATGATTACCCATAACCGGCGAGGTTGCCTGATATCCCTCGTCGAGGCCGACCGATTCCCATGCTGACCGATCGCCGCCTGTTTCTGCTGACCCTGGGTTCAGCCTCCATCGCCGCCTCGCTGGCGGCCTGTGGAGGCGTGATCGGGAATCGCGACGCGGGCCGCGTCGACCGGTCGCCCTACGACGACCTCGCTGGCCTGTCCTTCGCCCGATGGACGGATCAGGAGCCGGAATATCTGCTCTATCCGGGCGATGAGATCGAGGTTGCGACGCCGACGGCTTCGGAGCTGACACGGACGGTCAAGGTCGGTCCAGACGGTCGGATCGCCCTGCCCCTGATCGGATCGGTCATGGCGGCGGATCGCACCCTGCCCCAGCTTCAGCAGGTCGTCTCGGCAGCCTATGCGACCCAGCTGGTGCGCCCTGTTGTCGAGGTCACTCTGCGCCAGGCCGGGCCGATCCGCGTTTGGGTCGATGGCGAGGTGCGCAACCCGGGCGTCTTCGAAATGATCGGCGATCTGGACGCCTATCAGGCGGTGATCCAGGCCGGTGGTTTCGCCCCGACGTCGCGTCAGGACAGCGTGGCCCTGATCCGTCGCGGCCCTGGCGGATCGCGCATGATGCGGGTGGTGGACCTGCGTCCGCGTCACGGCGAGGTCGTGCCCTTGCGGCGTGGCGACATCGTCTTCGTGCCGCGTTCGACGCTGGGCGAACTGGCGGCCTTCTTCACCCAGGTGCGCGCCGCCCTGCCTATCGGCTTCAGCTATTCGATCAACGGATCGAACGGCAACGGCTACGCCCAGTTCTAGATGGTCGTTTAGGCGACCAGCTGAACCACGCCCTGATCGATGTAGCGCCGCGCGGCCTTTTGGGCCTCGGCGATCTCCTCGCGTTCCATCTCCAGGCTCATCTCGCGGCGATAGACGCGCGCCTCGATCGAACCCTTCATGGCCGCCAGGTTGAAGATCATGTGGGCCGACACCCGGTCCATCGGGCAACCGCCCGATCCGGCCGAATACATCATGCCCAGTTTGAACAGGTCGTCGCCGGACATGTCCGGGGTCGGCAGCGGCAGACCGTCGTCGTGGGCCTGCAGGTCGTGCGCCATTTCTTGCGCGTTCATCACCGTATCTCCTGATCGGGCGCCATTCTGGACCCGCCTCTGAGACGCCATCAAATACCGGTGGTTTGAAGTTAAAGTTAACGGCGAACGGCCTCGCACGGACTTTTCAGTAAAGCAGAGATGAATACTTCCCGCGGGATTCAGCCTTCGGAAATCCTTGGGAAATCTCTCGTTTACGTTCCGCGCTAGGCCCTACGACGTCTGCTGACAAAGCCTGACGCCATCGTTCAGCGAGCGTTCAGGCGCACAGTCCGACCTTGGTCATCATTAACGGGTCGGTTCGGCATATCCGTCGGCGGCCCAGAATGGAGCACGAAGATGAACCGCCTCACCAAGGCCGCCGTCGTCGCCCTCGCCCTGTCGACCACGGCCGTGCCGATGCTCGTTCAGGCCCAGGACCGCGACCGCCGCGAGTATCGTCAGGATCGCCGTGACGACCGCCGCGACTTCCGCCAGGAACGCCGTGAAGATCGCCGCGACTGGCGCGAAGGTCGCTATGACAGCCGCCAAGACTATCGTCGTGATCGCCGCGACGACCGCCGCGACTACTGGGCGGAACGCCGGGACGACCGTCGCGATTGGCGCAACGACCGCTGGGATCGCAACAACAGCAACTGGTGGCGCGGCCGCTCCGACTTCCGCGGCTATAGTGGCCCGCGCTCGGGCTATTGGTATGCCCCCAGCTACGGCTACTACCGGGTCGAGCCGCGCTACAGCAACTATCGCTGGCGCACGGGCGGATACCTGCCCTACCAGTATCGCAACTACTACGTCCGCGATCCCTATGTGTATGGCCTTCGCGAAGCGCCGCGCGGTTATCGCTACGTCCACGCCGGCAACGACATCCTGATGATCGCCGTGGCCAGTGGCCTGATCGCCAGCGTCCTCTCGGGCGTCTATTAAGCCCCGTCATAACCGGACGATCGAACCCCGCAGGTCTTGCCTGCGGGGTTCTGCTTTTTCGGACAGCCCTTTGATTGCGAACAGCGTTCAGCCTCAGTTCATCGCCACAGATCGATGATCGCCTCAAGCCGCCGGAGACCCGGCGTGCAGGAACCAAAGACCATGAAACGCCTCCTGGTGGCTTTCACCGCCATCGCCGCTGTCGCCGGCCCGCTTGCCGCTCCGATCCAGGCCCTCGCCCGGGAACAGGAACAGGAACAGCGAGAGCCGCCGCGTCGTGAACGCCCCTATGGCGGCGCAGATCGCCCGCAAATGTCGGATGATGGGTCTCGCGAACCTCGGTTTGGACGTCCTAACCGCCCGGTCGACGACACGCCCCGTCCTGAGCGTCCCAGCCGACCCGCAAACGATACGCCCCGTCCCGAGCGCCCGTCGGGTGGCGAACGTCCCAATGCAGGCGGTCAACGTCCAGATCGTCCCGAAGGCGGCTGGAACCGGCCTGATCGTCCCAACACCGGCGGCCAACGCCTCGACCGACCCGAAGGCGGTTGGAACCGTCCCGATCGCCCGAACACCGGCGGCCAGCGTCCTGATCGCCCCGAAGGCGGCTGGAACCGGCCGGATCGCCCTAACACCGACGGTCAACGTCCAGATCGTCCCGAAGGCGGCTGGAACCGGCCTGATCGTCCGAACACCGGCGCCCAGCGTCCTGACCGGCCCGAGGGCGGCTGGAACCGACCCGATCGGCCCGAACGCCCAAATGCTGGCGATCAACGCCCCGACCGTCCCGGAAACGGCTGGAACCGTCCCGACCGGCCGGGCTCGGGCTGGAACAACGGTCGTGACCGCGACCGTCAGCACCGCGAGTTCCGCCAGCGCTTCAACGGCGATCAATGGCGGCGCGACTTCTATCGCAACCACCGCTCGGACTGGTGGCGAAATGATCGGCGCTTCAGGGGTTACAACGGCGTGCGCGTCGGCTTCTACTTTGCGCCGGGTTGGGGCTACTACAGCGTACCGCGCTCCTACTGGGGCCGGTCGTGGTCGGTCGGCCAGTATCTGCCGGACGCCTTCTGGCGCTATCAGCTGAACGACTGGCGCACCTACGGCCTGGGTTATCCGCCCGAAGGCACGCGCTGGGTCTCCGTCGACAACACCCTGTATCTGATCGACGAATACGACGGCTATATTATCGACGTCATCCGCGACGCCTGGCGCTGGTAGCAGCCTAACGTTTTTGGACTTCCGCCCGACGGCCCCGCGCCGTCGGGCTTTTTTATTGCTCCGCTTCGCTGAAAGATTACGAACCGTGACCCTCGCGTGACCTTGTTCTGGTGCGACATCTTGTCAGGCATCACTCGATCGCCAGGTATTCGAAGCCCTGAGCTGCGCCACAAACGCCGCTCAGCCGAGATCAGCTTCAGCAATCAGCGCTTGAAACGACTTGAAACCCGCCGGACGAAAATCGGCCGCGATGCGCTCCGACGCTGCTCTTCGTCACCATTCACGATGACGTCCGGAAGTGTTTCCGGATGGCGTTTCAACCGAAGGACATGTCCCGATGAAGATCGCACTGACCGCCTTGGCCGCCTCAATGCTGCTGGCCGGCGCCGCAACCGCCCAACAAGCGCCGAGTGCGCCGCCGCCTCCGCCGCCCCCGCCGGTCGATCATCAGCCTCCGCACCATCCGGCCCCGCCGCCGGTCGATCCCGCCGTGCCTGCGCCGCCCGCGCCCCCGGCGCCGCCCCCAGTCGATGCATCCGCTCCTTCTCCGCCGCCGGCCCCGCCCGCTCCGCCAGCGCCGACCGACCCGGACGCGCCTGTCCCGCCCGCGCCTCCGGCTCCCCCTGCACCGCCGGCGCCGCCCGTCCCGCCGTCAGCCTAAACACAAAATTGAAAAGGCCCTGCGGAGCGATCCGCAGGGCCTTTGCTTTTCATCCGACGCCTCGCCTTACAGGCCCAGCTTGGCCTTCAGGATGTCGTTGACCGCCGCCGGATTGGCCTTGCCGCCAGTGGCCTTCATGACCTGACCGACGAACCAGCCGATGGCCTGGGGCTTTTCAGCCACGGCCGCCGCCTTGTCCCGGTTGGCGGCGATGATCTCGTCCACGGCCTTCTCGATAGCGCCGGTGTCCGTGACCTGTTTCAGGCCATGCTTCTCGACCACCTCGGCCGGCGAGCCTTCGCCGTTCCAGACGTGATCGAAGACCTCCTTGGCGATCTTGGACGAGATGACGTTCGTCTCGATCAACTCCACCAGCTGCGCGACGTGCGCCGCCGGCAGCGGGTTCTCGCTGAAGTCCTTGCCCTCGGCGGCCAGGCGCGCCGAAACCTCGTTGGTGACCCAGTTGGAGACCAGTTTGGCGTCCCGACCCTTGGCGGCGGCTTCGAAGTAGTCGGCCTTGGCCTGTTCCGAGATCAGCACGATGGCGTCGTATTGCGACAGGCCATAGTCGGCCATCAGACGCTTGCGCTTGTCGTCAGGCAGCTCGGGCAGCGACGCCTTGATCTCTGCGATCCAGGCCTCCTCCAAATCCAGCGGCAGCAGGTCGGGATCGGGGAAGTAGCGATAGTCCTGCGCCTCTTCCTTGGACCTCATCGAGCGCGTCTCGCCGGCCGTCGGGTCGTACAGGCGCGTCTCCTGAGTGATCGAACCGCCGTCCTCCAGGATCTCGATCTGGCGGCGCGCCTCATACTGGATCGCCTGAGAAATGAAGCGGAAGCTGTTGACGTTCTTGATCTCGCAGCGCGTCCCCAGATAGCTGAAGTCGCCGGTCTCCTTGAACTTGTCGTAGTTGCCGGCCCGGCAAACCGACACGTTCACATCGGCCCGCAGATTGCCCTTCTCCATGTCGCCGTCGCAGGTGCCCAGATAGATCAGGATGGTCCGGATCTTCTTGACATAGGCCACCGCCTCGTCCGGCGTGCGCAGGTCAGGACGCGACACGATCTCCATCAGCGCCGTGCCGGCCCGGTTCAGGTCGACGTAGCTGTCGGTCGGCGACAGGTCGTGGATCAGCTTGCCCGCGTCCTGCTCCAGGTGCAGCCGCTCGATGCCGACGTTGAAGAAGCTGCCGTCCTCGGCCTCCACCTCGACCACGCCTTCACCCACGATAGGGTAATAGAGCTGGCTGATCTGATAGCCGGTCGGTAGGTCGGGATAGAAGTAGTTCTTGCGGTCGAACTGGCTGCGGCGGTTGATCTGCGCGCGCAGGCCCAGACCCGTCTTCACCGCCTGTTCGACGCAGTGTTTGTTCAGCGTCGGCAGCATGCCGGGGAAGCCCGCGTCGACCAGCGACACCTGCTCGTTCGGCCCCGCGCCGAAGCCGACGGCGGCCCCGGAAAACAGCTTGGCCTTCGACGCCGCCTGGGCGTGGATTTCCAGCCCCATGACGATTTCCCAATCGCCGGTGCGGCCTTTGATGGTCTTCGTATTGTCGCTCATGCTCACCACCACTTGCCCGGCTTGGCCGTGAAGCCCGCCGCCCGTTCCAGCGCGGCGCCGACCTGGAAGACCGTCGCCTCATCCAGCGCCTTGCCGATGACCTGCAGACCCAGCGGCAGGCCGCCGGCGTCCACTCCCGCCGGCACCGAAATGCCCGGCAGGCCGGCCAGATTGGTCGTCACGGTGAAGACGTCGTTCAGATACATGGTCAGCGGGTCGATCTGCTTGTCGCCCAGCGCGAACGCGGCCGACGGCGTCGACGGCGTCAGGATGGCGTCCACCTGGCCCCAGACGTTGTCGAAGTCCTCGGCGATGCGGCGCCGCACCTTCAGCGCCTTGACGTAGTAGGCGTCATAGAAGCCGGCCGACAGCACATAGGCGCCGATGGTCAGGCGACGTTGGACCTCCTTGCCGAACCCTTCCGCGCGCGAGGTGGCATACAGGTCGTCCAGCGACTTGAAATCCTCCGCCCGGTGCCCGAACCGCATCCCGTCGTACCGGGCCAGGTTCGACGACGCCTCGGCCGGGGCCACGATATAGTAGGTCGGCAGGGCGTATTTGGTGTGCGGCAGGCTGATCTCGACGATCTCGCAGCCAGCGTCCTTCAGCCATGCCACGCCCTGATCCCACAGGGCCTGAATTTCGGCCGGCATTCCGTCCACGACATATTCGCGCGGCACGCCGATACGCAGCCCCTTGACCGACTTGCCGACCGATTGCGTCCAGTCGGGCGTCGGAATGTCCAGGCTGGTCGAATCCTTGGCGTCGAACGAGCACATGGATTGCAGCAGCAGGGCCGCGTCTTCGACCGTCTTGGTGATCGGCCCGGCCTGGTCCAGCGACGAGGCGAAGGCCACCATGCCGAAGCGGCTGGCGCGGCCATAGGTGGGCTTGATACCCACGGTGCCGGTGAAGGCGGCGGGCTGGCGGATCGAGCCGCCGGTGTCCGACGCCGTCGCGGCCAGGCACAGGTCCGCCGCCACGGCCGAGGCCGAACCGCCCGACGAACCGCCAGGGGTCAGTTCGGCGTTCGAGCCGGTTGATTTCCACGGGTTCTTCACTGCACCAAAGGCCGAGGTCTCGTTGGACGAGCCCATGGCGAACTCATCCATGTTCAGCTTGCCCAGCATGACCGCCCCATCGCGCCAGAGATTGGCGGTAACGGTCGATTCATAGGGCGGCACGAAGCCGCGCAGCATGTTGGAGCCGGCCGTCGTCTGCACGCCCTCGGTGCAGAACAGGTCCTTGATTCCCAGCGGCGCGCCTTCCAGCGCCCCGCCCTCGCCGGAGGCGATGCGGGCGTCCGACGCGCGGGCCATGTCCATGGCCTTGTCCGCCGTCACCTCGACATAGGCGTTCAGGGTCGGGTTCGCGGCTTCGATCGTAGTCAGGAAGGCCTGGGTGATTTCGGCCGAGGTGAAGTCCTTGGCCTTCAGCCCGTCGACAGCGCCCTTCAGGGTCAGTTTGGTCAGGTCGCTCATGACTATTCGACCACCTTGGGCACGACGAAGAAGCCGTCCGCCGACTTGGGCGCATTCGACAGGACCGCATCGACCTTGGCGCCGTCGGTGACGACGTCGTCGCGCAGGCGCAGCGGCTGGGCGACGTTCGAGGTCATCGGCTCCACGCCTTCGACATCCACCTGATCCAACTGCTCGATCCAGGCCAGGATGCCGTTCAGCTCCTGCGCCAGCGGCTCCAGCCGGTCCTCGGGGGTCTTGATGCGGGCGAGATGCGCAACCTTGCGCACCGTCGCAGCGTCGATGGCCATGCGGCCCTCCAACACACAAAATGAAAACGAAGCGGTCGGATTAGCCGCCCGCACTGGGATTCACAAGGATCAGCCGCCCGTCGTCAGGCGTGATCTCACTGCGACGTGCTGACGGACACCGCGTCGGGCGGCGTCTCGCCGCTTGGGGGGAAGTCAATCTGCACCGTGCGCTCCACCTTCTGGATGTCGCCGTTCGGCCCCGCCGTGTCCTGACGCACCGCCAGGACCACGCGCCCGCCTTTCGCCTCGACGACCTTCCATTCGGCATAGTCGCCCAGAGGATAGGCGCTCCAGCCCTCGGCCGGGCCGCCGAACAGGGCGAAATAGGTCACCAGACCATTCACCGCCGGATCACCGCCCGAAAGGCTGAAGACCTTGGCGTTCTGGTCGGGCAGGGCCAGCAACTGCGACACATCGGCCGCCGTGCCGATCTCTTCGCGTGCAGCAGCCGCGCGCCGTTCAGCAGGCCCCACCGACTTGGTGGTCGGTGGCGGGTCCGCACGCGTGATCGCGCTCGGCGTCGGCGCGGCTGCCGCAATCTGAGTATCCTGCGCGGTCGGGGTCTTGGCCGGCGCATCGGACTGTCCGCACCCACTCAGCACAAGCCCAAAAGCCGTCATCGCCGCTGTCGCCGTGCGCATGTCATCGTCCTTCCTGTCGATCCTCGTCACCATCGCCTTTGACTTCGGCCCGCGCCAGTCCTAACCGCAGGCCGTGCCCGTCCTCGACCTCCTCGATCTGCCCGCCGCCTGCCCACCCGACACGCCGTGGATGGGGTTGGATCTGGGTGAGAAGACCATCGGCGTCGCCGTGTCAGATTCCACGCGCCTGATCGCCTCGCCGCTGGAGCTGATCCGCAAGTCAAAGTTCACGCAGGAAGCCGAACACCTGTTCAAGCTGATGGCGCATCGCAAGGTTTCGGCCCTGGTCATCGGCCTGCCCGCCAACATGGACGGCACGGAAGGCCCGCGCGCCCAGTCGTGCCGCGCCTTCGCCCGCAACTTGGAGCGGCTGCAGCCCGTCAACATCGCCTTCTGGGACGAGCGCCTGTCCACCAGCGCCGTCGAGCGTTTCCTGATCGAGGATCTGGACCTGAACCGCAAACGCCGCGCCCAGGTCGTGGACCGCACGGCCGCCGCCTGGATTCTGCAAGGGGCGTTGGATCGGGTTCGGGACCAGGCGACCTGGGTTTGACGGCCCTGATCGCCGGCGTCCTGCCGGTCTTTCTGATGATCGCCCTAGGCTATGGCTTGCGAAAGTCCGGCTTCCTGCCCGACGAGGCCTGGCGGCCGATCGAGAAGCTGTCGATCAACATCTTCTATCCCAGCTTCCTGGTCCCCGCGATCTGGCACGCCGACCTCGCCGGCGGCGGCGCGACCGTGGCGGGTGCTGCGGCGGTGGGCGCGACCCTGATCGTGGCGACCGCGACCCTGGCGTCCAAGCCTCTGATCACCCTGGACGGCCCTGCCTATACCAGCGTCTTTCAGGGCGTGATCCGCTGGAACAGCTTCGTCTTCGTGCCGGTGATCCAGTCGGTCTATGGCTCGGAAGGCACGGCGCTGGCCGCCGTCGCTATCGCCTTCATCATTCCCGTCACCAACATCGCCTGCGTCGCCGTGCTGGCGAAATGGGGGTCGCTGCGGCGCGAGCCTTCCGTTGTCGGCCTGATCAAGTCGATGCTGGCCAATCCGATCCTGCTGGCCTGTTTGATCGGCCTGACGCTGAATCTACTGCATGTCCCGCTGATCCCTGGCCTGTCGGATGCAATGGACCTGCTGGGCGCCGCCGCCCTGCCCCTGGGCCTGATCGTCGCCGGGGCGGGTCTGTCCTTCGCCGAGGTCAAACGCCGCCGCACCACCATCGCCGCTGTCAGCCTAGTCAAACTCGGGGTCATGCCGCCGCTGATGTGGTTCATCGCCTGGGTCCTGGGCGGCGACAGCCTGGCGCAGGGCATCGCCCTGATCTGCGGCGCCGCGCCCGGCTCTGCCGCCTCCTATATCCTGGCGCGTCAGATGGGCGGCGACGCGCCCCTGATTGCTGGCGTCATCGCCCTGACCACGGTGGGCAGCGCCGTGGTCATTCCCATCCTGCTGGCCCTGTTCCACTTCACCTGACTGGCGTTCAGGGCGAGTCACGCCTATAGCCGCGTCTCGATGACCCAGCCCGCTCACGTCACCGATCAGACCATCCGCGACCGGCTGGTTCCGTTCCCCAAACCGCACTTCCTGGCCGCATCGGACCTCGATCCGTATGTGACGCCGCAGTTGCTGGATCTCGGCGACGCCTTCGTCGATTTCAATCGCCAGTCATCCAAGGCCCTGGCTCTGCTGCACGGCCGCACGGTCGTGAACCTGTTCTTCGAGAACTCGACCCGCACCTCCTCCTCCTTCGAGATCGCCGCCAAGCGGCTGGGCGCCGACGTCGTCACCATGCCGGTCGCCGCCTCCTCCGTGAAGAAGGGCGAAACCCTGATCGACACGGCGGTCACCCTGAACGCCATGAAGCCCGACATTCTGGTCATCCGTCACTCGGCTTCAGGCGCGGCCGAACTGCTGAGCCAGAAGGTCGGCTGCGCCGTCGTGAACGCCGGGGACGGCCGCCACGAACATCCGACCCAGGCCTTGCTGGATTTGCTGTCCATGCGCCGCGCCTTCGGCGATGTGACCAGCCTGACCGTCGCCATCTGCGGCGACATCACCCACAGCCGCGTGGCGCGGTCCAACGTCGCCCTGCTGCAGATGATGGGTGCGCGCGTCCGCCTGATCGGTCCGCCAACCCTTGTGCCCGGCGACGCCGACCGCTGGGGCTGCGAGGTCTTCCATGACATGCGCGAGGGTCTGAAGGGCTGCGACGTGGTCATGATGCTGCGGCTTCAGCTGGAGCGGATGGCCGGCGCCCTGGTCCCCTCGACCCGCGAGTATTTCCGCTTCTGGGGTCTGGATCGCGAGAAGCTGGCCTGGGCCAATCCCGGCGCCCGGGTCATGCACCCTGGGCCCATGAACCGCGGCGTCGAGATCGATTCCGACGTGGCCGACGACCTGGACGTCTCGCTGATCCAGGATCAGGTCGAGATGGGCGTCGCCGCCCGCATGGCCGTGCTGGCCTCCCTCTCCGCCCGTTGGGGAGACGCCCGATGACCACCGTCGCCATCATCAACGCCCGTCTGCTGGACCCCGCAACGGACTACGACGGCCCAGGCGGCCTGCTGATCCAGGACGGTCGCATCAGCCGCGTCATCCATGGTCCGACGCCAGATCTGGCGGCGGATCAGATCATCGACGCTGACGGCCTGTGCCTCGCGCCCGGCCTGATCGACATCCGGGTCAAGACCGGCGAACCCGGCGCCGAGCCCAAGGAGACGCTGAAGTCCGCCAGCCTGGCCGCCGCAGCCGGAGGCGTGACGACCATCGTGGTCCAACCCGACACCGATCCCGCCGTCGACGACCCCGCCATGATCGACTTTATCCAGCGGCGCGGCGCGGCGCTGAACCTCGTCAACGTCCGCGCGGCCGGCGCCGCGACCAAGGCCCTGGACGGCCAACGCATGGCCGAGATCGGCCTGATGGAAGAGGCGGGCGCCCTGTATTTCACCGACGGCGACAAGGTCATCGTCAACAGCCGCACCCTGCAACGGGTGATGAGCTACGCGGCCGCCTTCAACGCCCTGATCGCCTGCCGACCGGCCGACCCCTGGCTGACGGAAGGCGCCGTAACCGCCTCCGGCGAACTGGCCACGCGCCTGGGCCTGTCCGGCAGCCCCGCCATCGCCGAGCGGATCGGGCTGGAGCGCGATCTGGCCCTGGTCGAACAGACCGGCGCGCGGTTCCTGGTGGATCAGATTTCGACAGAGGGCGCCCTGGACACCCTGGCCCGCGCCCGCGCCAAGGGGCTGGAGGTCGCCGTCAGCGTCTCGATCAACCACCTGTGCTTCAACGAGGTGGACATCGGGGATTACCGCACCTTCTACCGGCTGGACCCGCCGCTGCGCTCGGAGGCCGACCGCCAGGCCCTGATCGAAGCCGTGCGCGAGGGCCTGATCGACGTCATCACCTCCGCCCACGCCCCGGCTCCGGCCGAGGACAAGCGCCGCCCCTTCGCCGAGGCCGCGCCCGGCGCGATCGGCCTAGAGACCCTGCTGCCCGCCGCGCTGACCCTGCATCACGAAGACGGTCTGGATTTGCTCGACGTGCTGCGTCCCCTGACCCAGGGCCCCGCCGCCCTGCTCGGCCTCGACGCGGGCGTCCTGGCCGAGGGCGCCCCCGCCGACCTGATCCTGTTCGACGCCGGCGCGCCGGTCATCATCGACGCCGACGCTCTTCACTCCAAATCCAAGAACTCCCCGTTCGACGGTCGCAGGCTGCAAGGCAAGCTGATCGGAACCTGGGTGGCGGGACGCAAGGTTCACTGACGCCAGGCGTCACGCCGTCAGCATCCGCTTCACCACCGCCTTGAACGGCGCGGTCGCCTGACCGGCGCGCAGCATCGCGCCGCGCGCCAGTCGGGCCGGCGGCGTCTCTTGCGTGAACAGGCGCACCAGAGCGTTCGTGCCTTGATAAAGCGGCCAGCTGGCTAGACGATGTTCATGCTGGTAGTGCGCCAGCAGACGGCCCGAACCGATGTCTTCCCCTCGCGCCCCGCGCACCACCTTGGCCAGCGTCTCCTGCCCGCGCAGACCCAGGTTGAAGCCATGGGCGGTGACCGGATGCATTCCCACCGCCGCATCACCGATCAGGGCGAAGCCCTCGCCTGCGAAGCGATTGCTCCAGGTCGTAGCCAGCGGATAGGCGTGGCGCCCCCCCACAAGTTCCAACCCGGTGAGCCGCCCCTTCAATCGCCGCTCCATGGACGATGCAAAGGCCTCGGGCGATTGCGCCATCAGGTCGGCGATGGCCGGCGCCGACAGGGTCGTCACCACCGACGACACCCGCTTCTCTGGGTCCGCGACCGGCAGCAGGGCGATGGTCTGGCCGTGGTCGAACCACTCGGTCGCCACATGGCCGTGCGCCTGATCATGCCGCATCCGGCAGACCATCATCGAACGCCCCAGCCGATTGATCTCGGCCCCTACGCCCAGCTGGTCGCGCATGAAGGAAAACCGCGAATCCGCCGCCACGATCAGGTCGGCTCTGATCGTTGTCCCGTCGTCCAGCGTCAATCGCCCGCGCGGCTTTTGAGGCTCGATCCGACAGTCGGCCACCCGCCGTCCGGCCATCAGCTCGACGCCCGCCTGATCCTCGACGACTTCGAACAGCGCCCGCCGGATCAGATGGTTGGGGATCAGCACGCCCAAGCGGTCCGCGGCCGCCGCGCCAAAGGTCAGGGCGAAAGACGAGCCGCCGTCCAGCACCCGCGCCTGCCACAGGTCCGAAATATCATCGGCCGGGATCCGGTCCCACACACCCATCGTTTTCAAAAGGCGCATCGAATGGTGCGTCAGCGCGATCTCGCGTCCGTCGAAGGCCGGATCGCGCAGGCTCGTCTCTGTCTGCCCCTCGATCAGGACGACGGACAGCCCGGCTCCCGCCAGCGATCGGACGAAGGCCAGGCCCGCCGGTCCGGCCCCGACCACGGCGATATCGAATGTCAGATCCTGGCTCATTGGCGCGCTTCTGCCCGATCGCAACGCCCCCGCCCTTGATGCAGCGCAAACCCGGGCAAGTCAGCGCGGGCGAGGACAGGTCGCGGCCTTGGCCACCTCGGCGCCCAGCACCGACTTGACCGCCAGTGGCGTGTCGGTGGCGATCACGGTGACGCCCTGGCGCACCAGATCGCGGTATTCCGAAACGTCCCCGTCGGCGGCGTAGCGGTCGTCGCGGCGCACGCCCTCGGCGCCCAGGGTGCCGAACTGAACCTCGACGCCGGCCTCGCGCAGAGCGCGCCACAGCGCCGGACGCTCCTCGCGCGTGCCGGTCCAGGCCAGAATCTGCCCCGGGTTCAGCCCGCTCAGATCATCCACGCCGCCCAAGCCGGCCGAGATCATCATCTCCGGCGCCATGGCCGCCACCGCCCGTGCATCGGCGTCATTATAGGTGATCAGGATCACCCGGTTGCCGGCCCGCGACTGGCGCACCTGATCGATCACCGCCCGCGCCAGATCGAC
Organism: Brevundimonas vesicularis; assembly: GCF_900445985.1. GTDB lineage: Bacteria > Pseudomonadota > Alphaproteobacteria > Caulobacterales > Caulobacteraceae > Brevundimonas > Brevundimonas vesicularis_D. Next base: position 1,259,026 of record NZ_UAQP01000005.1, read on the forward strand.
CGTGGTCTCGCCGTCGGCGGGTTTCAGGTCGATGCTGGCGATGGCGCCCACGCGTCCGGCGGCGTCCAACGCCTCGCCCAGCGTCGGCGGCGCGGCGCGCGTGAGGACGTCGTTCGACGCCCTCAACCGCGCCTGTTTCACCTGGGCCAGCGTCAGGTCCGCGACCCGGCCGCGCCCCGTGGTCGTCCGGTCCATGGTGTCGTCATGCATCAGAACCAACTGCCGATCCTTGGTCAGGACCGCGTCCAGTTCTAGGATCGCATTGGGGATCGCTCGGCCTGTCGCCTCGATGGCGGCGATGGAGTTCTCGGGCTGGTCCAGCGCCGAGACCGCCCTGTGCGCCGAGATCGCGACGCCGCCCTCACGCACGCAGTCGAAATAGGCCGCCATGGCCGGACCCGACGACGGCGGTGGCGCCACCGGCGGCGCCCCGACGCAACCTGTCGTCGAAACCAACAGCAGGGTGGCGGCGGCGGCGGAAATACGGGTCATGGATCGGCTCCGGAAAGACGCGCGGACCAAACGCTGCGCCGATCATCGGGTCAAGAGGTCGGATCGCCCTTGCTCCCGACCGCCCCGCGACGCATTTTGCCGCAACGACACGCGGGGAGCGAATCAACGTGCAGGATCTGGTGGGCCCCGCAATCGGGACCTTGGCGCTGGTGGCGCTGGGCGGCTATCTGCTCGGCTCGATTCCGTTCGGCGTGGTGATCACACGTGCAGCCGGCGCCGGCGACGTGCGCAACATCGGCTCGGGCAATATCGGCGCGACCAATGTCCTGCGCACCGGCCGCAAGGATTTGGCCCTGGCCACGCTGCTACTGGACGCCGGCAAGGGCGCGGTCGCCCTGCTGATCGCCCGTCATCTGTTCGGCAGCGAGCTGGCCGGCGCCATCGCCGGCGGCGCGGCCTTCCTCGGCCACCTTTTCCCCGTCTGGCTGGGCTTCAAGGGCGGCAAGGGCGTCGCCACCTTCTATGGCCTGCTGCTGGCCGCCGCCTGGCCGCTGGGCCTGATGGCGGGGGCGGTCTGGCTGCTCTGCGCCTTCCTGTTCCGCTATTCGTCGCTGGCGGCGCTCATTTCATCGGCGACTGCGCCTCTGCTGGCGCTTCTGCCGCTCGCCGTCGTCGGCCTGCCGGTCAGCCTGCCCATCCTCGCCCTCACCGTCTTCGCCGCCGTCCTGATCTGGGTTCGACATCACCAGAACATCGCCCGGCTGCTGAAGGGCGAGGAACCGCGCATCGGGGCCAAGAAGGCGTGAGCCTGGACCCGGCTGAACGCTTCGCCCGGCTGCGGCTCGCCCGCACCGACCGCATCGGCCCCGTCGCCTTCGCTCAACTGATCGGCCGCTACGGCTCGGCCCTCCGTGCGCTGGACGCACTGCCCGATCTGGTGCGCAAGTCCGGCGCCGCCTTCGTTCCGCCCCCCGTCGAGACGGTCGAACGCGAGATCGCCGCCGGCGACGCCATCGGCGCCCGCCTGCTGGTGATGGGCGATCCTGACTATCCCGAGATGCTGGCCGCGCTCGATCCGCCGCCGCCGATCCTGTGGACGCGCGGTCGCGTCGATCTGTTGAACCAGCCCTCTGTCGCCATCGTCGGCGCCCGCATCGCCTCGGCGGGGGGGCAGCGGATCGCACGCGGCCTGGCGCAGCAACTTGGTCAGGCGGGTCATGTCGTCGTCTCGGGCATGGCGCGCGGCATCGACGCCGCCGCGCACGAAGGGGCCCTGGCAACCGGGACTGTCGCGGTCCTGGGCGGCGGGGTGAACGACATCTATCCGTCCGAACACGCCGACCTCTACGCCCGCCTGACGGAACAAGGCTGCGTCGTCTCAGAAAGCCCGGTCGGCGCCCGCGCCCAGGCGCGCGATTTCCCGCGCCGCAACCGCATCATCTCGGGCCTGTCGCGGGGCGTCGTGGTGGTCGAGGCTGAAATCCGGTCCGGTTCCCTGATCACCGCCCGTCTCGCCGCCGAACAAGGACGCGATGTCTTCGCTGTGCCCGGATCGCCGCTGGATCCCCGCGCGCGAGGGCCCAACGAACTGCTGCGCCAGGGCGCCATCCTGTGCGAGGGGATCGAGGATATCGAACGCGCCTTCAACACCCTGCGCACCCTGCGCGAGCCGCCTGTCGATCCGATGCGATTCGACGGCGACATCGACGACGCCTTCCTCGACCGCGTCGCCGCCCTACTGTCGCCGACTCCGACGCCGCGCGATGAAATCGCCCGCGCCCTCAACGCTCCGGTGTCCCAGGTCGCCGCCGCCCTGCTGGAGCTGAGCCTGACCGGCCGCGCCGATCTGCTGCCTGGCGGTCTCGCTTCTCTTTAGGTCGGCGGATGACCCGCCACGCCCGCCGCCTGTTCCAGCAAGCCGGCCAGCCGCACGTCGCCCTCGTCCCGCGCCAGCCGCGCCATTTCCAGCGCCATCGCGCCGATATATTCCCGCGTCGGAAAGGCCGCCGCTTCGATATGCGCCTGGCGATCCGTTTCGCAGGGCGATTGAGGTTGCGCCGTCGCCATGATCGTCTCCGTTGTCAGAGCCACAATCTAGCCGCGCCACATTAAAACACAACTACCCTAGGGTGTAAGACGATAGGTGCGATTGACTCACGGCTCCGCTCCAACCACGTTCGCGCCCCTTCCCGAGACCGGACCATTATGAACCTCGTCATCGTCGAGAGCCCCGCAAAGGCCAAGACCATCAATAAGTATTTGGGCTCGGACTATGAGGTCCTGGCCTCGTACGGCCACGTCCGCGATCTGCCGTCCAAGGATGGCTCGGTCCTGCCCGACGACGACTTCTCCATGCATTGGGAAGCCGACACCAAGGGCGCCAAACGCCTGTCCGAAATCGCCGAGGCCGCCAAGCGCGCCGACCGCGTCATCCTGGCGACCGACCCCGACCGCGAAGGGGAAGCCATCAGCTGGCACGTGCTGGAAGTGCTGAACAAGAAGAAGGCGCTGAAAGACACCCACGTCGAACGCGTCACCTTCAACGCCATCACCAAGTCCGCCGTGCTCGAGGCCATGGCCAACCCGCGTCAGATCGACATGGAGCTGGTCGAGGCCTATCTGGCCCGCCGCGCGCTGGATTATCTCGTTGGTTTCACCCTCTCGCCGGTCCTGTGGCGCAAGCTGCCGGGCGCCCGCTCGGCAGGCCGCGTCCAATCCGTGGCGCTGCGCATCGTCGTCGATCGCGAGATGGAGATCGAGAAGTTCAAGGCTCAGGAATACTGGTCCATAGAGGCCGACCTGAACGCCGACAGCCCGCCCTTCACCGCCCGCCTGGTCAAGCACGCCGGCAAGCGCATCCAGCGTCTGGACATCAAGGACGAGGCCACGGCTTCCGCCGCCCGCGCGGCCATCGCGGCCGGCGACTTCACCATCAATGCGGTGGAGAAGAAGCCCGTTCGCCGCAATCCGGCCCCGCCCTTCACCACCTCGACCCTGCAACAGGAGGCGGCGCGCAAGCTCGGCTTCTCGGCCCAGCGCACCATGCAGGCGGCGCAGAAACTGTATGAAGGCGTCGACGAGACCGGCGGCCTGATCACCTATATGCGGACCGACGGCGTCCAGACCACGCCCGAGGGCATCGCCCAGGCGCGCGAGGTCATCAGCCAAGCGTTCGGCCCGGCCTTCGTCCCGCAGGAACCACGCTATTACAAGACCAAGGCCAAAAATGCTCAGGAAGCGCACGAAGCGATCCGGCCGACCAATATCGCGCGCCATCCCGACAGCCTGCGCCTCGAATCCGATCTTCAGCGCCTGTATGAACTGATCTGGAAGCGGATGGTCGCCTCGCAGATGGAGGCGGCCCGGATGGACCGCACCACCGTCGACATCGAGACCGCCGACGGCCAGACGGGCCTGCGCGCCACCGGCCAGGTCGTCACCTTCGACGGCTTCCTCGCCGTCTATGAGGAAGGCCGCGACGAAAAGCAGAAGGGCGCCGAAGACGACGAGAGCGACGACACCAGCCGCCTGCCCGCCCTGAAGGAAGGCGCCAAGGCCAAGGTCGACGCCATCCGCACAGACCAGCATTTCACCGAACCGCCCCCGCGCTATTCGGAAGCCACCCTGGTCAAGAAGCTGGAAGAGCTGGGCATCGGCCGCCCCTCGACCTACGCCTCGACCCTGTCGACCCTGCGCGACCGCGAATACGTCCGCGTCGACAAGAACCGCTTCTATCCCGAGGACAAGGGACGGCTGGTCACGGCCTTCCTGGAGCAGTTCTTCAGGAAGTGGGTCGAATACGACTTCACCGCCGCGCTGGAGACCCAGCTCGATGAGGTTTCGGCCGGTCAGCTGGACTGGAAGGTGCTGCTGCGCAACTTCTGGCAGGACTTCCACGCCGCGACGCAAGCCGCCGGCGAACTGCGCACCACGGCCATTCTGGACGCCCTGAACGAAAGCCTGGGCGCCCACATCTTCCCGGACAAGGGCGATGGGACCGATCCGCGCGAGTGCCCCCTGTGCCACCAGGGCCAGCTCAGCCTGAAGACCAGCCGCTTCGGCGCCTTCATCGGCTGCGACCGCTATCCCGAGTGCAAATACACCCGCCCCGTCGCCAGCCCGTCGGCGGAGGACGGCTCGGCCGAGAGCGGCGACCGCGAACTGGGCGTCGATCCGGAAACGGGCCAGCCGGTCCAACTGAAGATCGGCCGTTTTGGCCCCTACGTCGAAATCACCCCGCCCGAGGGCGACAAGCCTAAACGCTCGTCCCTGCCCAAGGGCTGGTCGCCGGCGTCCCTGACGCTGGACCAGGCGCTGCGTCTGCTGGCCCTGCCGCGCGAGGTCGGGGTGCACCCCGAGGACGGCAAGATGATCACGGCGGGCCTGGGCCGTTACGGACCGTTCGTCCTGCACGCGGGCACCTACGCCAATGTCTCGGACATCGACGAGGTGTTTGAGGTCGGCCTGAACCGCGCCGTGGCCCTGCTGGCCGAGAAGCGCGCCGGTCGTCCCGGTCGCGGCGCCGCCACGGCTCCGCTGAAAGACCTGGGCGCCCACCCGGAAACGGGCGAGCCGATCCACGTCATGGCCGGTCGCTTCGGCCCCTACGTCAAGTCCGGCAAGATCAACGCCACCCTGCCGAAGGGCACGGCGCCCGAAGACCTGACCCTGGAAGACGCCCTGCCTCTTCTGGCCGCCAAGGCCGGCGCCGCGCCCAAGAAGAAGGCGCCCGCCAAGAAGGCCGCCGCTCCGAAAAAGGCCGCCGCCCCGAAAAAGGCCGCCGCCAAGAAACCGGCCGCCAAGAAGGCTCCGGCGAAGAAGGCCGCCAAGTCCAAAACGGCAGATTGATCCCTCTCCCGTTGGGAGAGGGCTTGAGCGCCCGAGAGCGTCAGCGATCGGCCTTCGCGCGAAAGGGTGAGGGTCGCGGCTTTGCGAACTGGCCTACCGCCCGACCCTCACCCGGCCCTTCGGGCCACCCTCTCCCAACGGGAGAGGGAAAGGATCGTGCATGGCGCGAATCCCCCCCGCGCCCTATCTTCGCCTGCTCATGCCCATCCGCCGCCTTTCCCCCGAAACCGTCAACCGCATCGCCGCCGGCGAGGTGGTCGAGCGGCCGGCCAGCGCCATCAAGGAACTGGTCGAGAACGCCCTGGACGCCGGCGGCCGCAATATCGAGATCCAGGCCGACGGCGGCGGTCTGTCGCGCATCCTGATCGCCGACGACGGCAAGGGGATTCCGCGCGAGGAACTGCCCCTGGCCATCGAACGCCACGCCACGTCCAAGCTGGAGCCTGACGACGCCGGCGACGTGGATCTGCTGCGCATCCACACCCTGGGCTTTCGGGGCGAAGCCCTGCCCTCCATCGGTTCGGTCGCCCGCTTGTCGATCACCACCCGATCGCGCGACGAAACCGACGCATGGGCCATCACGGTCGAGGGCGGCGAGACCCGTCCCCTGGCCCCCGCCCCCTTCCCCGGCCCGCACGGCGCGCGGGTCGAGGTGCGCGACCTCTTCTACGCCACCCCCGCCCGGCTCAAGTTCATGAAGTCCGAGCGATCCGAGGCCATGGCCATCTCGGAGGAGATCAAGCGCCAGGCCATGGCGCACGAGGCCGTCGCCTTCACCCTGTCGCTGGACGGCAAGGTCACCCTGCGCCTGCCCGCCGAACATCCCGGCGATGAAGGCCGGCTGAAGCGGCTGTCCGCCCTCTTGGGTCGCGACTTCGAGGCCAACGCCCTCTTGATCGATCAGGAGCGCGACGGCGTGCACCTGTCGGGCTATGCGGGCCTGCCCACCTATTCGCGCGGCAATGCGGCGCATCAGTATTTGTTCGTCAACGGCCGCCCGGTGAAGGACCGGCTGCTGCAAGGGGCCCTGCGCGGGGCCTATGCCGACTTCCTGGCGCGCGACCGGCACCCGGCCGCCGTCCTCTTCCTCGACATCGATCCGCTCTATGTCGACGTCAACGTCCACCCGGCCAAGGCCGAGGTCCGGTTCCGCGATCCGGCCCTGGTGCGCGGGCTGATCGTCGGCGCCCTCAGGCACGCGCTGCACGCCGCCGGCCACCGCGCCAGCACAACCGTCGCCGCCGACGCCCTGTCGGGTTTCCAGCCCCACACCGGCGTCGCATCCGGCCCCGCCTACAGCCCCAGCGCCCCCTCGGCGCAAGGCTTCAGCGGCTGGACCGGCTGGTCCCAGCCCGCCGCCGCCCAGGTCCTGCCCGGCCTCAACGAACGCAGCGCCCGCGTCGAACCCGGCTGGGACGGCCCGTCATGGCCCCAGCAGCCGACCGCGAGCGATCCATCCGCTCGCGACTCACGACTCACTCTTCACCCCGCCCCCGCCGACCCCCTCGACTACCCCCTGGGCGCCGCGCGGGGTCAGCTGCACGCCAACTATATCGTCGCCCAGACCCGCGACGGCCTGGTCATCGTCGATCAGCATGCGGCGCACGAGCGGCTGGTCTATGAGCGGATGAAGGCCCAGATGGCCGAGGGGGCCGTGACCCGTCAGGCCTTGCTGACGCCCGAGGTGGTCGATCTGGACCCGGCCGAGGCCGAACGCGTCGCCGGGCGCGCCGAGGAACTGGCCGAGATGGGCCTGATTGTCGAGGCCTTCGGCGCCGGCGCCGTCCTGGTGCGCGAGACCCCGGCCATGCTTGGCGACACCGATGTTCAGGGCTTGATCCGCGACATCGCCGACGACCTGTCCGAACACGGCCAGGCCCTGTCGCTCAAGGAACGGCTCGCCGCCATCTGCGGCACCATGGCCTGCCACGGAAGCGTCCGCTCAGGCCGCGTCCTCTCGGCGCCGGAGATGAACGCCCTGCTCCGCCAGATGGAAGCCACCCCCCACTCCGGCCAATGCAACCACGGCCGCCCCACCTATGTGGAGCTGAAGCTGCACGACCTGGAGAAGCTGTTCGGGCGCCGTTAAGAGATCACGGAAATTTGGCTAGAATTGCCCACCAGTTCGTGAGACGTTCCGTGAACAACATTGGAGCGATTTTTCTTATGTCCAATAGTCGTCACGTTACCCCTCGACCCAACGGTTGGGCTGTAGTGGCGCCGGGTTCTCAGAGAGCCAGCGCCATTCTTCCAACACAGCGAGAAGCGCAGGACCGCGCACGCCAAATCATTGAACATAAGGGTGGAGGAGAGCTGCGCACGCATGGCGTCGATGGCCGGATTCGCGCGTCCGACACGATAGCGCCAGCGAAAGATCCTTTTCCTCCGCGCGGCTGAGAAGCGATCAGACGATAACAGGGTACAGAGATTGTATGCCCTCCATCCTCTTCGTCTGCCTAGGCAACATCTGTCGCTCGCCCCTCGCCGAGGCCGCCCTGCGCGCAGAGGCGGAGCGGCTTCGCCTCGACCTGATCGTCGATTCCGCCGGGACCGGGGACTGGCATGCGGGCGAGCCGCCGGACCCGAGGGCGCAGGCGACGGCGCGGCGGCATGGGGTCGAGATTTCGGGGTTGAAGGCGCGGCAGGTGACGCAGGCGGACTTTCGCCGCTTCACCCATGTGATCGCCCTGGACCACGAGAACCTGAAAAACCTGCGCCGCCTGCGGCCCGACGATGCGACCGCCGAGCTCAGCCTGCTGCTCGACCACGTGCCCGGCCGCGAGGGTCAGGCCGTCGCCGACCCCTATTTCGGCGACGACGACGGTTTCGAAATCACCTGGGCCGAAGTGACGGCCGCCGCGCGCGGCCTGGTCGCCAAACTCTGATCCACGTCCGCATCTGACGTAGCGCCGGTCTATGGCTGCGATCATGACCGAGCCCTATCGCATCCGTGAAGCCGCCATCTGGGCCCAGGCCCGCACCGACTATCTGTCGGGTCTCAGCGCCGAGGCCGTCTGTCGTCGCCACGACCTGGGCCTGTCCGCCTTTCGCCGGCGCGCCCGCAAATACGGCTGGCGGCGCAGCGATCAGGTCGAACCGCCGCCCGGCGAGCTGGACCTGAACCTCTATTCCGACCTGGACATGGACGACCTGGCCCGAACCGCGCGTCTGCGCTTCGCCGAGGCGGTCGAGGGCGGGCGCGCGTCGGACGCTCGCCGCTGGCGCGCCCTGGCCGACGAACTGACCCGCGCGGCTCGCGCCTTCGATCGGGACTTCTTCAGCGGCATGAGCCGCGAGGAGGTGGCCGCCTCGCTGGAAAACATGCGGCGCGAGATCGAGGAAGAAGACGAGGCCCTGCTGGGACCGCCGCCCGAGGACTGAGGCGGTTGCGACCCGCTCGCAAAAATCTGCACGAAAGTGCACTGTAAAAACTCACAGTGCACTTTTCCGCTCAGGCGGCAGGGTCCGCCACCTTCAGGAACAGCACCCTGGCTGCGCCATAGTCGCGCGCGTCCAGACGCTGATAGCCAGGGGTGTCGATCTCCGGCTCGTCCGACCCGCGCTCGAACACCACCAGGGCGCCGGGCTTGAGCCAGCTTCCCTCGATCAGCCGCGCCAGCGTCTGCTCTCCCAGCCCCTTGCCATAGGGCGGGTCCAGAAAGGCCAGGTCGAACGCCTCGGCGATCGGGCCGGGCCGCACGCCCAGGTCGGTCGCGCTCCTGCGATGCACCCGCGTGCGTCCCATCAGCCCATAGGCGTCGGCGTTCTCGCGGATCGCGCCGCGCGCCCCGTCGTCCGTCTCGACGAACAGGCAGAAGCCCGCTCCCCGGCTGACCGCCTCGAACCCCAGGGCGCCGGAACCGGCGTACAGGTCGATGACCCGCAAGCCTTGCAGGCTCTCGCCCCAGGCGGCGTGTTCCAGCACGTTGAACACGGCCTGGCGCGCGCGGTCCGAGGTCGGGCGCGTACCCTGCCCCTCCGGCGCGACGATGGCCCGCCCCTTCAGGCTTCCGGCGACGATCCGCATACTCTCAGGCCTCAGGCGGCGCGAACTGCGCCCATAGCTCGTCCGTCGTCAGGCGCGGCCGCTCGCCCGCCAGCGCATAGGTCGCCGGCTTGCTCTCGATGCAGAACTCGTCCTCCAAGGCGAAGACCGACGGGTCGTCGAACGCCTGGGCCGAGACCATGGTGATCGCCGCGTCGTTCGAGCGCCAGAACAGGCCGGTCCCGCAGGCGGGGCAGAACTGCCGCGTCGCCCAGTCGGACGACACATAGGTCGCCACCTCGCCCGTGACCGCGACGCTGTCGCCGCAGTCCACGCTGAACAGGATGCCGCCCGACTGCCGCCGACAGGTCGAGCAGTGGCAGGCGTGCATCCCGCCGTTCGGCGTCGCGGTGAAGGTGATGGCGCCGCACAGGCACCGCCCGGTCGAGATCGTCATCGCTCAGTCCTCGGCGGCGATCCTCAGCGGGGCGTGCGCGGTTTGCCGCCTGGCCCGCGTCCGCTCGTTCCAGACGGACCGGCCGGCTTGCCGCCGCCACCCGTGCGAGGCTTGAAGTCGCGGCCGCCGGTCGGCTTTCCGCCGGGACCCCCGGCGCGGGGGCCGGAACCGGCACGTCCCGCCGGCTTGGCGCCGGGCTTGCCGCGCCGATCGTCGATGAATTGGTCGTCGCGCGGCTTGAAGGCGCGCTTGGGCCGGTCGCCGTCCTCACGCGCCAAACGATCGCCAGCCGGCGCCGTGCGCTCGCGCGGCTTGAAGCTCTTGGAATGCTCGAACTTGGGCGCGGCCTTGGCCCAACCCTCCTTCTTGGGCGGACGCTCGCGGCGCTCGACCGCATCCGCCTGGGCCGTTTCGGCGGCGCGGACGCGGCTGGGCTTGCGCGACGGGTCCGACATGGCCGAACCCGACCGGCCCTTGACGATGGGCGTCGAGACCCGACGGCCGGGGATGGGCGCGGGCGTCTCGACCGTATTGCCAGTCGGCAGGTTCTCGGGCCGGATATACTCGGCCAACAGCTCGCGGATCACGCGCGGCCCGACCTCCTCCACCGACCCGACCGGCAGCACGTCCAGGCGGAACGGGCCGTAGGCCAGGCGGATCAGCCGGTTGACCGTCAGGCCGACGGACTCCAGCACCTTCCTGACTTCGCGGTTCTTGCCCTCGGTGATCGACACCGAGATCCACAGGTTCGCCGGCGCCTTGCCGTCCTCGGACTTGGACTCCTTGGCCTTGTCCAGCTTGGCCTCGATGGGACCATAGGAGACGCCGTCCACGACCACGCCATCCTTCAGCGCGTCCAGCTGCTCCTGGGTGATCTTGCCCCGCGCCCGCGCCCGGTACTGACGCACCAGCGAGGTCGAAGGCAGCTCCAGCGCCCGGCTCAGCTCGCCGTCGTTGGTCAACAGCAGCAGGCCTTCGGTCGCCAGGTCCAGCCGCCCGACCGAAATCACGCGCGGCAAACCGGCCGGCAGGGCGTCGAACACCGTCGGTCGTCCCGTCGGGTCGCTATGGCTGGTCAACAGGCCCGCCGGCTTGTGATAGCGCCAGACCCGCGTCGCCTGGGTCGAACCGATGGGCTTGCCGTCCACGGTGATCACGTCGTCGCGCGTCACCAAGGTCGCGGGCGTGTCCAGGATGCGGCCGTTGACCGCCACCTTGCCCAGACCGATCAGCCGTTCGACCTCGCGGCGCGAGGCGATGCCGGCGCGCGCCATGGTCTTGGCGATTCGCTCGGCGCGCAGAGGCGTCTCAGGCGTCTTGGACTTGCCGTCCTTGCCGCCCCCATCGCTGCGCGACTTGTCGGTGCGGGGCCGGTCGCTGCGGGGCTTGTCGCTGCGGGGGCGGTCGGCCTTGTCGCCGAACCGCTTGGCGCCGTCTTCGCGAGGGCCGCGCGGCTTGTCGCCGAATGATCTCGTCCCGTCGCCGCTCTTGCGGGGACCGGAGGATTTAAAGGGCCGGGGCGACCGTTCGTCTTGACGGGCGCGGGGCTTCTTGTCGTTGTCGTCTGTATGGCGGACCATGATGAGCGGTTCATGCGCATGGCGCTGGACCAAGCGCAAGCGGCGGCGGACGCAGGAGAGGTGCCCGTGGGCGCAATTCTTGTCGATCCTGCTTCAGGTGAGGTAATTTCGACCGGCGCCAATGGTCCGATTGCGGCCCACGACCCCACCGCCCATGCCGAGATCGTCGCCATGCGGCGCGCGGCGACGGCGCTGGACAACTATCGCCTGACCGGCCTGACGCTCTATGTGACGCTGGAGCCCTGCGCCATGTGCGCCGGCGCCATCAGCCACGCCCGCATCGGCCGCGTCGTCTGGGCCGCCGACGATCCCAAGGGCGGCGCCGTCATCCACGGCCCGCGCCTGTTCGAACAACCTACCTGCCACTGGCGCCCGACGACGGACTCAGGCCTTCTGGCGGGCGAGGCGTCGTCGCTGCTCAAATCCTTCTTCCGTCAAAGACGGGGAACGGCGACAGGCGGCGCACGTTAGAACGCCGCGAAAAGCTGCGCCGTTGGGCGGGGCCGTGGAGGGAAAAGACCTTGTTCAAGCCGGATCTGCCGCAGTCGATCGTCTTCAGCGGCTTGGCCGCCCTGGCCCTCCTCACCGCCTGCGGCGCCGATCCCGACAAGGCTCCGCGCACCGGCGACGAGGTCAAGGAACGCGCCATCCAGGCCCAGACCGCCCGCCAGCGCACCGGCGCCGAAATCCAGGACCGCACCCTGAACCGCGTCGTCCACACCGTCTATCTGTGCGACAACGGCGAGCGCCTGTCGGTCGATTTCGACAACCCGCGCCAGATGGCCACCATCCGCAACTCGTCCGGCGAGGCCATCGACCTGTATCAGGAGCGCGCCGCCGACGGCATCTGGTACCGCGCTTCCAATGTCGAATTGCGCGGCAAGGGCGTCCTCGCCACCTGGTCCGTCGAAGGCCGCCAGCCGACGGAATGCCGAGCGGTCGACTAAACGAACGCCGCCAGTCGCTGGTCCAGTCTCTCGCGCACCTCGGGCCAGTCGTCGTCGATGACGGCGAACATGGCGGTGTCGCGCGCCCGGCCGGTCCAAGTGATCTTGTGCTTGCGCAGGACGCCCTCGGCCTTGGCGCCCAGCTTCAGGATGGCGGCCTGGCTCTGGGCGTTGACGGCGTCGGTGATGATCTCGACCCGCACCGCGCCCGCGTCGAAGGCATGCCCTAGCAACAGCCGCTTGCAGGCCGGGTTGATCGCCCCGCCCCGCGCCTCCGGCCGATAGAAGGTCGAGCCGATTTCGCAGCGGCGATAGGCGGGGTTGATCTCATACAGGCTGGTCGTCCCGACCACCGCCCCATCGGACAGTCGCCGCACCGCATAGGCGATCCGGTTCTGTGCCTTCATCGCCGCCATCGCGGCGTTCCACCAGGCCTCGAAATGATCGCCATAGGCAAGCGCCACCATGATCTCCCAGGCGTCGGGATCGCAATCCAGCGCCGCCCCAACCTCGGCTCTCAGCCCTTCCTCGAACGGCTCCAGCCGCACGAACCGATCCCCCAGAGGTACCGGGGCCATCCGCATCATCACGCAGTCGCGCCTTCCTCGATCAGGAAGGCCCGCACCTTGGCCGCATCCACGCCCTTAGCGACAAAGGCACGGCCGATGCCGCGCGCCAGGATCAGGGTCAGCGCCCCGCCCTCGGCCTTCTTGTCCCCGGCCATCAGGGCCAGCAGTCGGTCGGCCGCGAACGATCCCGCCTGATCCAGCCGCGTCGGCAGCCCAGCCGCCGCGACCACCGCCTCGACCCGCGCCACGTTGTCCGCCGAACACAGGCCCTCACCCGCCGAATAGCGGAAGGCCATGCAGCAGCCGAGCGCCACCGCCTCGCCGTGCGCCAGCGCCCCTTCGTCGAATCCGACCTCGGCCTCGATCGCATGGCCGAAGGTGTGACCTAGGTTCAGCAGGGCGCGTCGTCCCGCCTCCTTCTCGTCCTCGCCGACCACCGCGCTCTTGATCTCGACCGAGCGGATCACCGCCCGTTCCAGCGCCGCCGGATCGCCCTGCGCGCCCGCAGCCCCCTCGCCTGCCAGCCAGTCGAAGAAGGGCGCGTCGCAGATCAGCCCGTGCTTCAGCACCTCGGCCCAGCCGGACCTCACCTGGCGTTCCGGCAGCGTGGCCAGCACGTCGACATCCGCCAGCACCAAACGCGGCTGATGAAACGCGCCGACCAGGTTCTTGCCGCGCGGGGTGTCGATGGCTGTCTTGCCGCCGACAGACGAGTCGACCTGGGCCAACAGGGTGGTGGGGATTTGCACGAAGTCGATGCCGCGCATGAACAGGGCTGCCGCCAGCCCGGCCAGATCGCCGACGACCCCGCCGCCCAAAGCGATCACCACATCCTTGCGATCCAGGCCGATCTCCAGCAGCCGGTCCAGCACGCGCTCCAGCTCGGCGAAGGACTTGGAGCCCTCGCCCGCCGGCACGGCCACGATCTCGCTGGTCACGCCCGCCGCCGTCAGCGACGCGGTCAGGGCCTGGGCGTGGATGCCCGCAACCGTCTCGTCGGTGACGATGACCGTCCGCCCCTTGGCCAGCGGCGCGATGTGTGCGCCGGCCTGCGCCAGCAGCCCGCGTCCCACCACGACGTCATAGGCGGCAAAGGCCCCGCCGCTGACCGGAATGATCGTCATTGCGGGGTCTCCGTGCGTCGTCTCTGGCGCCAGTGTCGGCGCAGGTTCTTGTGAATGGCGTCCACCGCCTGGCCGTGCGAGCCCTGCCCGACGTCCACGGTCACATCGGCCTCGCCGTAGATGGGATAGCGCGCCTGAGCCAAGGTCGTCAGCACCTCCAACGGATCCTTGCCGCGCAGCAGGGGCCGCGTGTCGCGGCGCGCCACCCGCTCCGCGATGACCGCCAGATCGGCCCTCAGCCAGACGGTGTCGGCCTTGGCCTTCAGCAGCGCCCGCGTCTCCGGATTCATCATCGCCCCGCCGCCGGTCGCCAGGACGATGGGCGGCCCCTCCAGCAGGCGGCGGATCACCCGCGCCTCACCCGCGCGGAACTCGGCCTCGCCCAGGGCGGCGAAGATTTCCGACACCGTCATCCCGGCCGCCGCCTCGATCTCCACATCCCCGTCCGCAAACGGCAGTCGCAGCCGATTGGCCAGCCGACGACCGACTGACGATTTGCCCACCCCCATCAGGCCGACGAGGGCTATGGTGCGGGTCGGACCCGGATTCGCGCGCCGCCTCATCCGGCGGCTCCGGCGGAACGGTCGGTCGAGAGGAAGGCGAAGGCGGCGGCGCGGGCAGGCATGATCCAGAAAACCTCTACACCAAGCCAGACCATGCGCCATCCGTTCGGCGCGCGGATCGTGCGATGACGCCCCAGATCGAGGCCTTTCTGGAGATGATGGCGGTCGAACGCGACGCCTCGCCCCATACGCTGTCCGCCTATGGCCGCGATCTGGCGGACGCGGAGACGGCGCTGTCGGACGCCGGCGGGTTGATGAAGGCCGACGCCGAGGCGGTCGAGGCCTGGTTCGCCGACCTGTCGCGGCGCGGCCTGTCGGCCGCCACCGCCGCCCGTCGTCGCTCGTCCGCGCGTCAGTTCTATCGCTTCGCCCTGGCCGAGGGGTGGCGCACCGACGACCCCTCGCGCCGCCTCGACGCCCCCAAACAGGGCCGATCGCTGCCCAAGGTGTTGAGCCGCGCCGAGATCGACGCCCTGCTGGCCGCCTCGGCCGCCCGTGACGCGGCGGCGGGTCTGCGCCTGGTCGCCCTGGTCGAGATGGCCTACGCCTCCGGCCTGCGGGTGTCCGAACTGCTGGGGCTGAAAGTCGAAGCCGTTCGGCGCGACCCCGCCTATCTGATCGTGCGCGGCAAGGGCGGCAAGGAACGGCTCGCGCCCCTCAACGCCGCCGCCCGCGAAGCGGTCAAGGCCTGGCTGGTCGTCCGCGACGCGAAGCTCAAGGGCAAGGATGGGCGAAAGCCTGAGCCGCCCGACAGTCCCTGGCTGTTTCCCTCCTCCGGCCGCACCGGCCACCTGACCCCGCGCCGCTTCGCCCAACTGCTGGACGAGGCCGCGGTCACCGCCGGCATAGATCCCGCCCGCGTCAGCCCCCACGTCCTGCGCCACGCCTTCGCCACCCACCTGCTGGAAGGCGGCGCGGACCTGCGCGTTGTCCAGACCCTGCTAGGCCACGTCGATATCGCCACGACCCAGATCTACACCCACGTCGCCACCGATCGCCTGGCCCAGGTCGTCCACCAAAACCACCCCTTGGCGCGCGACGACTGAACCCCCGCTTGCCCGGCGGCGTTGACCTCTCTAGGTTCGCGCGCCTTCCCCAAGGGCGCTTTCGCCCGTTTGCAGTTCCCGGACGCCTTGATGGCCACGCACTATCTCGACTTCGAAAAGCCGATCGCCGATCTGGAAGCCAAGATCGAGGAGCTGTCGCTGCTGGCCGACACCTCGGGCGACATCGATCACGAGATCGAAGGCCTTCGCAAAAAGGCCGAGCAGCTGCGCAAGAAGACCTACGCCGGCCTCGACCCCTGGATGAAGACACAGGTCGCGCGCCATCCGCAGCGTCCGCACTTCATCGATTACGTCCAGAGCCTGTTCACCGACTGGAACGAGCTGCACGGCGACCGCCAGTTCGGCGACGACCAGGCCATCCTGGGCGGCCTTGCCCGGTTCCGCGGTCGTCCAGTCGTCATCATGGGCCACGAGAAGGGTCACGACACCGCGACCCGTATCACCCACAACTTCGGCATGGCGCGGCCCGAGGGCTATCGCAAGGCGGTGCGCCTGATGGACATGGCCGAACAGTTCGGCCTGCCGGTCCTCAGCTTCATCGATACCGCCGGCGCCTATCCGGGCCTGGGCGCCGAGGAACGCGGTCAGGCCGAGGCCATCGCCCGCTCGACCGAGCGCTGCCTGACCCTGGGCGTGCCCTCCATCGCCACCATCACCGGCGAAGGCGGTTCGGGCGGCGCCATCGCCATCGCGGCGGCCAGCCGCGTGCTGATGCTGGAGCACTCGATCTATTCGGTCATCTCGCCCGAGGGCGCCGCCGGCATTTTGTGGCGCGACGGCGCGCGGGCCAAGGATGCGGCCATGGCGATGAAGATCACCGGCCCGGACCTGATGCAGCTGAAGATCGTGGACCGCCTGATCCAAGAGCCTGTCGGCGGCGCTCACACCGATCGCGACGCGGGGATGGCCAATGTCGGCGACGTTCTGGCCGAAGAGCTGAAGGGCTTTGACGGCCTGACGCCCCAGCAGATCAAGAAGCGCCGCGCGGATCGCTTCTACGCCATCGGCGCCCTCTGACGCTTGATCGCCCGAGTCAGCGTTAACGCAGCATCCACCCTCGTCTGCCAAGCTCCACCTTCGTTAAGGGGCATCGGGGTTTGCGACCGGCCATGAGTCTATCGGCGGGCCAGACGGGGGCCTTTGCGTCATGAGCGGCGGCGAGTCTCTGCGCGAAAGCGCCGTCTTCAATCTGGGCGGCGCGATCACGATGATCGTCGACGATTCGCCGTTTTCGCTGACGCTGACTTCTAACGCTTTGACCGGCTTCGGCATCCGCCCGACCTATGCCTGCGGCACGGGGACCGAGGCCCAGAAGCTGCTGACCGACAAGCCCGTCGATCTGCTGGTCGTCGATACAGATATGCCCGACATCGACGGGTTCGAACTGGTGCGCTGGCTGCGTCGCTCAGGCGCCAATCCCAACACCTTCACCCCCGTCATCATGACCGCCAGCCATATTCGTCGCGGTCGCGTCGCCGAGGCGCGCGACTGCGGCGCCAACTTCGTCATCACCAAGCCGTTCAGCCCGGCCCTTTTGCTGGAGCGCATCCTGTGGGTCGCGCGCGACAGCCGGCCTTTCCTCGAGGTCGGCGACTATATGGGCCCCGATCGCCGGTTCCGGCATACCGGTTACGAAGGCGTCGAACGTCGCGCCGACATGATCCGCAAGGCGAGTGGGATGGAGACCTTGGCCCTATGACCGTCATCACCCATACCCAGCGCAAATCCCGCCTGTCCGAGATGCTGGACCGCCCCGGCGGCGTCAGCGTCGGGGTCGCCCTGGCTCAGGCCCGCGCCAATCTCGACGGCCTTCAGGATCAGGCCCGCGCCATCATCGGCGACAATATCGCCGTCCTTCTGGCCAAGCCCGATCCGGCCTTGATCGAGCCGATGCGGCTGGATCTGGCCTATTCCGCCTCCAGCCAGATCATTGACGCCGCCAGCCCCTTTTCGATGGATGACCTGTGCACAGCGGCCAAGGGCCTGTGCGACCTGCTGGACGCCGCGCCGCGTCAGGGCGGCTTCGACTGGCGCATCGCCACGGTCCACGCCCAGGCGATGAAGCTGTTGCTGGCGCTGCCGCCCGAGGAGCAGGCCGCGCGGACCGCCATCCTGACGAACCTGCAAGAGGTGGTGAGAAAGAAGCTGCCGGCCGCCGGTCAGTCCGCCATCTGAGGCGTCTTGCCGCCGCGCGTCTGTTTGCGCCACAGCGCTGCATATTCCCCGCCCTGTCGGGCCACCAGTTCGTGGTGCCCGCCCCGCTCGACGATCCGCCCGGCCTTCAGCACCAGAATCTGGTCCGCGTCCGCCACGGTCGACAGCCGGTGGGCGACCACCAGGGTCGTGCGGCCGTTCCTGGCCTTGCGCAGCGTCTTCTGGATCGCGGCCTCGGTGCGGCTGTCCAGGGCGCTGGTCGCCTCGTCCAGGATCAGGATGCACGGATCGGCCAGCAGGGCGCGAGCGATGCCCACCCGCTGACGTTCGCCGCCCGACAGCTTCAACCCCCGTTCGCCGACCTTGGTCTGCATCCCGTCCGGCAAGCCGCGAATGAAGTCGGCCAGTTCCGCCGCCTCCGCGGCCGCCCACACCTGCGCCTCATCCGCCTCGGGCCGGGCGAAGGCGATGTTGGCGGCCAGGGTGTCGTTGAACAGCGCCACATCCTGAGGCACCAGCGCCACCGCCGATCGCAGCGAGGCCTGGGTCACCTCACGCGCATCATGGCCGTCGATCAGCACGCGCCCTTCCTGCGGATCGAGCAGACGCAGCGCCAGTTTGACGATGGTGGACTTCCCCGCGCCCGAGGGGCCGACCAGCGCCGTCGTGGTGCCTGGCGCGGCGTAGAAGCTCACGTCCTCCAGCCCATTCGCCCGTGCATCGTGGCGGAAGCCGACGGCCTCGAACGCGACCGACGCCCCGCGCGCATCGACCGGCCGCGGCAGGGCGGCGGCGTTCGGCGCATCGGCGACCTGCGGCGTCTGTCGCGTCACCTTCAGCATCTCCTCCATGTCGATGAAGGACTGACGAATTTCTCGATAGGCGAAGCCCAGGATGTTCAGCGGCGCATACAGCGAGATCATGATCAGCACCGCCGCCGTCACGTCGCCCGGTCCCATCCGCCCGGCCGCCGCCTCGAACCCGGCCATCACCGCCATGACGCCCAGCCCCAGGTTCATCACCAGGGCCTGCATCCCGTTCAGCATGTTCAGCGAACTGTTGGCCTTCAGCGACGCCTCGGCATAGTCGCCCAGCGCCCGGTCATAGGTCTGGGCAGCGCGCGTCTCGGCCCCGAACGACTTCACCGTCTCATAGTTTAGCAGGGCGTCGACCGAGACGCCGGCGGCCTCGGAATCGGCCGCATTCATGATCCGGCGATGCTCCAGCCGCCAGTTGGACATGGCGAAGGTGGCGGCGGTGTAGATGACGACCACGACCACCGCGACGGCGGCGAAACGCCAGTCGTACTTCGCGCCCAGCACCCCGGCCGCCAGCACCAGCTCCACCCCGGTCGGAACCAGATTGAAGGCCAGGATGCGCAGCAGAAAGTCGACCGCGCGCGATCCCCGGTCCATGGTCCGCGACAGGGCGCCCGAGCGCTTGGTCTGGTGGAAGTCCAGCGACAGGCTCAGCGCATGGGCGAAGGCCTCGGCCGCCGTCGCGCGCTGGGCGGAGGCGCGCACCGGCGCGAACACCACGTCGGAGATCAGGGGCGAGGCCGCCGACAGGAACCGAACAAGCGTCCAGCCGATGGCGAAGGCCGCAAAGCCCAGGCCGACGGCGGTCGCGGCACCCTGCCCCGCCGCCAGACGGTTGACCGCCGCACCCAGCACCAGCGGCGCCATGACGCCCAGCCCCTTGCCCGCCAGCGTCAGCAGGATGGCCGAGATCAGCCGCAGTTTCAGGTGCGGTGCGCCTGAACGGGCGACCAGCCGCGCCAAATCCGCCAGCGCCGTCAGCGTCGGGGGTCCGTCCGTCTTGTCCTGTAAGCTCCCTGCCTGCTGCGCCTTGACCATCGGGTCACGCCTGCCGCCGGAGCGTTCGCCTCGTATCGCCATGATCCGCATATGGAAAGCCAATGCGACCGGGGAAAGGCCACGCTGGCGCGCAAGCGGGGATTCGTCGCTCAGCCCAGACCGGCGACCGCCTCGATCAACTCGTCCACGGCCGCTTCCTGCGTCGCCCATGAACAGACGAAGCGCACCGAACCGTCATCGAAGGTATAGCAGGCCCAGCCCATTTCGTTCAGGCGGGCATGCGCCTCTGGCGGCATCCGCACGAAGACGGCGTTCGCCTCCACCGGATGGGCCAGGACGAAGGGCGACCGCCCCGCGATGCCTGCCGCCAGCCGCTGCGCCATCAGATTGGCATGGGCGCCGCCCGATTCCCAATCGCCGCTTTCCAGCAAGCCCAGCATCGGACCCGACAACAGACGCGTCTTGGACGACGTCTGGCCCGCCTGCTTGAGCCGATTGTCCAGTCGCCGCGCCAGGCTCTTGTCGAACAGCACGATCGCCTCAGCGCAGTTGGCCCCCGCCTTGGCCCCGCCGAACACCAGCACGTCCACGCCCAGGCGCGGAATGTCTTTCAGGTCGAAGCCGGCGGCGACCGCATTCGTCAGGCGCGCGCCGTCCATGTGAACGCCGTAGCCCAGCGCCTTGGCCGGTTCGATCAGGTGGCGCAGTTCTTCCTCGGTATAGACCGAGCCATATTCCGTGGCCTGGGTCAGCGACAGGGCGGCGGGCGGCTGACGATGTCCGACTTCGGGTTCGCCCAACTGCGCCTGCAGGGCCAGCGGATCAATCTTGCCCGAGAACCCCGGCAGCCCGATCAGGCCGACGCCGTGACCGAAGAATCCCGGCGCGCCCGTCTCGTCGGTGCAGATGTGCGCCGCATGGTGCGCCAGCACCGCCTCATAGGGTTGGGCCAGCATCGACAGGGCGATGGCGTTGGCCGCCGTCCCGCTGAAAACAAAACGCACCTCGGCGTCGGCATCCAGACGCTGGCGGATCTGGTCGGCGGCGCGGGCGGTGACCTCGTCTGCGCCATAGGCGCGAACAAATCCCTTGTTGGCGCGCACCAGGCCTTCGATGGCGCTCAGCGCCATGCCGGCGGTGTTATCGGAGCCGAAATCGTAACGCATCAACGGTTCGTCGCCTTCAGATCGGCCGTATCGTCTTCGACCGTGCGGACGCGCACGACCGGCACCACATCCTCATCGCCATAGGGCACGGCGACCTGATGCGGGAACGGAATCTCGATCCCGGCGGCGTCCAGCGCCTCCTTGCCGCCCTGCATCAGATCGGCCTGGGTCTGCCACCAGTCGCCGACCTTGACCCAGGCGTGCAGCGTCACCTGCACCGAGCTGTCCAACAAGCCCGTCACGCCGGTCCAGGGATGGGGATCGTGCAGCACCTTGTCGTGTGCGGCGGCCATATCCGCCAGCACGCAACGCGCCTGGTTCAGATCGTCGCCATAGCCGACCGTGAAGTTGATCTCGATCCGGCGCGTCTGCTGGCCGGTCAGATTGGTCAACGGGTCGCTCAGGACCTTGGAGTTCGGAATGACGATCTTGTGGTTATTGGCGTTGGACAACTGGGTCGTGAACAGGTCCAGTCGCTGCACCGTGCCGCTCATTCCGCCCACATCGACCACGTCGCCGACGCGGTAGGGCCGCAGCACCAGCAGCATGATCCCTGACGCCACGTTCGACAACGTGCCCTGCAACGCCAGACCCACCGCCAGTGACGCCGCGCCCAGCACGGCGATGATCGAGGTCGTCTGAACGCCCAGGCGCTGCAGCACCGCGATCATGCCGATGATGATCACCACCACCCGCACGACCTGGACGGCGAAGCTCAGGACGGTCGGATCATGTCGGAAGCCGCGCACTCGCGACAGCGTCTTGCGCGCTGCGCCGGCCGCCCACTTCGCCACAAACAGGGTGGCGACGAAGATCAGGATGGCGATGGTCAGATTGATCGCGAAATCGCCCGCCATGTCGGTCAGCTTGGCGATCATGGCGGCGTCGACCGATACGGCCTTGCGGCCCGCGGCCACCGCGTCGACGACTTCGTTGGAAAGAGGCAGAGACATGGGCCGGGTCTAACGCCTGATGCGCCGATTGGAACCCCCGAAAGCCCGATTTCAGGTCTTTGCGATCCGTCCGCCGCCGCTTTCGATGGCGTCCAGCAGGTCCATCACATCGTCGATGGTGTTGGCGTCTCGCGCCGGCTTGTCCCAGCGAATGCGGCTGACGCGCGGGAAACGCATGGCCACGCCGGACTTGTGCCGCGTCGAGCGATTCAGCCCCTCGAAGGCGATCTCCAGCACCAGGCCGAAGTCCCGCTCGGCCCGCACCGACCGCACCGGCCCGAACCGGTCGATGGTGTGATCGCGCACGAACTTGTCCAGCTGTTTCAACTCCTCGTCGGTGAAGCCGAAATAGGCCTTGCCCACCGGCGTCAGCGCGCCTTCTGGCGTCCAGACGCCGAAGGTGTAGTCCGAGTAGAAGCTGGAGCGTTTCCCGTGCCCGCGCTGAGCGTACATCAGGACGGCGTCGATGACGTGAGGGTCGCGCTTCCACTTGAACCACGGTCCCTTGGGTCGCCCCGCCAGATAGGGGCTGTCCCAGCGTTTCAGCATCAGCCCCTCGGCCGCCGCCCCGACCGGCGGATCGGCGCGCAGCCGCGCCAGTTCATCCCAATCGGCGTAATCGACCAACGGCGACAGGTGCAGCCGCTCGCCGGCATGACCCGCGACCAAGGCCTCCAGCCGCGACCGACGCTCGCGCAGCGGCAGGCCGCGCAGATCCTCGCCATCCTGGGCCAGCAGGTCATAGGCGACGACCGCAGCAGGAAAGGCCTGCATCGCCTTGGCGTCCACCGACTTACGGTTCAGCCGCTGCTGCAAATCCCCGAACGGCGCCACCGCCCCATCGCGCCAGACGATTAGCTCGCCGTCGATCGCGCCTTCGAAAGCCAGGGCTTCCATCACATCTGGAAAGGAGCCCGAAATCTCGTCGCCGGTGCGGGAATAGAGTTTGCGGACCTCGCCTTCCAGCACGGCCTGCACCCGAATGCCGTCCCACTTCCATTCGGCCGCATAGTCGGTCGGCGACAGTTTGGGCAGGTCCACGGCCTCATCGATGGCGACGGCCAGCATGACGGGTCGAAATCGGCCGGGCGCATCCGGGCTCGGCCGCTCCGCCCTGCCCTCCAGCCAGGCGAACAGGTCGGCGTAGGGCGGCTCGACCGCGTGCCAGACCTCCTCGATGGCCGAGGCGTCCAGGGCTTCCAGCGTCATCTGCGCCTCGTCACCCTCCGGCGAAGGCGGCGCCATAACCGCATCCGGACGCATCATGGCCGCCGCCGTCTTCGCCAGCCGCGCCGACAGGCCCACGCGCAAGGCCCCGGTCATCAGCTTCAGCAGCGCCCATCGTCCTTTCGGCTCCAGCGCATCCAGCCAGCCTTCCAGAAGACCACGCACCTCCGTCCGCGTGGCGGTCCTCAGCGCCTCGACAACCTCGGCCAGTTCGGGCTCGCGGTTCGGCCGGTGGTCCGGCGTCACGGGCCAGATCAGGGCCACTGTCTCCGCCAGATCACCCACATAGTCGTAGGACCAGCCGAACAGCACGCTGTCGACCCGGCCCTCGACCGCCTTTCGGATCATGGCCGGCTTGGCCGCGTCGAACGTCAGGTCCCCGGTCAGGGCCGCCAGCGCCCATCCCCTGTCGGGATCAGGCGTCGCCCTCAGATAGTCGCGCACCAGCACCAGCTTCGCATTGCGCGAGGCCGTCAGGGACAGGCGGTCCAGTAGCTCGGCGAAGGCGCGCATCGTCATCCATCTTGGGCGCCGGAAGCGTCGCCGTCCTGCTCAGAACGAAAAACGCCCCGGAGGTTTCCATCCGGGGCGCATCTCAAATCCCTAGCGGATCAGTTGAACAGGCCGGCGATCACGGCGGTGATCAAACCACCGGCGACGGCGGCGAGCACCACGTCATTGCCGCTGCGGACATATTGGTAGCCACGGGGCGGCGCACGCAGGCCATAGCGGTCGTAGTCGTTCACCACATAGGCGTTGGTGCGATAGTAGGACGGCATCCGCTGACCATAGCTCCAGGTCCGGACCGCATAGCCGCGCGGCGGGACATAGCGCGGAGCGTAGTAGCGACTTTCCGCACGCTGCCAACGCTCATAGGCGCGCTGTTGCTGGCGGTACTCGCGACGATCCTCACGCAGCTCGCGGCGGTAGTCCCGGCGGTCGTGACGATAATCCCGGTGCTCGTAGCGGTGCTCGTAGCGATGGTCATGGCGGGATTGCGCGGAAGCCGCGCCGGCGGCGCCCAGGGCGGTCGTGGCCATCAGGGCGGCCATGGTGGCGGTCAGGATCTTTCTCATGATCGTGTCTCCATCTGCGCCGAAGAACGTCGGCTTGGGTGCAGTTATGGAGCCTGGCGACTGAGGCGGACCTGAACCGGCGTTATCGGCTGAGGTTCATGTGCAGAACACAGGATCGCCGCAATCAGGCGGCGACCGAGGTTTCAGGCTGCGACGTAACCATCTGCGCCACCGCCTCGCGCCCGCCGCTGACGCGCCCCATCAGGGCGGCCAAGGCGCCGAAGTCGATCGGCTTGTTCAGATAGGCGTCCGCGCCCGCTTCAAGACCGGCCTCGTGATCCTCATGACGCGCCGACGCGGACAGGACGACGATGGGTGTGCCGGTGTTCAGACCGCCTTCGCGGATCAGACGCGTCGCCGTCAAACCGTCCATCACCGGCATGTTCACATCCATGATGATGAGGTCGAACGGCTGCTCCTTGGCGATATCGACGGCGACCTGGCCGTTCTCCGCTGTCGAGGTGACGTGGCTGGCCGAGCTCATCCAGGCCTCCAGGATCATGCGGTTCACCGGGTGATCCTCGACCACGAGGACCCGCAGCGACTCGCCGCCTTCGATCTCGGCATGAACCTCGGCCGCCGCGACCGGCTTGGCCCATTCGACGACCTCGGCCTCGATCTCCAGGGTGAAGCAGGAGCCCTCGGCGAGCTTGGACGTCACAGTGATGTCGCCGCCCATGATATTGGCCATGCGCCGCGCGATGGTCAGCCCCAGACCCGTGCCGCCAAACCGCCGGGTCGAGGAGGTGTCGACCTGGGTGAAGGGCATGAACAGCCGTTCCAGATCGGCTGCGGCAATACCCGCCCCGCTGTCCTGAACGACGAATTCGAAGCGCGCGCGCTGGTCTGACACGCGGTGACCGCGCACGAGGTAATGGATCTGGCCAGTCTCTGTGAACTTGACCGCGTTGGACAAAAGGTTCTGCACCACCTGACAGACCCGCAGCGGATCGCCGCGCACCACCGTCGGAATCTCGCCTTCCACAGTCGAGACGAACGCTAGCCCCTTGGCCTCGGCCTGGGCCTCGAACGGGCCTGTGATGCGCTTGCTGAGGTCTTCGATGACAATGTCGACGACCTCGAAGTTCATCTTGCCCGCCTCGATCTTGGTCATGTCGAGGATGTCGTTCAGGAGCGACAGAAGGTTGTCGCCAGAGTTGCGGATGATCGACAGATACTCCCGCTGCGTCGCCTCGAGTCGCGTCGCGCTGAGCAGTTGGGCCGCGCCCAGCACGCCGTTCATCGGCGTGCGCAGTTCGTGCGAGATCACGCCCAGGAAGTTTGATTTGGCGTCATTGGCGGCATTGGCCTTGTCGCGGGCGGCCTCCAGCTCTTCGATCAGATGGGCCTGGTGGGACTGAAACGCCCGGATACGGTCTTCACGCAGCAGGGTCATCGTCACCAGAACGAACAGACCGGCCGCCGTGAAGGGCAGAACCGCCAGCATCGACCAGAACTCGGACGTGCCCCACAGGCTGAACAGGATGATCGTCGCAGCCGCGCCATAGGGCGAGGAGATGATCACGGCCTGGCGCGGCGAACTGCGCAGCTGTGCGAAAACTAGCACATAACCGGAAATGATCAGTGCGAGCGCGAGAGGTCGTCCGAACTCGGAGGGCGAGAACCAGGCCAACAGAGGCGCGATCGCCCAGGCGCCCGTCGTCACGGTGGCCACGATCGGGAAGATCAGGCCCCAGTTCTTGCCCACCCGCTGACTGACCCGACGCTCGACCAGACCCCGAAGCGATCCAGCTGCGACGGTTCCGCCGAACCACAGAAGCGCCGGCCACAAGCCCACCGTGCCCAGCAGGCCCACGGCCCAAGACGCGATGATCAGGTAGCGGAGATACTGCGTCTGCAGGATGGCGGTCAGCGCCTGAGCCGCGTCGCCGGCGCGTTCTTCGCCCGGGAGCGCCTTCGCGACGCCGTCTGATTCCACCATAAGCCCAGATCCCCACGTTCTGTTTGGTCGCATGACGCTAAGACGAAGGTTCTAAGACGGTGTGAACGTAGTTCTTTCGCTCATCCCGCCTCCTCCGGCGTCAGCGCCTTGATGGACAAGGCGTGGACAGGTCCGGCCATCTCGTCCTTCAACAGGGCGTTGACCGCGCGCTGTCGCGCCAGCCGCGACTGCCCCTGGAAAGCGGCGGACACGATCACCAGATTGAAATGGCTTTCGCCGCCAGGCTTGGCGTCCATTCCGCCTTCATGATGATGTCCGGCGTGGCGCCAGCTGTCGTCCTCGACCTCCAGACGCACGGGCGACAGCCCTACCGTCAGTTTTGCACGAATAATCGTCGCCACCGGGCCTTCAGACATGATCGATTCCTTGATGCTGTCCCAATCGGGCTTACACTTCGGCTGATGTCCGCCTCCTTTCAATACAAGCCGCGCTTCACCGACATTCGGGTGAAGCCGCCCAAGCCCGAGGAAGAGGCGGCGAAAGCCGACGTCCTTCACCTGAAGCCGGGCGAAAAGCCGTGCCAGTGGCCCGACTGCCGTCGGGCCGCCGCCGCCAAGGCGCCCAAGTCGCGCGAGCGGCTGAACGACTTCTACGAATTCTGCCAGCCGCACGCCGGCGAATACAACAAGGGCTGGAACTTCTACGCCGGCATGAGCGAAGGCCAGATCCGCGCCGCCCAGGAAAACGAGGCCATGACCGGCGGGCGCCCGACCTGGGAGATGCAGGCCGGCAAGTTCACACGTGAGGCCGCCGCCTTTGCCGCCAAGATGGGCACCTCGAACACCACCGGCGCAGGCTCATGGCGCGACAGCTTCGGCCTGTTCGGGCGCAAAGGCGATCAGGCGCCGCAGTCCGCGACCGAGGACCGCCGCATCGGCAAGCTGGAACGCGCCGCCCTCGCCGACCTGGATTTGGACCCCGGCGCGGACAAAACGAAGATCAAGGCTCAGTATCACGAGCTGCTAAAGCGGTTTCATCCCGACACCAACAGCGGCGACCGCAGCGCTGAGGCCAAGCTGCAACGCGTCATCAAGGCCTGGAAGACACTGAAAAAGGCCGGCCTAGCCTGACGGCCTAGTCGGCGTAGATCATCTTGCGCGTCATGCCGCCGTCCACGGTCAGCACCTGCCCCGTGACGAAGCCCGCTTCGGCGAGATAGAGCACGGCCCCGGCGATATCCTCTGCGCGGCCGACGCGGCCGACCGGGTGCTGTTCGTGATCGACAGAACGCAGATCCTCGCCATCCGAAATCCAGCCGGGCGCAATGGCATTTACGCGGATTCGAGGGCCTTCGCTAATCGCCAAGGCGTGCGTCAGGGCGAGCAGCGCACCCTTGGACGCCGCATAGGCCTCGGTGTGCGGCTCGGACATGAAGGCGCGCGTCGAGATCATGTTCACGATGGCGCCGCCCTCGTTCAGCAGCGGAATGGCGGCGCGGCTCATCAGGAAGGCGCCGGTCAGATGGCTGTCGATGATGTTGCGCCAGTCCGCCAGCGACAGCTTAGCCAGCGGGCCGTTCACCGGATCGGCGATGCCCCCGTTGTTGACCAGCAGGTCCAGCGACGACCAGCCGAGCGTCTCGAACGCCTGTTTGACTGAATCCTCATCACCCAGATCGCAGTCGATGTGACGCGCTTCGCCATCGCTCGGTTTCAGGTCGAAGGAGGCGACCTCCCATCCATTGGTCAGCAGGGCGTTGCAGACGCCCGTTCCGATCAGGCCCGATCCGCCCGTGACAATCGCTTTTTTCATGGTCCGGAAACCGGCGACGGCCGGCTTGGTTGCGCCGGATCAGGGCTGGCCGGCGGCCTGGCTGTTCGCGGCAGCCATCATCGGGCTCGACGGCTCGCGGAAATAGCGATCGATGCCGTCCGCGACCGACTTCATCAGGCGACGGCGCGCGCGCTCGTCGGTCAGAAGCCGCTCGTCCTCAGGATTTGTGATGAAGCCCATTTCCAGCAGGACGGCCGGCACGTCGGGCGCCAACAGGACAGCCAGGCCCGCATCGCGATGGCTGCGGCGAAGCAGAGGATGATCCGAGCCCTCCAGATGGGTCAGCAGGACACGCGCGAACTGGGCCGAGCGGTTCTGGGTCGAGCGCTGGGTCATGTCGAGCAGGATGCGATCAACTGATGGATCACGGCCCGGCAGGTGCAGTTCACGGTGCCAGTTGTCGCCGCGCGTGAACTCGCGCACCGCTCGGCCGGCGCCCTGCTCCGACAAGGTATAGACGCTGGCCCCGCGCAGCGCCGGATCGGCGCCGGCGTCGGCGTGCAAGGAAATAAACAGGTCGGCGTCGGCCTGACGCGCGATGGAGACGCGGCGATAGAGGTCGACATAGCGGTCGTCGGTCCGGGTCAGCCTGACGCGATAGCGGCCGTTCTTCTCAAGCTCGGCCTTCAACGCCAGGGCGGCGGCCAGCGTAACCTGCTTTTCCTGAGCGCTTGCGCCGCTGGCGCCTGGATCATTGCCGCCATGGCCGGCGTCGATGACAATCAGGGGGCGTTCAGCGCGGCGCGGCGGCGCGCTGGCCCGCGGCGCCGGCGTGGTCGAAGCGCGCGCGGCGGCCCCGGTCGCCTTCAGGTCCACGACATAACGATAATGGCTGACGCCGTCGCCGGGCGGCAGGAGGAAGCGCCGTTCGATCTCGCTGCCGCGCGCCAGTTCCAGCTGAACCCGCGACGAACCGCCGGAAGACGTGACCTCATAGGAGCGCACCAGACCCGAACCGCCGCCGTTCAGACCACGCCCGGGCGCAACACCGCTGAGGGCCAGCACCACCCGGCCTTCGCCGCCCGCGTCGATGACGCGTCCCTGCGCCGTCTTGTCCAGATCGATGACGACGCGGGTCCGATCGCCGTTGGCGCCGAAGCGCACCGCCAGCACATCGCCCTGCGCACCCCAGGCGAAACCGCGCGTTGCGGACAGACCGACCATGCAGATGACCACGAAGGCCAAGGCGGTCATCGCCCACTCCTTCGCGCCCCAGCGCATCAGACCTGTCAAAACGCGACCGCTCATCTGCGTCGGCGAACCCGGTTTAAGCCTACTTGAACCCCATCATGACAGAGGCTCGTATTCAGGGGGTTAAGGCGAGCGCCTTTTAATTCTCCCGTTGCATGACTATGCTGTGACCGCTCGCGAACCGATCGCGCCGATTTCGCCTCTGCGAATCTTGGCGCGCCCTCCTCGCGGCGTTGACTTTCACCAATCCTAGAACCGCCCCGGCCTGGCCGATGGTTCGAAGAGCGGACCAGGGACGCGGCCTTCCCAAGGGATTGGCGCGCCCGGTTCAGGACCGACGACTTAATGGGCCTTTCCGCCTGCGTTCCCCA
The DNA here is from genome assembly GCF_900445985.1 of Brevundimonas vesicularis. Classification (GTDB taxonomy): domain Bacteria; phylum Pseudomonadota; class Alphaproteobacteria; order Caulobacterales; family Caulobacteraceae; genus Brevundimonas; species Brevundimonas vesicularis_D. The sequence continues at coordinate 1,288,310 of NZ_UAQP01000005.1, forward strand.
ACGGCTTGATCAAGCCTTCTTCGCCGTTCTCGGCGAGGGGATATCGCGCGCGCCGGCCCTCACCTTCATTCGGCGAGCCGCCATGACCCTGTCCGGAGATCCGGGACGGTCGGCCTGCGCGCGCCAGAGAGAGACTTTCCATGTCAAAGACAATGCTGATCGATGCGGCGCATCCCGAGGAGACCCGGGTCGCCATCGTGGACGGGCGCAAGATTGAGGAATTCGATTTCGAATCCCGTGCGAAGCGCCAGCTTCGCGGCAACATCTACCTCGCCAAGGTCACTCGCGTAGAGCCCAGCCTGCAGGCCGCCTTCATTGAGTACGGCGGCAATCGCCACGGCTTCCTCGCCTTCAACGAAATCCACCCCGACTACTACCAGATCCCCGTCGCCGACCGTGAAGCCATCATGGCCGAGGCGCATGACGACGAGGACGAAGACGATCTCGACCGCGAATCGACCGGCGATGACGTCGACCCCGAATCGGCGCTGGCCGACGAGGAGCGGCTGAAGCGCCGCCTGATGCGTCGCTACAAGATCCAGGACGTCATCAAGCGCCGCCAGATCCTGCTGGTCCAGGTCGTCAAGGACGAGCGCGGCGCCAAGGGCGCGGCCCTGACCACCTGGTTGTCGCTGGCCGGCCGCTACTGCGTGCTGATGCCCAACACCGGCAAGGGCGGCGGCATCAGCCGCAAGATCACCAACACCTCGGACCGTCGCCGCCTGAAGAGCGCCGTCTCGGCCCTGGAAGTGCCCAAGGGCATGGGCCTGATCATCCGCACGGCGGGCGCCAAGCGCACCAAGGCCGAGATCAAGCGCGACTATCAATATCTGCTGCGCCTTTGGGAGACGATCCGCGAGACCACCCTCGCCTCTCACGCCCCCTCGGTGATTTACGAGGAAGAGAACCTGGTCCGCCGCGCGGTGCGCGACATGTTCGACAAGGATTTCGACGGCATTCAGGTCGAGGGCGTCGAGGGCTTCAAGGAAGCGCGCGACTTCATGCGCGTGCTGATGCCGGCGCAGGCCAAGAAGGTTCACCTGTATCGCGGCTCGCGGCCCCTGTTCGCGGCCAATGGCATCGAGGAACTGCTGACGCAGATCCATCAGCCGGTCGTGCCGCTGAAGTCCGGCGGCTATCTGGTGATCAACCAGACCGAGGCTTTGGTGGCCATCGACGTCAACTCCGGTCGCGCCACCAAGGAACGCAACGTCGAGCAGACGGCGTTCAAGACCAATATGGAAGCGGCCGAGGAAGCCGCCCGCCAGCTGCGCCTGCGCGACCTCGCCGGCCTGGTTGTCATCGACTTCATCGACATGGATGAGGGCAAGAACAACCGCGCTGTCGAGCGCGTGCTGAAGGAGGCCCTGTCCTCCGACCGCGCCCGCATCCAGATGGGCCGCATCTCGCCCTTCGGCCTGATGGAGATCAGCCGCCAGCGGCGCCGCCTGGGCGTGATCGAGGGCGCGACCGAGGCTTGCCCGCACTGCCAGGGCACGGGCCGCATCCGCTCGGCCGAATCCGCGGCCCTGATGACCCTGCGCGCGGTCGACATCGAGGCCGGCAAGAACGGCGCGGGCGTCGTGGTGCTGAAGGTCTGCACCGCCGTCGGCCTGTATATCCTGAACCACAAGCGCGCCTACCTGCAGTCGCTCTTGGAACGTCGCGGCCTGAACGTCATCGTCCAGATCGACGACAGCCTGGGTCAGGGCGAACACAATATCGAGCGCACCGAGACGAACGAGGACTTCGTCGCGCCCGAGATCGAGATGCCCAACCTCGACGACGACTTTGACGCCTCGCTGTACGAAGACGAGGATGAGGACGACGACGAGGAGATCATCGCCGACGACGATGACGACACGGTCGAATCCCTGGACCGCGAAGACAGCGACGACGACGAACCGCGCGAACGCTCGGAACGTCACGACGGCGGTCGCGATCGCGGTCGTGGACGCAACCGTCGCCGTCGCGGCGGTCGTCGCGATGAGGAAACCTCCGACGTCGAGGCCGTCGATGCGGTCAGCGCCGACGACGCCTCTGACGATGAGGAAGACGAAAACGGCCGCCGTCGTCGCCGTGGCCGCCGTGGCGGTCGCCGCGTCCGCGAGGATGGCGAGCGCGACGTCTACACCTGGGTCCGCGGCCGCACGCCGTCGCTGGACGACCCCTATGTCTGGTTCGACCCGCTGAACCCCGGCCGCTCGGAAGGTCGTCCGGAACGCGGCGAGCGCCCCGAGCGGGCTGAACGCCCCGCTGTCGCTCAGTCCGAGGGCGAAGGCCTGGATGTCGTCGCCAATAACGGGGCCGGCGAAGGCTCCGGCGAGGAAGGCGGCCGTTCGCGCCGCCGTCGTCGTCGCGGTCGCGGCCGTGGCGACGGCGCCGTCAGCCACGAGATCAAGGTCGAGAACCGCGCCACCAACGAAGGCATGCCGCCCGACGGCTCGCCCGAGACGCCGATGGCCGTCATGGTCGAGCCGACCGAGGCCGTCGAAACCGCCGCCCCGGCCATCGCGCCTGAGCCTCAGCGTCGTCGCGTGCGCCGCAAGTCGGCCAGCGCCAATGTCGAGATCGCGACCGAACCGCATCCCGACACCGCCATCGAGCCGAACGAGGCCACGGTCCAAGGCGCACCGGTCGAGCTGGACGTGACCCCACACGAGGCGCTGGCCGCCGAACCGGCCGAGGTCGCCCCGGTCGCCGCCCCGACGGCGGTTCCGGTGACCGAGGCCGTGCTGGCCGAACCCTTCGTCGCCCCCACGCCGGAGATCGACGTCCAGGCCATCATCGCCGAAGACCCGAACCAGATCGTCGCATCGCCCGAAAAGCCCAAGCGCGGGTGGTGGCGCCGCTGATCGGTCACGATTAGACTGTCTGGATACAGGCGGGGGCCGGTCGTTGTTGGAGTAGAGCCATGAGGTGGCTTCCCCGATCTGCATCCCGCGTTCTGGCGGCGGCGGCGGCGGCCTTGATGGCTGTTTCCGTCGCCGGCCAGGCCTCCGCGCAAAGCCTGATCCGCGACACCGAGGTCGAGGGCATCGTGCGCGAATGGGCCGACCCGGTCTTCGTGGCCATGGGGCTGAACCCGAACGACATCGAAGTCCTGCTGGTCAACGACAACGACCTGAACGCCTTTGCGACGCGCGGGCGGATCATGGGCGTCAACACCGGCCTGATCCTGCGCACCAAGACGCCTGGCGAACTGCTGGGCGTGATGGCGCACGAAGCGGGCCACATCAAAAACCGCCACACCCTGCGAGACGGGGCCGAGAACGCCGGCAAACAGCCGATGTTCATGACCATGGCGCTCGGCGCCCTGGCGATCGCCGCCGGCGCGCCGGACGCAGGCGTGGCCCTGCTCGGCTCCAGCCAGTATTTCGGCGCTCTTGGCGCGCTGCATTATATGCAGAGCCAGGAAGGCGAGGCCGACATCTCGGGCGCGCGGGCGCTGGAGGCGGCCGGCGAATCCGGCGCCGGGCTGGTGTCCTTCTTCGAGAACTTCCGCTCGCAGGAGGTCTTTTCCGACGCCCGCCGCTATCCCTATTTTCGCAGCCACCCCCTGTCGTCGAACCGGATCGAGAGCCTGCGTCGCTATGTGCAGGAACAGCCGCACTACGACCATCGCGACAGCCCCGAACGTATGGCGCAGCACGCGCTGATCCTGGCCAAGATTCACGCCTTCATGGATGCGCCGAACGCCACCCTGCGCGACTATCCGTCGACCGACACCTCCCTGCCCGGCCGCTATGCGCGGGCCATCGCCTGGTATCGCGACGGCCAGACGGACAAGGCGCTCACTGCGGTGGACGCGCTGATCGCCGGCGACGTGAACAACCCCTATTTCCAGGAACTGAAGGGCCAGATCCTGTTCGAGGAAGGTCGCCCGGCCGAGGCCGTCGCCGCCCACCGCGAGGCGGTCCGCCTGAAGCCCGACGCCCCCCTGTTGCGCGTCAATCTGGCCCACGCCCTGATCGAGACCAACGACAAGGCCAATCTGGTCGAGGCCATCGACCAGCTGAAACACGCCGTCGTCGCCGAGAAGGACAACACCATGGCCTGGCGACTGCTGGCCCAGGCCTATGCCTCGCAGGGCAAGGAAGGCGAAGCGCGCCTGGCTTCGGCGGAATACTATTTCGCCGGCGGGGACGAGAAACAGGCCACCCAGTTCGCCCTGCGCGCCCGCTCCATGCTGGATCCCGGCTCGATCGAATGGCGCCGCGCCGTCGATATCGTCCTAGCCTCGGGCGCCACGCCCGACGATCTCAACGACCTGGACCGCCGTGACGCCGCGCGCCGGCCCGCCACCCTCAACTGATTCCTTACCGCCGACTGCGAGCCTGAATGACCGACGACGCCCCCACGCCTGCGCCCGAACCCAAGACCGCCAAGCCAGGATGGCTCAGCGGCGGCCGCGCCGGCTATCTGGCCCTGGGCCTGTCGGTCATCGCGCTGGGCTTTTCAGCCGCGCCCTATCTGACCGGCGGATCGAACGTGCGTGCGTATCTGCTGGAGCATCCCGAGGTGTTGCAGGAGGCGCAGATGGCGCTCCAGACCAAGGACGCCGAGGCCGCTGTCGAGGAGACGAACCAGGCCGCCGCCGCCAACGCCGGCCTCCTGGCGCCCGACGCCCGCGATCCGGCCTTTGGTCCGGCGAACGCCAAGATCACGGTGATCGAGTTCTTCGACTTCCGCTGCCCCGGCTGCAAGGCCGTGGCCCACGACTATCGCGCCCTGATGGCCGCCCATCCCGAGGTCCGCTTCGTCTTCAAGGACTGGCCCATCCTGGACCGCGGCGACGACATCACCTCGCAATACGCCGCCCGCGCCGCTTTGGCGGCGCACCAGCAGGGCAAGTATCTGGAGGTCTATGACGCCCTGATGACCGAGCGGGCGCTGTCGATCGAAGCGATCGACGCCATCCTGGCCGCGCATGGCGTGGACATGGCCCGCGCCAAGGCCGCGATCGCCGCGCCCGACACCACCCGCCACATCGCCGATATCCACACCACGGCAGCCGCCCTGCGTCTGCGCGGCACGCCGACCTTCTTCGTCAACGGCAAGGCCAGCCCCGGCATCGACCCGGCCGAGATCGGCAAACTGATCGAAGCAGCGAAGCGCTGACCAACCTGCGGCCGAGGCGTCAGGCCTCGGCCAAACTTATCTGTCCGCCGATCCATTCGACGCCGGCATGGCGCAGGGCGTCATTGGCCGCCGCCTCGTCGCCCAGCGCCTGTTCGGCGCGGTAGAGGACGTAATAGCTGTAGGGATCGTTCGGCCAATCCTTCAGCAGTTCGCCGATCTTGGCCTTCGCCCCAGCCGCATCGCCGGACGCCAGCAAGGCGGCGGCCAGGCTTCGGCGCGTCGGATACCAGATCATCGGCGGATCGCCGCCCTCGGGCGACATGGCCTGGATCGCCGCCGCCCGCCCATAGGCGGCGATGGCGGCGGGATAGTCCTGATCGATCATGGCCGCGCGCCCTTCCAGCACCTTCTGGAACAGTTCGGCGAAACCGGTCTGACGATCCGCCATCGGACCCTTGAACGCCTTGTCCGCCAGCAGGGCGGCGATGGCCTGGGCCTCGACCCGAACCGCCGCCACATCACCGCGCCGCGCCGCCGCCTCACCCCGCGCATAGCGCCACCCGACCCGCATCAGCGGACGGCCCACGTCCGGCTCGGCCAGCGCCGCGACCCGGGCGTCCGAACCGAACCGGCCGTAAAGCGCATAGGCGTCCGCCGCCATCACCTGACGATAGACCACATAGCCGTCCTCGCCCGCCTCGGGCGGTCCCGCCAGCTGCGGATAGGTCGCCATATACCAGTCGGCCAGCTCCAGCCCCCGCTCGGCCCCGCCCGCCATCAGGGCGCCGCCCATGCCGAAATGAATGTTGTGGGCATGCAGCCGCATGCCGCGAATGCCGCCGGGCGGGCCGACTAGTCGGTCGTAGTTCCTGTCCAGCGCCACGGCGTTGAGGTTGGACATCATCGCATCCTTGTAGCGCCCGACCCGATAGAAGGTGTGCGACGGCATATGCACCAGATGGCTTGCGCCCGGCGCCAGCAGGGCCAACCGCTCGCCATAGGCCAGTGCCCTGTGCGGATCGTCCGACCATTCGGTCAGGTGGATGTACAGGTGAATGGCGCCCGGATCGTTCGGCTTGACCGTCAGGGCGTGCTCTAGGATCGCCATCGCGCGGGTGACGGCCGGATCGGTCGCCTTGCCGTCCTTGTCCCACCATTCGCCCTCGGGCTGGAGCATCCAGGCGTCGGCGGTGATCGAGGCGACCGATACGTCGTCAGCATGGCGCTTTGCGATCCGGTCCATGGCGCGGGCGTAACGCAGGGCGCGGGTCTTCTCCTTGCCGGAATAGCGCTGGATTAGGGCGTCGATCATCTGGCGCTGCATCGGCGTGGCGTCGCGGGCCAGACGCCGCGCGTCACGCGCGACGCGCAGGCCGGTAGCGATCGATTCGGGATCGCCCCCGCCGCCATTCAGGTTCGGCCCGATCGCCCAGGCCTCGCCCCAGGCGCACATGCCGCACGACGGGTCCAGCTGTCTCGCCTTCCTGAACGCCCGCACCGACTCCGAATGCTCGAACGCCCAGCGCAGTCGAACCCCGTGGTCGAACCAGGCCTGGGCCTCGGGGGTCTTCGTATCGACCGCGAAACCCTCGTCGCCGAAGCCTGGGGCCATGACCATGTCGCGTGTCGGCTGGACATCGCCGACGGCGCCGACCCGGCCGCAGACCTGCGGATTGGTGATCAGGGCCAGGGTCGCCGCCGTCGCCGTGGCGTCGGCGACCGCCACGGGCGCAATCAGACAGGCGACCGAAACCGTCGCGACCCACAGACTCTTACGCATCCCCGCCTCCCCTTTGGCGACCAGTGTGCGCTCAAAAACGCCTAGCGCCAAATCCAGGTCGCGCAGGCGGCGGCGATCCCAACCATTGCCTAAACTTAATGGACGACGACCACGCAACGGGTTGTGCGACCGGCGTTCACTCGCCAAGCTTGGCCCATGGAAACCGTCATCGACATTCGCGGCCTGACCAAGACCTACGGGACGGTAAAGGCCTTGGACGGCCTGACCTTGTCGATCCCGCGCGGCGGGGTCTACGGCATTCTGGGTCCCAATGGGGCGGGCAAATCGACGCTGTTTCGCACGCTGTTGGGCCTGATTCGACCGACCGAGGGCGAGGCTGTGGTGATGGGCGGTCGGATCGGCGATCCGGCCTCGATGCGTCGCATGGGCTCGATGATCGAGACGCCGCGCTTTCCGCCCTTCATGACCGCCCGCCAGGTGCTGGAATGGCTGGCCCGCGCCCATGGCGGCGTGTCCTCGGCCGAGATCGCTGACTGGCTGCAACGTGTCGGCCTGACCGAGGCCGCCAACCGCCGGGTGAAGGGCTTTTCGGTCGGCATGCTGCAACGCCTGGGCGTCGCCGCCGCCCTGATGACCAAGCCGGATCTGGTCATCCTGGATGAACCGACCAGCGGCATGGATCCGCCCGGCATCCAGGAAATGCGCGCTCTGATCCGCAGCCTGGCCGACCACGACGGCGTTACCGTCATATTGGCCAGCCACCAGCTTCAGGAGGTCCAGCGCGTCTGCGACCGCGTCGCCATCTTCAACAAGGGCAAGGTGATCACCGAGGGCCGCGTCTCCGACCTGACCGCCTCGGGCGAGCGTCTGCGCCTGTCGGTCACGCCGTTGGCGAAGGCCATGTCCGTGCTGGGCGACCGCGCGACGCTAGAGGGCGACGCGATCGTGGCCGCCGTGCCGCGCGCCGAGGCCGCCGCCGCCATCAAGGCGCTGGTCGAGGGCGGCGTCGATATCGAAGAGGCCCGCTGGATCGGCGCGGACCTGGAAGACGTCTTCATGAGCGAAACCGGCTGGACCGGCGTGCAGGAGCAAAACCGTGCTGGCTGACGCGATCCGATCAGAAACCTACCGCCTGTCCAAGAACCGCACCGCCCTGTTCTGGAGCGTGCTGTTCATCCCGATCATGGGCGTGATCCTGGCCACCCTGGGCTTTGTGGTCGCCAAGGCGAATGAGGCCAAGCTGGCGGGCAAGCTGCTGCCGGATATGATGAAGGGCGGCCCGCTCGATCTGGGGATGGCTCTGGTCAAGAGCGCGGGCGACTTCGCCAATCCCGCGATCCTGATGTTCGTCCTGATCGGCGCGGCGACCATCTACGCCGGCGACTATCGCTGGGAGACCTGGCGGCTGATCAGCGCGCGCAACACCCGGCCGAACCTGCTGACCGGCAAGGTCGCGGTCGTGGGTCTGGTGATCGTGCTGGCGACCATCGCCGCCCTGATCTCCGACGTGATCGCCAGTGTGATCCAGGCGGCGGTGTTCGGCCGCCCCCTCACCTTCTCGATGACCGGCGCAGCGGCGACGGACTTCGGCCTTCTGACCCTGACGTCCTGGGCGCGCATTCTGCAGTTCACCATGCTCGGCCTTCTGGCCGCCGTGGTGACGCGTTCGTTGCTGGCAGCCCTGTTCGCGCCGCTGGTGATCGGCGTGGCCCAGTTCTTCCTGCCCCAACTGCTGCTGCCGATGGGCGTGACGCCGGACGGCTGGCTTTTGCCGCTGCTGTCGCCGGGCATGGCCACCGACCTGCTCAAAGCCGCCATCGAGGGCGGCGCATCGGCGGCGCAACTGCCCGATCAGGCCATACTCAAGGGCGTACTCAGCCTGGCCCTCTGGATCGGCGTCCCCTTCGCTGCCGCCGTCGCCTGGTTCAACCGCCAGGACCTGTCGAAGGAATAGGCGGCGACGGACTGCGCGCGCCTTCCGCAACCAGCCAGTCGCGGAAGGCGTCCACCGCCGCGTCCTTGCGGCCTTCCGGCCGCAGAAAGACGAACCGAGACGGTCGCTCGACAAAGCCGAACGGCGCGGCCAACCGACCGGCCATCACGTCCGGCGCCACGAAAGCCCAGGGCGCAATCCCCACGCCAAGGCCAGCGATTGCCGCCTCCACCAGCGAATGATTGTGCGCGAATTCTCGCTCCATCGCCGCCGGCGGCAGGGTCACGCCGGCCAGTTCAGCCCAGACCGACCACGCCCGACGGAAGGTCGCCGAATGCAGCCGCGGCGCGCCAGTTAAGGCTTCCATCGTTGGCAGCTGAGCCATCATGGATGGCGATCCGACAGGTCCTTGATGTTGAGCCAAAAAGGGTGTCGCTTCGGTTCGCGCATGAACCTGATCCGGCTCCACAATGCGGATGGCGCCGTCGAAGCGGTCGCGCCGATAATCGACAGTCGCATAGGATTCCGACAGCCTAACGCGCACGTCAGGATGCACCTCCAGAAATGACGGCAAGCGCGTGATCAGCCATTTCAAGGCGAAGGTGCCCAGACAGGAAATCTCGATCTCCCGCACCGCGCCCTGCCGCGCGGCCTCGACCGCATCCATGATCGCGCTAAACGCTGGCGTCAGGCCCTCGGCCAGCTTCGCCCCAGTCTCCGTCAACGTAAGCGCATGGCGTGGTCCCGTCACCAAAACCACTCCCAGCGAAGCCTGCAAGGCCGCGATCTGGCGGCTGACCGCACCGTGGGTGACACACAACTCGGCCGCTGCACGGGTCATGCTGCCATGCCGCGCGAACGCTTCGAAGGTTCGCAGCGCATTCAGCGGCGGCGGTGCGCGACCCGACATGTGACCTACCCTCACAGAGCTCAACCCGCTTAATCGATTTCGCTGTCGTCGCCTATCGGCTTCAAGCTTGGCGATGCCGCTTCCAAACCCACCGCCCAAACCACCCCGCCGCTCGCCTCGGGATCAAATCGCCTACGGCCTGTGCATTCTGCTCATATGGGGCATGGCGATCGCCGCGTTCTGGAGCGGCTAAAGCCGTTTCTCCATGAAAACGTCAGCGCGCGCATAGGGGGTGGGCCGTGGCGGCAGATGGACGAAGCCGGCGCTTTCATACAAGGCGATCGCGGGCTTCAGGGCGCTGTTGGTTTCCAGATAGAGCCGAGCAGCGCCTGCTTGCCGCGCCGCCGCTTCGCAGGCGTCCAGCAGGCGTCGCGCCAGACCTAGGCCGCGCGCGGCGGGCGTGACGGTCATCTTGCAGATCTCTACCGCGTCGCCGGTCGCGACCATGGCGCAGCAGCCCACGGCCTCCCCAGCCCTCTGCGCGATGAAGATGCGCCCGCCCTTGTCCAGAAAGACACCCTGCGGATCATCGATCGCCAGCCGATCCTTGGCCTCGATGGCGAAGCCGCCCTCGACTAGCCAGGCGGTGTTCAACTGCGCCCAGGCGGCGGCGTGATCGGGACGGAAATCGACGATGGCGACGGTCATTCACCCCTCATGTCCGGCTTCCACGCAAAGCAAAAGGGCGGTCGGATCGCTCCGACCGCCCTTCCGGCGTTTGGTCAAACGACCAAATCTTAGTCTTCGTCGCTGCCTTCGAAGGCCAGGACCGGACCGGAATCCTTGCCCTTGGCTTCGACGTCGCGGTCGACGAACTCGATGACGGCCATCGGGGCGTTGTCGCCGTGGCGGAAGCCGGCCTTCATGATGCGGATATAGCCGCCGTTACGCTCGCTGTAGCGCGGGCCAAGAGTTTCGAACAGCTTGCCGACTTGCGGCACGTCGCGAACCTGGCTGATGGCCTGACGACGCGCGTGCAGGTCGCCCTTCTTGGCGAGGGTGACCAGCTTCTCGACGAAGGGACGCAGTTCCTTCGCCTTGGGCAGGGTCGTGGTGATCTGCTCGTGCTTGATCAGCGAGGCGGCCATGTTGGCGAACATGGCGGTGCGGTGGCTGCTCGTGCGACCGAGTTTACGATGGGCGGCGCCGTGGCGCATCTGGGTCTCTCCTACTCCGGAACCGGTATCCTCAAGCGGACCTGGAACCGTAATCTTCTAACCGCCCCGACATTCTCCCGAAGGAGACGGGCGGAGGGTTGAACTTAGATCTGGTCGTCGAACTTCTTGGCCAGATCTTCGATGTTTTCGGGCGGCCAGTTCGGCACGTCCATGCCGAGGCTGAGGCCCATCGTCGTGAGAACTTCCTTGATCTCGTTCAACGACTTGCGGCCGAAGTTCGGGGTGCGAAGCATTTCGCCCTCGGTCTTCTGGATCAGGTCGCCGATGTAGACGATGTTGTCGTTCTTCAGGCAGTTGGCCGAACGAACCGACAGTTCCAGCTCGTCCACCTTCTTCAGCAGCGCCGGGTTGAAGGGCAGGTCGGGCTTGCCGTCCGACTGCTCGACAGCCTTCTTGGGCTCTTCGAAGGTGATGAAGATCTGGAGCTGGTCCTGCAGGATGCGCGCGGCGTAGGCCACGGCGTCAACCGGCGTGACCGCACCGTTGGTTTCGACTTCCAGCAGCAGCTTGTCGTAGTCCAGCGACTGACCCTGACGGGTCGGCTCGACGCGGTAAGCCACCTTCTTGACCGGCGAATACAGGGCGTCGACGGCGATCAGGCCGATCGGCGCATCTTCCGGACGGTTCAGCTCGGCGGCGACGTAGCCCTTGCCGTTCTGGACAGTCAGTTCCATGCGCACCGAGGCGCCGTCGTCCAGCGTGCAGATGACGTGGTCAGGGTTCAGAACCTCGATGTCCGCCGGCACGTCGATCTGGCCGGCCGTCACCGGACCGGGGCCCGTGGCGCGCAGGGTCATGCGCTTGGGGCCTTCGGCGTGCATACGCAGCGCCAGCTGCTTGATGTTCAGGACGATGTCGACCACGTCTTCGCGCACGCCTTCCAGCGACGAGAATTCATGAACAACGCCATCGATCTGGATGGCCGTGACGGCCGCACCTTGCAGCGAGGACAGCAGAACGCGACGGAGCGCGTTGCCGAGCGTCACGCCGAAGCCACGCTCGAGGGGCTCGGCCACCAAGCGCGCCTTGCGCTGGGCGTCGGAACCGATCTCGATCTGCGGCTTCTCGGGACGGATCAGCTCTTGCCAGTTTCTTTCGATCATTTTGTCCCTCGAACGGGTTTCGCCTGCTCCGGCCTTGTCGACGAGGCCATGATGGAGCGGACGGAGATTGGGGGTGCCTTAGAACGCTATCGCTTAGACGCGACGACGCTTGGGCGGACGGCAACCGTTGTGCGGCATAGGCGTGACGTCGCGGATCGTCGTGATCGTCAGACCGACCGACTGCAGCGCGCGCAGGGCCGATTCACGGCCGGAGCCCGGACCCGAAACGTTCACTTCCAGCGTCTTCACGCCGTGTTCCTGGGCCTTCTTGCCAGCGTCTTCCGCAGCCATCTGAGCGGCGTAAGGGGTCGACTTACGCGAACCCTTGAAGCCCATGTGACCCGCCGAAGACCACGAGATCGCGTTGCCCTGGGCATCGGTGATCGTGATCATGGTGTTGTTGAACGAAGCATTCACGTGGGCGACGCCCGAGGTGATGTTCTTGCGCTCGCGCTTCTTTACGCGACCCGGTTCCTTGGCCATGTGTCTGTCTTACTTCTTCTTGCCGGCGATCGGCTTGGCGGGACCCTTGCGGGTGCGGGCGTTCGTGTGGGTGCGCTGGCCGCGGACCGGCAGGCCCTTGCGGTGACGCAGGCCGCGATAGCAGGCCAGATCCATCAGACGCTTGATGTTCATCGACGTCTCGCGGCGCAGGTCGCCCTCGACGGTGTGATCCTTGTCGATCGTTTCACGGATCGACAGGACTTCGGCGTCCGTCAGCTGGTTCACCCGGCGAGCGGGCTCGATGCCCACCTTCTCGGTGATGTCCTTGGCGGCGGCGGGGCCGATGCCATGGATATACTGAAGCGCGATCTCTACGCGCTTGTTGGTCGGGATGTTGACGCCAGCAATACGGGCCACGAAATTCTCCAGATACGCGTTAGTCAGACGCAACAAACGCTCCGGTTAACAAACCAGGAGCGTGGCGCCCTTCGCGGGAAGGCGCCCTTATACAGATGATTCACCGGGCGTCAACATCCGCTCCCGCGCGGCGCCGCTTCAGCGTGGCGGCCGGCCGAAGTCGACGCCAACGGTGACCCGCTGGCCTTCCATCGGCCGACCGTCTTCGGTTGGCGGCGTGAAGCGGAAATAGCCCGACACCTGCAAGCCGGCCGCGCCGAAGCCGAGGCCGGGGGGCGTCTCCTGAACGACGCGGCAACCGTCCAGCCGGCTGTCCAGGCGAATGACGCAGGACAGTTCGACCCGACCGTAACGAGTGCGGGCGCCCGGCGGGTGGTTGGCGCGAATCTGGCCGATGGTGGGACCGGTGACCAGACGCGGTCCGGTCGAGCCGCTGCCGGGGCCGGATCCAGACCCGACACCGGATCCGCTGCCGGTCCCCTGCCCGCCCTGGCCGAAGCCGGGTTGCGGCGAGGGCGCCGGCGCGACCCCGACGACGGGCGCGGGCTCCGACGCCTTGACGGGCGGCGCCGGAACTTCGCGCGGGCGTTCCTTGGGCGGAGGCGGCGGCGTGTGAATGACGGATGGCGCAGCGGGCGCGCCGCCGCCGGTCTCGGGCGCCGGGGGTTCGTTGGATATCGACGGCGGCGGATCGTAGAGCACGACCTCAAACGGCTGCGGCTCGACTACGGGCGTCGGCGCCGGCCCCCTCACCTGTCCCAGCCACAGGAACAAGCCGATTTCCGCGACGGCGACGCCGACGAATATTCCCGCCATGCGCCAGCGACGCAGGCGGGTCTTTTGGGGTTTAGGATCGTCCAACTCAGTCATCAGGCGATCAACGCCCGAAAACGCAAATCAGGCCAGGGCCTCGTCGATCGCCTTGGCGACGGACTCGATCGAGCCCATGCCGTCGGCCTCGGTCAACTTGCCCTGGGCTTCATAGTAGGGAAGCAGAGGCGCGGTGTTGCGGTTGTAGGCCTCGAGCCGGACCTTGAACGATTCCGGATTGTCGTCCGGGCGGCCCTGTTCGGCGAAGCGCTTCGCGATCCGTTCGGTCAGAGCGGCGTCGTCAACCTTCAGGCGAACGACGGCGTCGATCTGAACACCGCGCTTGGCCAACATCTCGTCCAGCGCCTCGGCCTGGGCCACGGTGCGGGGGAAGCCGTCGAAGATGGCGCCGCCGGCGGCCTCGGCCTCCGGCAGGCGATCCTCGATCAGGGCGATGACGATCTCGTCGGTGACCAGGTCGCCGCGCGCCAGCACGTCCTTGACCTTGAGCCCCAGCTCCGAGCCCGAGGCGATGGCCGCGCGCAGCATGTCGCCGGTGGAGAGCTGGACCATGCCCTTCTCTTCCACCAGCCGCTTGGCCTGGGTGCCCTTGCCCGCCGCCGGCGGTCCGAACAGGATCAAGTTCATGCTTCAGCCCTCCCCTGGGCGTCTGACAACCTAAGACTTAGCGGCGAACGGGCGTGGGAGCGCCGCGACCGCCACGACCACGCAGCTTGGCCTTCTTGATCAGGCCTTCGTACTGGTGCGCCAGCAGTTGGGACTGAATCTGGGCCACAGTGTCCATGGTGACCGAGACAACGATCAAGATAGACGTTCCGCCAAAGTACAGGCTGTTGCCGAACTGGCTGACGATAAATTCCGGCAGCAAGCAGACTGCGGTGATGTAGGCGGCGCCGATCACGGTCAGGCGGGTCAGGACATAGTCCAGATATTCCGCTGTGCGCTTGCCCGGACGTATGCCCGGCAGGAAGCCGCCGTATTTACGCAGGTTCTCGGCCGTGTCTTCGGGATTGAAGGTGATCGAGGTGTAGAAGAAGCAGAAGAAGACGATGAGGGCGGCATACAGCGCCATGAACAGCGGCTGGCCGTGCGTCAGCTGCGCCGTCACCAGCGGCAGCCAGCTCATCCAGCTGGGCAGGTCGGCGTTGGCCGTCATGGTCGCAACCGTCGTCGGCAGCATCAGCAGCGACGAAGCGAAGATCGGCGGGATCACGCCGGCCGTGTTGACCTTCAGCGGCAGGAACGAACGCTCGCCGCCAGCCATGCGGTTGCCTTCCTGGCGCTTCGGATACTGGATCAGCAGACGGCGCTGGGCGCGTTCCATGAAGACGATGAAGACCACGGTGGCCACGGCCAGTATGGCGATGAACAGCAGGGCGAAGGCCGACATCTGACCTTGCTGGGCCAAGCCCAACAGGCGGGCGATGGTGGACGGCAGAACCGCCACGATACCGGCGAAGATGATCAGCGAGATGCCGTTGCCGACGCCGCGCGCGGTCACCTGCTCGCCCAGCCACATCAGGAACATGGTGCCGCCGGTCAGGGTCACGACCGTCGAGATGATGAAGAAGATGCCGGGGTTGTCGACCAGGCCGGCCGTGCTGTTCAGACCCGCCGCGATGCCGAAGGACTGCGCCAGCGCCAGAAACACCGTCAGATAACGCGTGTACTGGTTCAGCTGCTTGCGGCCGCTTTCGCCGCCTTCCTTCTTCAGCTTCTCCCAGGGCGGATACACCGTGCCCATCAGCTGCACGATGATCGAGGCCGAGATGTAGGGCATCACGTTCAGCGCGAAGATGGCCATACGCTCGACCGCTCCGCCCGAGAACATGTTGAACATGTCCAGGATGCCGCGCTGACCGTCCGGGTTCTGGAAGAACTGCAGGAAGGCCTGCGAGTTGATGCCCGGGATCGGCACATAGGTGCCGATGCGATAGACCAGAAGCGCGCCCAGCGTGAACAGCAGGCGTTTATGCAGCTCGGTCGCTTTCGCGAACGAGCCCATGTTCATATTGGCGGCGAGTTGTTCTGCGGCCGAAGCCATTATGCGTCCCCACGACTGATTGAGTCGTCAGATAGGCGGAAAGCGGCCCTCATGCGAGGGCCGCTTCCGTTCTTTCGTCGTCGCAGATGTAATCAGGTCACGACCCAATCGCCGCGACGACGCGTGACTTAGGCTTTGGCGGCGGTGCGCTTGGTGCGGGCCGAGATCTTGTTCTCGTCGCCGCGCGGCGCCTTGGCGGCCGGAGCCTTGCCCTTAGCGGCGTTGCGCTTCTCGACGCGCGCGGCGGCCTTGGCTTCCGCTTCGATGCGTTGCTCGACGACCGAGCCGCCAGCGGCCTCGACGGCCTTCTTGGCGCCGGCGGTGGCCGACCAGACGACCAGGTTCAACGCTTGCTTCAGCTCGCCGGTGCCCAGCAGACGCACGCCGTCCTTGACGCGACGGATCACGCCGGCGGCGACCAGGGCGTCGCCCTTCAGTTCGGACTTGGCGTCCAGCTTGCCGGCGTCCACGGCGTCCTGCAGGCGCCACAGGTTCACTTCAGCCAACTTCAGAGCATTGGCGTTGTTGAAGCCGCGCTTGGGCATACGCATGTACAGCGGCATTTGGCCGCCTTCGAAGCCGCCGATGGCGACGCCCGAACGCGACTTCTGACCCTTGACGCCACGACCAGCGGTCTTGCCCTTGCCCGAACCGGGGCCACGGCCGACGCGCATGCGCTTCTTGTGGGCGCCTTCGTTGTCGCGGATTTCGTTCAGTTTCATGTGCCTGATCCTTTCGGGTGCTAGCGCCCGGATCGTCCGGACTCGGCTTGGAAAAAATGAAGGGCCGCTGATAGGCGACCCTCTGTGTATTCGCAAGTGCAGAAACGCCCTCTCCCGGGTTCGGGAGAGGGCGAAACGGCTTACTTTTCGACGATCTCGGTCAAGTGGGCGACCTTGGCGATCATCCCGCGAACCGAAGGCGTGTCTTCCAGGGTCGATTCACGACCCAGGCGGTTCAGACCCAGGCCCACCAAGGTGGCGCGCTGGTCGTTCTTGCGGCGGATCGGCGAACCGGTCTGCTTGACGGTGAGGGTTTTCTTCTCAGCCATGACTTAGGACTCCACGGCTTCGGGCGCCGAGGCGCCGTCGTTGCGGCGGCCCATCAGATCCGCGACCTTCTTGCCGCGCTTGGACGCGACTTGACGGGGCGAGGACTGGACCTTCAGCGCTTCGAACGTCGCGCGGATCATGTTGTAGGGGTTCGACGAACCGGTCGACTTGCCCACGACGTCCTGGACGCCGAGGGTTTCGAGCACGGCGCGCATCGGACCGCCCGCGATGACGCCGGTCCCGGGAGGGGCGGCGCGCATCATGATCTTGCCGGCGCCCCAACGGCCGTTGCCGTCGTGGTGCAGGGTGCGGTTCTCGCGCAGCGGAACGCGGATCATCGTCTTCTTGGCTTCTTCGGTCGCCTTGCGGATGGCTTCCGGCACTTCGCGCGCCTTGCCGTGACCGAAGCCGACGCGACCCTTGCCGTCGCCGACGACCATCAGGGCTGCGAAGCTGAAGCGACGGCCGCCTTTGACGGTGGCGGCGACGCGGTTGATGTGAACCAGCTTCTCGACGATGTCGGAATCCGGACCATCAGCAGCGGGACCGTTGCGGTTGTCACGACGGTTGCGATCGTTGCCGCCGCCGCCGCGTTGGGGTTGTTGCGCCATCTGTCGCGTCCCTTAGAAGTTCAGGCCGGCTTCACGCGCGGCTTCCGCCAGCGCCTTCACCCGTCCATGATAGATGTACTCGCCACGGTCGAAGACGACGTCCTTGACGCCCTTCTCGATGGCGCGTTCGGCGATCAGCTTGCCGATCGCGGCGGCCGCAGCCGTATCCGAACCGCGCTTGCCTTTGCCGCCTTCCAGCGATGAGGCAGCCACGACGGTCACGCCCTGGGCGTCGTCGATGATCTGGGCCGAAATGTTCTTGTCCGAACGGTAGACCGACAGACGCAGACGACCGTTGGCGACAGCCTTCAGGCGGCGACGCGTGCGCTCCGAGCGACGCTTGGCTTGTTGTCGAAGAGAAAGAGCCATGACTTACTTCTTCTTGCCTTCCTTGCGACGGACGGTCTCGCCCGCATAACGGACGCCCTTGCCCTTGTAGGGCTCCGGCGGACGCAGCTTGCGGATGACCGCGGCGATCTGACCGACGGCTTGCTTGTCAGCGCCCGAGATCTTGATCTCGGTCTGCTTCGGCACGGCGAAGCTGACGCCCGACGGCGGAGCGATGTCGACTTCATGCGAGAAGCCGAGTTGCAGCGACAGGGCGTCGCCCTTCATCGCGGCGCGGTAACCCACGCCGACCAGCTCCAGCGACTTCTCGAAGCCCGAGGTGACGCCCGTGACCATATTGTCGACCAGGGTGCGCGACAGACCCCACATCGCGCGAGCCCGAGGCGTGTCCGAACGCGGGGTCAGCGACACTTCGTCGCCTTCCTGCTTGACTTCGATCTCGTCGGCGACGGTCCAGACGCGTTCGCCCTTGGGTCCCTTGACGGTGATGTTCTGGCCGTCGAGCGTGACAGTCACGCCCTTCGGCACGGCGATGGTTTTCTTGCCAATACGGGACATATCAGTAGACCCTGCAGAGGACTTCGCCGCCGACGTTAGCGTCGCGGGCGGAAGCGTCGGACATGACGCCCTTCGAAGTCGAGAGGATCGAGATGCCGAGGCCGTTCTTGACGGGCTTCAGATCGCCGATCGCCGAATAGACGCGGCGGCCCGGCTTGGACACGCGCGCGATCTCGGCGATGACGGGCTGACCGTCGAAGTACTTCAGCTCGATCTCGAACTGCGGAAACTCACCCGGGTTCTGAACCAGGTTGTAGCCGCGGATGTAGCCCTCGTCCTGCAGCACGTCGAGGACGCGCTGGCGCAGACGGGAGGCCGGGGTCAGCACCTTGGAACGCTTGCGGGTCGCCGCGTTCTTGATGCGAGCGATCATGTCGCTCAGGGGATCGTTGATCATCATGTCTGTTCGCTCCCCTTACCAGCTGGACTTCGTCAGGCCGGGAATCTGGCCCAGGTTGCCCAGTTCACGCAGCGCAATCCGGCTCATCTTGAGCTTGCGGTAGAACGCCCGCGGACGACCCGTCACTTCGCAGCGGTTGCGAATGCGGCTCGGCGCGGAGTTGCGCGGCAGGGCGGCCAGTTGCAGGCGCGCCTCGAAGCGCTCCTCCAGCGGCAGGTTTTCGTCGTTGGCGGTCGCCTTCAGGGCGGCCCGCTTCGCGGCATACTTCGCAACCAGGGCCTTGACGGCTTCGTTGCGGTTTACGGCGCTTTTCTTAGCCATTGTGCTCTTCCCTTCCCGCTCAGTTCTTCACGAACGGGAACTTGAACTCGGTGAGGAGAGCCTTGGCTTCCTCATCGGTCTTGGCCGTGGTGCAGACGACAATGTCCATGCCCCACATCTGATCGATCTGGTCGTAGTTGATCTCCGGGAACACGATGTGCTCCTTCAGACCCGTGGCGTAGTTGCCGCGACCATCGAAGGACGTGCCCTTCAGACCACGGAAATCCTTCACGCGTGGCAGCGCGATCGTGATGAACCGGTCCAGGAACTCGTACATCTGGTCGCCGCGCAGGGTGACCTTGCCGCCGATGACCATGCCTTCGCGCAGCTTGAAGCCGGCGATGGAGTTACGGGCCTTGGTGGCGACGGCCTTCTGACCGGCGATGGCGGTCAGATCCTTGAGGGCGGTGTTCGCCTTCTTGGAGTCTGCGACGGCTTCGCCGATGCCCATGTTCAGGACGATCTTGTCCAGCTTGGGCACCTGCATTTCGTTCGTGTAGCCGAACTTTTCTTTCATCACCTGGCGGATGCGAGCGTGATACTCGTCCTTGAGGCGCGGGGTGTACTTCTCGGTAGCCATCAGATGACGTCTCCCGTCGTCTTGGCGATGCGGACCTTCTTGTCCCCATCGATCTTGAAGCCGACGCGGGTCGCCTTGCCGTTGGCGTCGGCGATCGCGACGTTCGACAGGTGAAGCGAGGCTTCCTTGTTCTTGATGCCGCCCTGCGGGTCAGCCTGGCTCGGGCGCGTGTGGCGCTGAACCATGTTGACGCCTTCGACGAGGACGCGGTTTTCGGTGGGCAGGACCTTCAGCACGTTGCCCGTGCGGCCCTTGTCCTTGCCGGTGAGGACGACGACGCGGTCGCCCTTCTTGATCTTGGCGGCCATGTTACAGGACCTCCGGAGCCAGCGAGATGATCTTCATGTGGTTCTTGGCGCGCAGTTCGCGAGGAACCGGGCCGAAGATCCGCGTGCCGACAGGCTCGTTCTGCTTGTTGACGATGACGGCGGCCGACTTGTCAAAGCGGATGACCGAGCCGTCCTTGCGTTGGATGTCCTTGGCGGTGCGCACGACGATGGCGCGAACGACGTCGCCCTTCTTCACACGGCCGCGCGGGATGGCTTCCTTCACGGAGGCGACGATTGTGTCGCCGATCGAGGCGTAGCGGCGCTTGGAGCCGCCCAACACCTTGATGCACATGACCCGGCGGGCGCCCGAATTATCGGCCACTTCCAGGTTAGTTTGCATCTGGATCATAAGATCAGATCCTTCTGATTACGAGGCGGAGGCGTTGGAAAGGACTTCCCAGCGCTTCAGTTTGGACTTGGGGGCGCACTCGACGATGCGAGCGATGTCGCCGACCTTGAGCGCGTTGGCTTCGTCGTGCGCGTGGTACTTCTTGGACGACCGGACGGTCTTCTTCAGAAGCGGGTGAAGCAGGGTGCGCTCCACCTTCACAACGACAGTCTTCTCGCCCTTGTCGGACACGACCACGCCTTCAAGAATTCGCTTGGGCATATTCGTTTCCTTACGAGGCCGCACGCTTCTCGCGCAGAAGCGTCGAGATGCGAGCGATGTCTTTGCGGACTTCACCAACGCGGTGAGTCTTTTCCATTTGGCCGGTGGCCGCCTGGAAGCGCAGGTTGAACTGTTCCTTCTTGAGCTTCAGCAGCTCGTCGGACAGTTGGTCGGTCGTTTGCGACCGCAGATCGGCGATCTTGGTCATTAGGCGGCAGCCTCCACATGCGCGACGCCGGCGTCGATACGGGTCACGACCTTGGTGCGGACCGGCAGCTTGGCGGCGCCGAGACGGAGTGCTTCGCGGGCGACATCGTCCGGCACGCCGTCGATTTCAAACAGGATACGGCCCGGGTGGCAACGCGCGGCCCAGTGGTCCACGGCGCCCTTGCCCTTACCCATCCGGACTTCGGCCGGCTTGCCCGTGACGGGCAGGTCGGGGAAGACGCGGATCCAGACGCGGCCCTGACGCTTCATCTGGCGAGTGATCGCGCGGCGAGCCGCTTCGATCTGACGCGCGGTGATGCGTTCCGGCTCCAGCGTCTTCAGGCCATACGACCCGAAGTTCAGCGAGAAACCGCCCTTGGCTGAGCCATGGATCCGGCCCTTGAAGGCCTTGCGGTATTTGGTCTTCTTCGGTTGCAACATGACTTAGTTCTCACGTCCCCGGTCGCGACGCGGACCGCGGTCGCCACGGGGGCCGCCGCGTTCGCGGCCTTCGTTCGAGGACGGACCCGAAGCTTCCTGGGCCCAACGCTTGTCCTGCGCCATGGGATCGTGCTCCAGCACTTCACCCTTAAAGACCCAGACCTTCACGCCGATGATGCCGTAGGTCGTCTTGGCTTCGTAGAAACCATAGTCGATGTCGGCGCGCAGCGTGTGAAGCGGCACGCGACCTTCGCGGTACCATTCCATACGAGCGATTTCGGCGCCGCCCAGACGACCCGAGACATTCATACGAATGCCCTTGGCGCCCAGACGCATGGCCGACTGCATCGAACGCTTCATGGCGCGACGGAAGGCCACGCGGCGCTCCAACTGCTGCGCGATGTTCTCGGCGATCAGCTGCGCATCGGTTTCCGGCTTGCGGACTTCGATGATGTTCAGGTGAACTTCACCCTCGGTGCGCGCCGAGATGTCCTTGCGGAGCTTCTCGATGTCAGCGCCCTTCTTGCCGATCACGACGCCCGGACGGGCGGCGTAGATGGTGATGCGGCACTTCTTGTGCGGGCGCTCGATGATGATGCGCGACACGCCGGCGGCGGCCAGGCGTTCCCGCAGCCACTGGCGCAGCTTTAGGTCCTGGTGCAGCAGGCGGGAATAGTCGGCGCCGGCGGCGAACCAGCGGCTGTCCCACGTGCGGTTCACGCCGAGGCGCAGACCGACCGGATTGATTTTCTGTCCCATCAGGCGGCCTCGCCGGCTTCACGGACCACGATGGTGATCTCGCTGAACGGTTTCAGGATGCGCGACGAACGACCGCGAGCACGGCTCGCGAAACGCTTCATCACCAGGTTCTTGCCCACGAAGGCCTCGGCGACGACCAGATTGTCGATGTCGAGGTTGTGGTTGTTCTCGGCGTTCGAGATCGCCGAATACAGGACCTTGCGGACGTCGCCAGCGATGCGCTTACGGCTGAATTCCAGCTCGTTCAGCGCCTTCTGGACCGGCATGCCGCGGATCGAAGCGGCGACCAGGTTCAGCTTTTGCGGGCTGATGCGCACGTTGACCAGCTTGGCGCGGGCCTCGGTCGGGGCGACCCGACGCTCGTTTTTTGTCTGGGCCATCGGTTACTTCCTTTTGGCCTTCTTGTCCGCCGCGTGACCCGGGAAGTTCCGGGTCGGGGCGAACTCGCCGAGCTTCATGCCGACCATCTCTTCCGAGACCGACACAGGCACGTGCTTCTGACCGTTATGGACGCCGAACGTCAGACCGACGAACTGCGGCAGGATGGTGGAGCGGCGCGACCAGGTCTTGATCACGTCCTTGCGGCCCGACGATTGAACGGCGTCGGCCTTCTTGAGCAGATACCCGTCGACAAACGGGCCTTTCCAGGAGGAGCGGGCCATTCTTAGCGAGCCTTCTTAACGTGGCGGGTACGGATGATGTACTTGTCCGTAGCCTTGTTCTTGCGGGTACGAGTGCCTTTGGTGTCCTTACCCCACGGCGTGACGGGGGTACGACCACCAGAGGTCCGGCCTTCACCACCACCATGCGGGTGGTCGATCGGGTTCATGGCGACGCCGCGAACGTGCGGACGCCAGCCCATGTGACGCTTGCGACCGGCCTTGCCCAGGTTCTGGTTCATGTGGTCGGGGTTCGAAACCGCGCCCACCGTGGCAATGCAGCCATCCAGGACCATACGCAGTTCGCCCGAGCCGAGACGGATCTGGGCGTAGCCCTGATCGCGACCGACCAGCTGGGCGTAGGCGCCGGCCGAACGGGCCAGCTGGGCGCCCTTGCCCGGCTTCATTTCGATGTTGTGGATGATCGTACCCACCGGCATCGAACGAAGCGGCATGGCGTTGCCCGGCTTCACGTCGGTCTTTTCGCCCGCGACGATCGTGTCGCCCGCCTTAAGGCGTTGCGGCGCGATGATGTAGGTCTTCTCGCCGTCGGCATAGGTGACCAGGGCGATGAAGGCCGTGCGGTTCGGGTCGTATTCCAGACGCTCGACCGTGCCGACCATGTCCCACTTGCGACGCTTGAAGTCGATCTTGCGGTACAGGGTCTTGGCGCCGCCGCCGCGGAAGCGGACCGCGATGCGACCGCCCTGCCCGCGTCCGCCCGACTTGGTCAGGCCTTCGGTCAGCGACTTTTCCGGACGACCCTTGTGGAGTTCCGAACGGTCGACCAGCACGAGGGCGCGACGGCCCGGCGAAGTCGGATTGTAGGTTTTCAAGGCCATCTGATCAGAGCCCCGTGGTGACGTCGATCGACTGGCCGTCAGCCAGCGTCACGATCGCTTTTTTGATGTCGACCCGGCGACCCAGGATACCCCGGAAGCGCTTGGTCTTGCCCTTTTGAACCAGGGTGTTGACCTTCAGGACGTTGACTTTGAACAGGCTTTCGACCGCAGCGGCGATCTCGTCCTTGGTAGCCGTGTCGGCGACGCGGAAGACGACCTTGTTCTGCTCGGACAGGATCGTGGCCTTTTCGGTGATCACCGGGGCCAGGATGGTGTCGTAGTGTTTGGCGGTAGGTTGAGCGGCCATTACGCGGCTTCCTTATCGCTGAAGCGGGCTTCGATGGCCTCGATGGCGGCCTTCGTCAGCACCAGCTTGTCAGCCCGCAGGATGTCATAGACGTTCAGGCCGGCGTTCGGCAGCACGTCGATGTGCGGGATGTTGCGTGCGGCCAGGCCGAAGTTCGTATCGACTTCGGGACCCGCGATGATGAGCGCCTTGGTCCAGCCCAGCTTGCCGAGCGTTTCGCGCAGCGAAGCGGTCTTGGCTTCCTTGACCGAGACGGTGTCTACCACGATCAGGTCGCCCGACTTGGCCTTGGAGGACAGGGCGTGACGCAGAGCCAGGGCGCGGATCTTCTTCGGCAGCGAGAAGCCGTGATCGCGAACGATCGGGCCGAAGGCGCGCGAACCGCCGACGAACTGCGGTGCACGGCGCGAACCGTGACGAGCGCCGCCGGTGCCCTTTTGCTTGTACATCTTCTTACCCGTACGAGAGTTCTCGTTTCGGGTTTGAACCTTGTGCGTACCGGCGCGGCGCTTGGCCAGTTGCCAGTTGACGGTGCGGGCCAGGATGTCGCCGCGGATGTCGGAGATGCCGAAGACGGCGTCCGACAGTTCCACGTCGCCAGCAGCCTTGCCGTCGAGTTGGATGACAGAGAGTTTCATTACGCTTCACCGCCTTCGGTCGCTTCGACGGGGGCTTCTTCAGCCGGGGTCGAGGCGGGTTGAGCAGCAGACTTGCTCGACTTCAGCGCGCCGGGGAACGGAGCGTCGGCCGGGCGAGCCTTCTTGATGGCGTCGCGAACCTTGACGTAGCTGCCGTCGTGACCGGGGACAGCGCCCTTGATCAGGATCAGGCCACGCTCGGCGTCCACGCGGACGACGGTCAGGTTCTGGGTGGTGACGGTTTCGGCGCCGTAGTGGCCGGCCATCTTCTTGCCGGGGAACGTGCGACCCGGGTCCTGACGGTTACCCGTCGAACCGTGCGAACGGTGCGAGACCGAAACGCCGTGGGTGGCGCGAAGGCCGCCGAAGTTCCAGCGCTTCATGGCGCCGGCGAAGCCCTTACCGATGGTCTCGCCTTGGATGTCGACCTTCTGGCCCACCAGGAAGTGTTCGGCCGACAGCTCGGCGCCCACGTCCAGCAGACCGTCCGCATCGACGCGGAACTCGGTCACATAGGCTTTCGGTTCGACTTCCGCCTTGGCGAAGGTCTCGCGTTGAGCCTTGTTGGTGTTCTTAGCCTTCTTCGTGCCAGCGCCCAGCTGGAGAGCGACGTAGCCGTCACGCTCCTGGGTACGTTGGCCGACGACTTGGCAGCCGTCGAGCTGCAGCACAGTGACCGGTACGTGCGCGCCGTCATCGGCGAACACGCGGGTCATGCCCAGCTTCTTGGCGATCACGCCCGTGCGCATCGGATCCCGCCTCTTTCTACTTTAAATCTTGATCTCGACGTCCACGCCGGCGGACAGGTCGAGCTTCATGAGCGCGTCCACGGTCTGCGGGGTGGGGTCGACGATGTCGAGCACGCGTTTGTGCGTGCGGATTTCAAACTGCTCACGCGACTTCTTATCGACGTGCGGAGAGCGGTTCACGGTGAACTTCTCGATCAGGGTCGGCAGCGGAATCGGACCGCGAACGGTCGCGCCGGTGCGCTTGGCGGTATTAACGATCTCGCGCGTCGAAAAATCGAGGACGCGGTGATCAAAGGCCTTGAGCCTGATGCGGATGCTTTGATCCATATCGGTGCTTACTTCCAATGCGGTCGGAGGACCGCGTCCCTGTGAACCATTTCAAAGACCGAAGGCCTTCGGGCAAAAAGCCCTCAGGGAACGCAAATCCGCAAAAACGATCGGCCCACGCAGTTGCCCGCGAAGGCCGTTGATATCCCAAGAAGCTGCAAAGAACAGTGACTTAGGTCGTTCTTGCGAACCGCGTTTGCAGCGAACTGCACAGCCGGTCCAACAAGAGTGGTGGCTTATGCCTATCGATTCTGATTTCGTCAAGCGCGCAAACCCGGGCTGACACAGGATTTCGACGCGGTCTCCGTCGAGAGTTCTCCAATGCGCGACGACACATTCGGCGGCGACGTCGGCGGCGCTGGACACTCTCTTTATAGTGGCTGAGCGCGACTGCGGCGCTCGATTAACGAGTTGCCCCACAGATCGCCAAGTCGTGACACATTCTGGCCGCAACGCGTGGCTGTTGCGCAACAACCTTGCCGCCCTAAGCCAATCGAACGTCGGTTTATTGCTCCGCTTCGTCTTAGCCTGATAGCAGCGCCCCTCCCCGGACCCCCATCCGGGTGCAGACTGCTAAGGACAAAAGAAAAATGAAGACGATCCTCCTCGCCACGGCCGCCGCCGCCCTGTTCGCCGCCCCGGCCTTCGCCCAAGACGCCATCGGTTCGGTCGGCGTGACCTATTCCAACCCGTCGATCGAAGTCGCCGGCGACGACGTCGACGCCGACGTCTGGACCGTCGACGGCTCGGTCGCCCTGCCGGCCCAGGACTGGACCGTGACCCTGAACGGCGCGATCGACTACACCAAGGCCTTCGGCGAAGAAGACGTCACCGGCGCCGCCGCCGCTCACCTGACCAAGATGTGGTCCTCCGACGTCCGCGCCGGCGCCTTCGTCGCCGCCAACGGCATCGGCAGCGGCAACGAGCCGATCTGGACCGTCGGCGCCGAAGCGCAGAAGTATCTGTCGAACGCCACCCTGACCGGCCAAGTCGCCTACACGACCGCCGACAACGTGGACGCCGACATCTGGACCGTCGGCGCCGACGCCGCCTTCTACGTCATGCCGAACCTGCGCCTGAACGCCGGCGTCGCCTATAACAACGTCGACTTCTCGGGCGGCGACACCGACGCCTGGACCTACGGCGTGGGCGCCGAATACGAGTTCGAGAACACCCCGTTCTCGCTGGGCGCCGCCTACACCCGCGCCGACATCGATTCGCTGGACGTCGACACCTGGTCGGTCGGCCTGCGCTATTCGTTCGGCGGCGGTCTGCAAGCGCGTGACCGCGCCGGCGCCAACCTGGGCGTCTCGGCCATCTCCAGCGTCCTGAGCGTCTTCTAAGCGTCTCGGACCTGATCCATGCGAAGAGCCCCGGCGGAGCAATCCGCCGGGGCTTTTTGTTTGGCCGGAAAAGACCCCCGGGGTTCCACGACCGGGGGCCTTCTCGTCGCTCGGGTCTTACCGCCCGATCTGCAAGGTTCCCGATCCGACGACGGAGCGAGAGACCGATCCCGTGGCCGAGGCGACACGAACGCTGCCCGATCCGGCGATCGCCACGTCCAGGTCGCGCGTTGCGCCGCCGTAGCGCACATCGCCGGAACCGCCGATGGCGACCGACAGCTTGTCCATTCGGCCCTGCCGCACGTTCACACCGCCCGAGCCGCCGATGGACAGTTCGCTGCGTCCGCCGGCGCTGGCCACCTCGACATTGCCCGATCCGCCGACAGCCGCCTTCAGGGCTCCGGTCGCTCCGGCCGAGATGGAGCCCGATCCGCCGACGCTGGCGTTCAGCGATCGAGACGTGCCCGCACGGATCGCGCCCGAGCCCCCCAGGCCGAGTTCCAAATCGCCATCCACATTGGCCACGTTCCAGTTGCCGCAGCCGCCATTGTCCAACTCGACCGATCGCGCGCCGCGTCCGACCGAGCCGAAGACCGCGCCGCTGGCGCTGACATCCACGACGCGCGGCGTGCGCACGACGATCAAAGGCGCGTCTTCCAGGCGGATGCGGCCCAGGTCGCGTACCTCGACAGTCGCGCCCTGCCCCGGCTGGCCCGCATCGCTGCGGCCGGAGTTGCAGCCGCGAATGGCGCTGTTGCCGCCCCACATGCCGTTACGGCGCAGGCCGCCGTCGATCTTCACGTCATTGCCGTCGCGGCGAACCTGGATGGCCGGCAAGCGAGTCTGGCCTTGCGTGACCTCGACCCCGATATCCTGACGATCCTCGACGATGACCACTACACGGGCGACGGCGTTGCGGATCTCGACCTCGGCGGCCGAAGCGGGCGCCGCGACAAACCCGGTCAGGGTGGCGACGGCGGCGGCGGCGATCAGTGCGGTTTTCATGAGCGGTTCCCTTCCCGAATGTGAGGAGAAGGTGCGCGCCGCCCGCGCCCAAGTCATTTTAACTCGAGGTCATGAACTCGAATTAACGCCCCGAGCCTATGACCTGGCGTTCAGCGCGCCCGCGCCGTCCGCCGCGCCGATCTCCGGCTCGAAGTCACGCTCGAAGTTGGCGATCTTGCTCTTCATCGCGCCCGCCTTCTTTAGCGCCAGCGACGCAGCCCAGCGCGCCGCCAGCTCCGGCGTGGTCATGCCGTCGGTGAAGCGCGGCCGCCCACCCCGGCTGCGGATCACCGCATTGGTGAACAGCGCCCCGTTGCGGAACCGCGACGGCCAGGTCTGGAAATCCATCGACAGGCTGACGCAGAAGCGGTCCAGATTCTCCACGCGGTGCGGCGCATACAGCGGCCAGGTCAGGGCGCGACCTGGCTCCAGATCCATGACCTGCGCGTCCTGTTCGAACGCCAGCGTGTAAGGCAGTTCCTCGGTCGTCTGACGCGCGACCACCTGTTCCATATTTCGCTCGGGCAGATGCCCCTCGTCGCCCGGATAGACGAACAGACGCTTGCGCCCGCGCAGGTGGAACAGCACCACCCCAGCCGCGTCGAAATGATAGGGCACCCGCGCCTTGGGCGACGACAGGATCAGCTGCCCCGCGTTTCGCACCGCCCGCATCCCCGGATAGGTCGCCTGGATCGCGGCGAAATCCTTCATCGCCGCCGCCCACAGTTCGGGCCAGCCGGTCTCGACCCCGCGCAGATTGACCCACAGCCGACCCTGTTTGATCGCCTCCAGCAACTCCTCACCTGACAGCCGCCCGCGCGCGCCGGTGCGCAAGGACACCTGCCCCTCCTCGTCGTAGTCATACAGGTTGATGTCGAACAGCTCGGCCGGATAGCGATCCAGCACGGCGGCCAGCGCCGCGTCCTCGGCGAACCCTTGCTCGATCAGGGTGTGGGCGTGGGTCTTGGCCTCGGCGATCGGGCCCGGATAGCGTGTGCGGCGTTGGGTCATGCCGATGTCCTCAAACGTGGGCGACGCGCGCCGGCGTCTTCTTCTTGGCGGCCGCCTTCTGGACAGCCGATCGTGCGGCGACCGCCGCGCCCCTCAGCCGCCCGACGGGCGTCGCCTCGCAGGCTTCGATCGTGGCCCAGCGCCGACGCAGGGACGCCCGCACCGCCTCGCCGCGTCCGCCCGCCCTGTTCAGCGCCGCCACCGTGATGTCGCCCAACGCCCGGGTCACGCCCGGCTGCATCACCACGGCTTCGCGCACCGTCTGGCGCGCGTTGACGAAGTACTTCTTGTAAGTCTCGCCCTCGAAGCCGAAGTCGAACACCCGGAAGCCCTCGGCCGCCGCCAGCCGCATCGTGTCCATGCTCAGCAGGATGCCCGGCGAGCACCGCGCAAGCGTTGGCTCATAGGCCGGGAACCAGAAATGGTAATGCCGCCCGGCGTGCAGCGAGAACTCGATCGCCACCAGCTTGTCGCCCGCATGCATGGCCGCCATCGAAGCGCCGAAGCCTTCTCGCGCCTCGCTCATCAGAGCGTGCAGCAGATCCCGCGTCCATCCGCAGGCGAAGATGTCATGAAGGCCCGAGCGCCGATACTGCGCCGCCTTCAGCGCGATCAGATGATCCAGCAGCGCCGGATCTCTTAGACCCCGCTCCACCCGGATCGGCCCCAGTTCGGCCTCCAAACTGCGGCGCGCCCGCTCCTTGTCCTTGAAGTATTTGCCGAAGGTCTTGCGACGCTCGGCGTACCAATCGTCATAGCCCGCCTCGGGCATGGCCACCTGCACCGTCTCGCGCGCCTGGCCCGTTTCGCCCGCGCCGATCCAGCCGGGCACGTTCAGCCGCTTGGCTTTCAACAGCCGCGCCACCTCTTCCAGCGCGATCGTCTCGTCCGCCGGGGCGATCACGCCGTGATAGTCGTTCATCGGCGCGCCCAGCGGCTGCACCGCTCCGCCGCGTCGCTGATGCGGGAAGAAGCCCACGATCTCGCCATCGCGCCGGAACACGGCGATCGCCGCGCCGGGGCAGACCCGCGAGGCGATCTCGGCATAGTCCCAGCGGAAATAGGGGCTGGCCAGATCAGGATTGTCAGCGGTCCACGCACGCCACAGGGCGACGGCGGCGGCATCCATCGCCGCCGCGTCCATGATCTCGACCTGCAGCATTCCGGCCATACGCATCCTCTCGGGGCCTTGCGCAGCAAGGTCCATTCCACGTCGCACCCTACCCTCTGCGCGTTTCATCAGGGTTTACCGGCATGGTGAACTTGCGTTGACGGAGCCGCGGTCGCCCTTGCGCGTTTGAGTGACCCAAGGAGAAGACCATGACCGATCAACGCCCTGACAGCAAAGCCGTCGAGAACGAGAACTTGCGGCCGGACGCCGAAGGCCAGCCGCCGCGCCCCGCGACCGAACCCAAGGGTTCAAAGGACTCGTCCAACTCCGGCGAGACCGAAACCGACCCCGCGACCGGCGAACCCAACTGAACAACCGACCGCCTACACTCACCGTCTCGAAAGTCTCTTATGAATCGTCCCGCCTACCTAGCCGCACTCGCTGTTCTCGCTCTGGGCGCCTGTTCGCCAAAGGAAGAGAACACAGCCGCCCCAGCGGCGCAGACGGCCGAGGCCGCGCAAGTGGGCCAGACAGGCCCGCTCTCTCGAGATGCCATAGAAAACACCGCCTATGCGCCGCCGCCGGCCGCGCAAGAGGGCCAGCCGGCCACCCCGAATGCCGCCCAGCAGCAGCCGCAGCCTGCCCTGATCCGCGCCCAGGTTCTTCTGGAACGCGCACGGTTCTCGCCCGGCGCGATCGACGGCCTGGCGGGGTCGAACATGCGTCAGGCGATCTCGGCGTTCCAGGAAGCGAACGGCATGACGGTGAACGGCGAGCTGAACGCCGACGTGATGGGAAGACTGCGCGCCGCCGCCGGACCGGGCGCGGTGACCACCACCTACACCATCACCCAGCAGGACATCGCCGGACCCTACCTCGGCGTCGTCCCAACGGAGTTGGAGGCTCAGGGTCAGGCGGCCCACATGGGCTACGCCAATATCGTCGAGGCCTTGGCCGAGCGCTTCCACGTCACCGAGGCCTTGCTGCGCGCCATGAACCCCGGCGCCGACTTCAACCGCGTGGGCCAGGGCCTGCTTGTCCCCGCCGTCAACAGCGCGCCCCTGCCTGCCGACGTGGACCACATCGACGTCGACAAGAGCGAAGGCTCGGTCAAGGCGTTCGACGCGGACGGCAAGCTGATCGCCTACTTCCCCGCCACCATCGGCAGCGGCGACAACCCGACGCCGACCGGCACGGTCAAGGTCAACGGCGTGGCGCGGAACCCGGACTACACCTACGACCCGTCGAAACTCAGCTACGGCGACGGCAAGAAGAAGGTCGTCGTCAAACCGGGCCCCAACAATCCGGTGGGCGTCGTCTGGATCGATCTGAACAAGCCCAGCTACGGCATCCACGGCACGCCGGACCCGCATCTGGTCGGCAAGACGGCCTCGCACGGCTGTGTGCGCCTGACCAACTGGGACGCCTGGATGCTGGCCAACAAGGTCAAGCCGGGCGTCACCGTCCGCTTTATCTAGTGGACGGCGCCGAACGGCGTCCCGTCCCAGAAGTCGCAGTGGTGGCGCTCGAAGAAGCCGTCGTCCATCACATCGCCCTCCGGCTTGAACACCCGCACCGGCCCCGCACCCTCGACGCGGGGCCATTCGGCGGCGAAGGCCGAACTGCCGAACCTCGCCCACAGCCTTTGCATCCGCTCCGACAGCGCCTTTTGCTCCGGCTTGAACCGCTTGGGATCAGCAAACACCCAGCGCGTGCCGAACACATAGGCCAGTTCGCTGGCGTGATAGGCGCCCAGGTCCAGACCGACGATCCAGTCGGGCAAGACGAACGGCGCCTCGCGATCGGCGAACTCATAGCCCCACACCGGCACATGCTGGGCCAGAAGACGTCGCAAAGCCTGTGACGGACAGGCGAACCTCTGGTCCGTGAAGTTGGCAGCGATGGCGTAGGCGGGCCCGTCCTCACCCACCGGATAGCGCGCCAGCACCCGCTCGCCCTGATCGCCATACATCCAGATCGTCTCCTTCTGATAGCGATCCATGTCCTGCACCTCGTTGGCGAACAGCCGCCCCTCATCAAGGTTTGTCCCGACGAGGACGGGCACGCGCGTGAACCGCCCCTCGCGGATCGCGACCGCCGGGTTTTCCGGCACAGTGGCGTCAGTGTGCACCGGTCCCCACGATCCCGGCCCGTTGATGCCCGCCCTCAATGACGCCGCCCGCGACAGCCGCCAGGCCGGCAGCGCCTTCAGGCACGCGATCTGATCCTCGCTGGTGCAGCCAAGCCTTTCGGCGAACATCGGCCCCGACTGGGCCGCATCCTGCGCCCTGACCAGGGACGACGGCTCCAGGCACCCGCCGCTCTGCATGATGACCCGTTGATACAGCCCCTCCGACTGCGGCGACGACATGAGGTAACAGGCCGTCCACGCGCCCGCGCTCTCGGCGAACAGGGTGACGTCGCCTGAATCGCCGCCGAAGGCTGCAATGTTTCGATGCACCCATTTCAGCGCCGCCTGCTGATCCATCAGGCCGAAGTTGCCACCGAAGCCTTCGCCGGTCGCCTGAAACCCCGGATGCGCCAGCCAGCCCAACGCGCCGAGCCGATAGTTCATCGTCACGACCACCCGCCCCTGCTCGCGCGCCAGTTTCGACGGGTCGTAGTTGGCGCCCGCCCCCACGGTGAAGGCGCCGCCGGGAATATAGATCATCACCGGCCGCGCCTCGGCCGCGTCTCCGCCCGGCGCATAGATGTTCAGATACAGACAGTCCTCGGACCCGACGACGATCCCGCCGCCGCCGCCCAGGATCGATCGACGCCCAATCGCCTGGGTGCAGTCCGATCCAATCCGCGTCGCATCCCGAACGCCCTGCCAAGCCTGGACCGGCTGCGGCGCACGCCAGCGCAGATCGCCGACCGGCGACGCCGCGAATGGCACGCCCAGAAACGCGCGCGTCCCCGCCCCCTCGACGCCGCGCACCATCCCGGCTTCAGTCGTCGCCAATATCGGCTCGGCGTCCTTGGCGAACCGGACCTGATCGATCTTGCCGGGATGGGTGGCGCAGGCCGACAGGGCGCCAAGGCACGCAAGCAACGAGATCAGACGCATCATGAACCTTGGCTGTTGGGCAGACGATCTCAACGCCTGAATGTCCGGCTCGTTGCGGGCGCCGGTGGCTCAGCCACAGCAAAACGGCCCCCGGATGGCTCCGGGGGCCGCTCTGTTACGCGACTCTGTATCCAACCGGCCTCAAGCAGCGCGTGAGCGCGTTAGGCCGAAAGGGATGTCGTCTTAGGCGATGATCTTGGCCACGACGCCGGCGCCGACGGTGCGGCCGCCTTCACGGATGGCGAAGCGCAGGCCCTGGTCCATCGCGATCGGGGTGATCAGCTCGACGTTCAGCTCGGCGTTGTCGCCCGGCATGATCATCTCGACGCCTTCCTTCAGCTGAACGATGCCGGTCACGTCCGTCGTGCGGAAGTAGAACTGCGGGCGATAGTTCGTGAAGAACGGGGTGTGACGACCGCCTTCTTCCTTGGTCAGGATGTAGGCTTCGGCCAGGAACTTGGTGTGCGGGGTGATGGAGCCCGGCTTGCACAGCACCTGGCCGCGCTCGACGTCTTCACGCTTGGTGCCGCGCAGCAGCACGCCGACGTTGTCGCCCGCTTGACCTTGGTCCAGCAGCTTGCGGAACATTTCCACGCCCGTGCAGGTCGTCTTCTGGACAGGACGGATGCCGACGATCTCGACTTCCTCACCGACCTTGATGATGCCCTTCTCGACGCGGCCCGTGACCACGGTGCCGCGGCCCGAGATCGAGAACACGTCTTCGACCGGCATCAGGAACGGCAGGTCGACCGGACGCTCCGGCTGCGGGATGTAGGCGTCGACGGTTTCCATCAGGGCCAGAACGCGCTGTTCGCCGATTTCCGGGTTCACGCCGTCGGTCGCGGCCTTGGCCGAACCCTTGGTGATCGGAATGTCGTCGCCGGGGAACTGGTAGCTGCTCAGCAGCTCGCGCACTTCCATCTCGACCAGCTCGAGCAGCTCTTCGTCGTCGACCAGGTCGACCTTGTTCATGAAGACCACCAGGGCCGGCACGCCGACCTGACGGGCCAGCAGGATGTGCTCGCGGGTCTGCGGCATCGGGCCGTCAGCGGCCGACACCACCAGGATCGCGCCGTCCATCTGCGCGGCGCCGGTGATCATGTTCTTCACATAGTCGGCGTGGCCGGGGCAGTCGACGTGGGCGTAGTGACGGTTGGCCGTCTCATATTCCACGTGCGCGGTGTTGATCGTGATGCCGCGGGCCTTCTCTTCCGGCGCAGCGTCGATGTCGGCGTAGTTCATCGCCTTCGCGCCGCCGGCCTTCGCCAGCGTCATCGTGATCGCTGCCGTCAACGTCGTCTTGCCGTGGTCAACGTGACCAATCGTGCCGATGTTGCAGTGCGGCTTCGTCCGTTCGAACTTTTCCTTGGCCATGGCCAAACTCCTGATGGCCCGGGTCCGTCAGCGGAGGGGCGCGATGCTGATCTTTTAAAAACCTGGAGCGGGTAGACGGGATCGAACCGACATCCTCAGCTTGGAAGGCTGCTGCACTACCATTGTGCTATACCCGCGCGGAGACTGCGGAAGTTCTTTCGGAACGCCGCAGCCGGTTCCTCTCCGTCGTCCTGATCCGTCGTATCCGTCAAGGCGCGTGGTGGGGGAAGAAGGACTCGAACCTTCGAAGCTTACGCAGGGGATTTACAGTCCCCCCCCTTTGCCGCTCGGGACATTCCCCCAGCGCGCCTTGTCGAACCGTCGGACCCCTCGTTTCCGCCCATAAAGAAGCGGGACGAAACAAAAGCCTTCGGCTTGTCGCCTCCTCTAGGATAGAGGGGGCGCCCAGACCCGAAAGCCCTTGGGGCTCCAAATCGGAGGGCGTCTTATAGTGTCGTCGAAATCAGAACGCAACGACCGTAGAAGCGGTAAAAAACAGGTCTTCGGAAACCGGCCCGGAGGACCGCGCGACAAGGCGCAAAAGCCCGCTGCGCAAGGGTTTTCCGCGCGCGAGGATGCGCCTCGGCCGCCCCGTTCCGCCGACCGGAGCAAGTCCGATGCCGATAATTATCTGTGGGGCCGCCATCCGGTTCTGGCCGCCTTGGCGAATCCCTCGCGTCGAGGAACGGGTAGACTGATCGTCACCGCCGACCGCGCGCAGGAGATCGAGGACGGCCGGCTGAACCACGGCCACAAGATCGAAGTCGTGGACAATCAGGCCCTGACCCGGATGCTGCCCGCCGGCGCCGTGCATCAGGGCATGGTGTTCAAGGTCCAGCCGCTGGAAGGCGTGGCGCTGGAAGACCTGGCCGATCCCGCTCGCGGCGTCATTGTCATGCTGGACCAGCTGACCGACCCCCAGAACGTCGGCGCCATCTTCCGATCGGCCCTGGCCTTCGGCGCGCGGGGAATCATCGTTCAGGACCGTCACGCTCCGGCCCTCGCCGGCGCTCTGGCCAAGGCGGCCGTCGGCGCCACCGAACGCCTGCCCCACGCCCGTGTGACGAACCTGTCGCGGGCGCTGGAGCGGCTGGCTGATCTGGGCTGGCGCGCGGTCGGCCTGGACGGAACGGGCGAACAGACGCTGGAAGAGGCGCTTGATTCGCAGCCGACCGTCCTGGTGATGGGATCGGAGGGCGACGGCATCCGCCGCCTGGTGGCCGAACACTGCGACGTCATGGCCAAGATCCCCATGCCGGGGGGATTCGAGAGCCTGAACGTGTCCAATGCGGCGGCGGTCGCGCTTTATGAAGCGGCGCGCGCGCAACGCGGCTGACAGAACGCCGCACCGAGGCTAAGGAGCGGAAATGGAATTCCTCTCGTCTCCCGAACTCGCCAGCCAGACTGCGGCCCTGGGCCAGGTCCTGCTGATGGATCTGGTCCTGGCCGGCGACAACGCCGTCGCCGTGGGCCTAGCCGCCGCCGCCCTGCCCCAGGACCAGCGCAAGAAGGCCATCCTGATCGGCTTGGCCGCCGCTGTCGTCATGCGAATCGGTTTCGCCCTGATCACCGTTCAGCTTCTGGCCCTGGTGGGCCTGCTGCTGGCCGGCGGTCTGCTGCTGCTGTGGGTGTGCTGGAAGATGTGGCGCGAGCTGCGAGAGCAGGCGACGCACGATCAGGCCGAGGCGGAGGCCGAGCTTCAGCTGGCCATGAGCATCGAGCACGGCACGGGCCCCTCGCCCGAGGAGCTGGGCGTCAAGCGCAAGAGCTTCGGCGCCGCCCTGATTCAGATCATGGTCGCCGACATCACCATGTCGCTGGACAATGTGCTGGCCGTCGCCGGCGCTGCGCACGAACACCCCTGGATCATGGTCTTCGGCCTGGTGCTGTCGATCGCCCTGATGGGCGTCGCCGCCACCTATATCGCCAAGCTGCTGCACCGCTTCAGCTGGATCGGCTATATCGGTCTGGTCGTCGTTCTTTATGTCGCCCTGCACATGATCTGGGACGGCGCCCGTCAGGTTGTGGTCCGCACCGGCCATATGGAAGAGTTCAACGCCTCCGCCCCCGCCTTCCTTGAGATCAGTCCCGAGGAAGCGGCCAAACACCTGGGCCAGAAGCGCACCGAGGACAGCCCGACGCCGGCGCCCGCCGAACCAACGGTCGCGCCATGACCGTCGCCACGGTCACCGTCGAAGAAGCCGCCGCCTGGCTGCAGGCCGGCGACGCGGTGCTGATCGATGTGCGCGAGCCGGACGAGTTCGCCGCCGCCCGCATCGACGGCGCGATCCTGGCCCCGCTCAGCCAGATGCCCGCCGCGTGGGAGGCGCTGGACCTTCCGGCCGACAAGAAGATCATCGTTCAATGCCTGAAGGGCGGCCGCAGCCACCAGGTCTGCGCCTTCGTCGGCCCGACGGGCCCTGACGGCCAGCCGCTGTTCAACCTGACCGGCGGCATCCAGGCCTGGAATGCGGCGGGGCTTCCGGTCGTATTCGCGGAACAGGACTGATCAGCGACCGCGCAGCCAGCCGGTGACCGAAATCCGGTCCGCCGCCGCCGACAGGGCGACCTGCGTCACCGAATGGGGCGTCGGCACCTTCAGCAGGTTCAGGGTGTTGAAGCGCGGCGTAAAGGCTTCCGCCACATTGCCGTCGGCGCCATGGAAGGCCAGCAGGCCGCCCCACTCGATCCGCCAGGCCGGCGTCAGATTCAGCACATAGGCGAAGAAGCGATTCTTGCCCTCGGCGTGATCGTCATGTTCGGTCAGAAAATGGCCGGCGCGATAACGGGTCAGTTGCGCATCGGCCAGGGCTAGCTGCGGTTCGCCCGTCACGTCCCGCATCAGGCCCAGGAAGGCCTGGCCGTTCAGGAAGGCCAACAGATCGGCCCATATCGGCGCGGCCTGCCCCGCCTGGACCAGATCATAGATCGGGTGATTGTCGTATAGATACTGGAAGTCGGTCTGGGCCGAGACCTGCACCGCCTGACCCAGCGTCTGTTTCTGATCCGGCGTCAGAGAAGCCAGCCAGGCGGCGGGCAGATCGACATGTCCGGTCCCGCGTCGCGTCACGACATTGTAGTCGACGCGCGTCGCCGCGTCGTAGAGCGCCTGCGCGTCCGTGGGGGCCAGGACGCCGTCGATCTGCGCCCGCCCCGTGCGCGCCAGTCGCTCGCGAATGGCGGCGCGCGCTTCGTCGGTCAGGGGCGTCAGGGTCGGCGTCATCGCTTATCCCCTTCGGATCAGGCGTCCGCGCCGCCGAAGCGTTCGGACCATTCCGCGACCTGGGCGTCCTCGATCTTGGCGAACAACACGCCCTGAGCCTCGACCTTGCCGCCGACCGGCAGACGGTTCAGCAGATCCTCGTCGGCGCCGGGCCAGCTCAGGTCGTCCACCCCAACCGACGCCGCGATCTTGGGCGCGGTGAAGGGCAGGATCGGCGCGGCCAGACGCGCGAACAGGGCGACGAGATTCAGACCTGTCCGCACCCCGACCGCCGCGCGGTCGCGATCGGTCTTCAGCGCCGTCCAGGGCGCCGCGACCTGTAGGTACTCGTTGCCCAGCACCCAGGCGGCGCGGATGGCGACGGCGGCCTTTCTGAACTCCATCGCCTCCAGCTGTTCGGTCGCCTCGGCGACGGCGGCCTTGATGTCGGCCTCCAGCTGGATTTCGACCGGTCCGGCCTCGCCGCCTTCGGGCACCACGCCGTCGAACTTAGATTCCGCGAACTTGACGATGCGGTTGACGAAATTGCCCAGCACATCGGCCAGGTCCTTGTTGGTCGAGGCCTGGAAATCCTCCCAGGTGAAGGCCGAATCCGCGTGCTCGGGCCCATAGGCCGTCAAGCGCCAGCGCCAGTAGTCGGCCGGCAGCAGCTCCAGCGCCTGATCCATGAAAACGCCGCGCTTCTGGCTGGTGGAGAACTTGCCCCCGTACCAATTCAGCCAGTTGAAGGCCTTCAGCTGATCCACCGTCTTCCACGGCTCGCCCGAGCCGATGATGGTCGCGGGGAAGCTGACGGTGTGGAAGGCCACGTTGTCCTTGCCCATGAATTGGACATAGCGAACGTCCTCAGCCCCCTCGTCCAGACGCCACCAGTCACGCCACGACCCGCCCGTCGCTTCGGCCCATTCCTCGGTCGCGGCGATATATTCGATGGGGGCGTCGAACCAGACGTAGAAGACCTTGTCCTCCATGCCCGGGCGGGGGAAACCGTCCTTCGTCACCGGCACGCCCCAAGCCAGGTCGCGGGTGATGCCCCGGTCGATCAGCCCCTCGTCCAGATGCTTGTAGGCGATGGACTTGGCCAGCTGTTGCCAGCCGGTCTTGCCATCGACCCAGGCGCGGATTTCCGGCTCGATCTTGGTCTGGAGCAGATAGAGGTGACGCGTGTCGCGCACCTCCAGGTTCTTGGAGCCCGACACCGACGAATAGGGATCGATCAGGTCGGTCGGATCCAGCAGGCGTCCGCAGTTGTCGCACTGGTCTCCGCGCGCCCCCACATGGCCGCAGTGCGGGCAGGTGCCCTCGACATAGCGGTCGGGCAGGAAGCGGGCGTCGTCGATCGAATAGATCATCCGGTCGACCCGTTCCTCGATCAGGCCGTTCTTCTCCAGTTGCGCAGCAAAATGCTGGGTCAGGCGATGGTTCTGCGGGTTCGACGACCGGCCGAACCAGTCGTAACTGAGGCCGAACGCTTGGCCCGCCGCCTTCTGGATCTCGTGCTGCTCGTCGCAATAGGTCCGCACGTCCTGGCCGGCGGCGGCGGCGGCCAGCTCGGCCGGGGTGCCGTGCTCATCGGTGGCGCAGATATAGAGGACCTCATGACCCTGGGCCCGCTTGAACCGCGCCCAGACGTCGGCCGGCAACATCGAGCCCGCCAGATTCCCCAGGTGCTTGATGCCGTTAATGTAGGGCAGCGCCGAGGTGATGAGGATGCGGGCCATGATCGTCCAGGTGTTCGGGGAAGCGCAGGGATATAGAGCGGCGGCGCGGTTTCCTCAAACGCCTTGCGGCAGACGGCGCGCAATACGGATGAAACGCCCGGTCAGCAGGGTCGAGGACGCCAGGCTGGCGATCACCACCGCCCAGACCAGGCCGTTGACGCCCATTTGGTGCGCCAGCACCCAGCCAAGCGGCATCATCACCGCGCCGTAGGCCGCGAAATGCATGATGGTGGGCCACCAGACGTCGCCTGCCGCGCGGTTGGCCTGGGCCGCCACGACCTGAATGCCGTCCGCCACAAAGAACAGCGTCGCCAGCACCAGGGCCGGCGCCGCGATGGCCAGCAGGGCCGGATCGCGATTATAGGCGCCGACGATCAGATGGGCGCTGGGCCAGACCAGCAGGGCGACCACCAATGTCAGGGCCGTCACGACGCCCAGCCCCACCAGCCCGGCGCGCATCACCCCTCGCCCGTCGCCGGCGCCATAGCTGCGGCCCACCAGCACCGCCGTCGCCGACGACAGCCCCATCGGCAGCATGAAGACAATGGCCGAGACGTTCAGCACCACCGCCCAGGCCGCGGTCTCGGCCGTGCCGATCTGACCGGCGAAGAAGGTGAAGCCCGAAAAGGCCCCGACCTCGATGAAATAGGAAGCCCCGGCGCCCAGGCCGACCTTGACCTGTTCGCGCGCGGCCTCGGGATCGCGCTCGGGCTTGTCGAAGATGCCCAGCGCCCGCGCCTCGGGCAGACGCAGGATGTAGATCACCAGGAAGATCGCCAGCGCCGCCCGCGCCCCGAACGTCGCCCAGGCCGAGGCGAAGGCGCCGTCGAAGCCGAAGCCCAGAAGGTCCGGCACCAGCACGATGTTCAGCGCCAGATTGACCCCGTTCGCCACCCACATGGCGACCATGCCGGGCTTGGGCCGGCCCAGAGCCTCCAGGAAGAACTGGCCCGTCACCGAGATCAGATAGAAGGGCATGGACAGGGCGAAGACCACCAAGGCAGGCCCAGCGCGCTCCGCCAGACCGTCCTCCAGCCCCAGCTGGCCCAGCCCCCACGGGCCGATGGCGATCAGGGCGATCATCGACACCACGCCGATCTGCAACGAATAGGTCAGGCCGCGACGCAGCACCGAGCCGACCGCGTGCCGACGCCCCTCGCCCAGCATCCGCGCCGTCATCACCTGGACGCCCAGCATCAGGCCCACCGCCGTCGTCACCACGATCGACGTCGGCGCCCAGGCCAACGAATGGAACGCCAGTTCCTGGCTGGAATAATTGCCTACCACGATGGCGTCGGTCAGCCCCATGGTCATGATGCCGATGCGCGCCAGAATCACCGGCCATGCCAGGTTCAGCAGGTCGCGGAAGGCGGTACGGGTCTGGGGGCTGAGCGCGATCATCGGACGCGGCACAGGCCACGCCGACCCGCCGGGGTCAACTCCCAAAAACTTTGAGAGCTTGGCCTACCAGGCGCCCAATTCACGAAGTTGACGCACCAGTTCCTCCGGGGCCTCGCCGGCGTCGAGGTCGGTCAGATCGACCGGCGCATCCTTGGCCTCGAAGTAGCGCCAGCCCTGGAAGGGACGCCGGGCCATGGGCGCGGTGCGTATGACCTTGGGTTCGAGCGTGATCTCACAGCGGCTCTGCTTGCCCTCGCCCAAGGTGGTGATGTCCAGCACCGGTTGGCGACAGACGATCGTCCCCTTCACCACCCAATAAAGCGAGCCGCCGTCCTCGATCTCGGTCGCCCGTTTCGGCGTCATGCGCGTGTGGACGACGAGCGGTCCGCCCTTGGCGGCGCGGGCCTCCAGCCATTCGACGTCCGGCACCCCGACGCCCAGCTTGATCATGTGAAGCGGCATGGCGCCCACGTAGTGCCAGTCAGGCGCATTAGCCAGATTCTTAATGAACAGCCCGCTAGGGATGGTAGCGCGCTCTCCCCTCCCGGCGCAGCCAGAGACCAGTATGTACGGATTGATTACCCGGCTGTCGGCCCATCCTGGTCGTCGCGACGAACTTGGGCTGTGCCTGATGGACCCGAACATGAGGCGTCCAGGCTGTCACAGCTACGTGGTGGCGCACGATCCGAATGACGCCGACACCCTGTGGGTCACCGAGGTGTGGATGAGCAAGGCGACGCACGACGCCTGGTCGGCCAGCATCCGCGAGACAGGCGTCATGCGACCCGCCTTGGCTCTGATAGCCACCTTTGGCGACACCGTCTTCACCCGCCCTATCGGCGGCGTGGGGCTTTAGTTCGCCTTCACCACTGCGAGCACGGCCGCCTCGACGACCTGATCGCCAAGAGACGCGACGCTTTCCACCACGCCGTCGAACGGCGCGGTCAGGGCGTGTTCCATCTTCATGGCTTCCAGCACCACGACCGGCTGTCCCTTGGCGACGGCGTCGCCGGCCTTGACCGGCGTCGCGACGACCTTGCCAGGCATGGGCGCGCGCAGCGAACCGTCCGACACCGCGCCCGCGCCTGAGCCCACAGCGGCGCGATAGGGCGTGACGCGACGCGCCTCGCCATCGACGAACAGGACGAAACCGTCGTCGATCGTCTGATAGCCGAACAGGCGATCCCCGGCCTGAACCTGGTCGAACCCGACATGGGCCAGGTCGCCCTGCGAACCGCGCCAGCCCGTTTCGACCGGCGTCACCGCAGCGGACACGCCCTGACCATCGACGTGGGCCCAGACGGTCGTCTGCGACGGCGCATTCAGGCGCACGCCGTAGGACAGGCCCGGCTGGCCGCCCCAGGGGCTGAACCGGTCCGAACGCGCCTCGACCGCATCCGCCGCCGCTTCCGCAATCAGGGTCAGGGCCGCCAGCGTTGCTTCGTCGGACGGCTGCGGCTGCAACGCCGCCTCCTCCGCCGCGATGAAGCCCGTGTCCACGTCGCCGGCGACGAAGCGTGGGTGCTCCAGGCAGCGTTTCAGGAAGCCGGCGTTGGCCTTGACTGGCCAGACCTCGACCTCGCCCGCCGCCTCGGCCAGCCGCGCAGCCGCCGCCTCGCGCGTGTCCTCATGCACGATCAGCTTGGCGATCATCGGATCGTAGAACTGGCTGACCTCGCCGCCCTGCTCCACGCCGGTATCGACGCGGATGCCCCCCTGTCCTTGGGCGGGCATGACGAAATGCTCCAGCTTGCCGATGGAGGGCAGGAAGCCGTTGGCCGGATCCTCGGCATACAGCCGCGCCTCCATGGCCCAGCCGTTCAGCTGGATCTGATCCTGCTTCAGGGGGATCCGCTCACCCGCCGC
Source organism: Brevundimonas vesicularis (assembly GCF_900445985.1). GTDB lineage: Bacteria > Pseudomonadota > Alphaproteobacteria > Caulobacterales > Caulobacteraceae > Brevundimonas > Brevundimonas vesicularis_D. The sequence goes on from NZ_UAQP01000005.1 coordinate 1,330,856, forward strand.
GACGCGGAACTGCCATTCGACCAGATCGACGCCCGTCACGCTCTCGGTCACGGGATGCTCGACCTGCAGCCGGGTGTTCATCTCCATGAACCAGACGCCGTCCGCCTTCAGCCCGTCCGAGGCGTCGGCGATGAACTCAATCGTGCCGGCCCCGACGTAGTTGACCGCCCGGGCCGCCTTGATCGCAGCCCCGGTGACGGCGGCGCGCACAGCCTCGCTCATGCCCGGCGCGGGCGCCTCTTCGATCACCTTCTGGTGGCGGCGTTGCAGCGAACAGTCGCGCTCATAAAGGTGGACGACCTCGCCGTGCTTGTCGCCGAACACCTGCACCTCGATGTGGCGGGGGCGGGTGATGTAGCGTTCGATCAGAACCCGGTCGTCGCCGAAGGCCGCAGCCCCTTCCCGCTTGGCGCTGGCCAGACCGGCGGCGAAATCGGCCGGATCATCGACCCGTTTCATCCCCTTGCCGCCGCCGCCCGCGACCGCCTTGATCAGCACCGGATAGCCGATCCGGGCCGCCTCGGCCGTCAGGGTTTCCTCCGACTGGTCCGCGCCCTGATAGCCCGGCGTCACCGGCACCCCGGCCTGGATCATCAGCGCCTTGGCCGCGTCCTTCAGGCCCATGGCGCGAATCGAGGACGGGTCCGGCCCGATCCAGATCAGGCCCGCCGCCGCGACGGCCTCGGCGAAGTCGGCGTTCTCGCTCAGGAATCCATATCCAGGGTGGATGGCCTCGGCCCCCGTCGCCTTGGCCGCCGCCAGCACCTTGGCGCCGTCCAGATAGGATTCGCGCGCCGCCGCCGGGCCGATCAGCACCGCCTCGTCGGCCTCGCGCACATGCAGGGCGTCGGCGTCCGCCTCGGAATAGACGGCGATGGTGCGAATCCCCATCCGCTTGGCGGTGCGGAAGACACGGCAGGCGATTTCGCCGCGATTGGCGACAAGGACGGACTTGAACATGAAGCGGTCTTAGCCGGATCGTGCGCATCAGGCGAGAGGCAGAGCACGACCCTTCTCACGCGACGCGGCAGGCGTTAAGCCCCTTCCATGTCCCTGCGCCCCCTCTTCGTCACCCAGGTCTATGAAGCCTCCCTCGCCGCCGGCCGCGGCTGGCCCGACTTCAACGACCAGCTGATCGACGTCATCCGGATGATGGCCGAGGAGGACGAGGCCGGACGCCGGTGGTGCAAGGCCAACGCCTATCGCGGCTACACCTCCTACGGATCACTGAACGACCTGCCCCAACGCTTCCCGGAGTTCGCCGAGCTGAAGCGCCATCTGGATCGCCACGCCGTCGCCTACGCCAAGGCGCTGAACTTCGACCTGGCGCGCAAACCCCGCCTCGACAATCTGTGGGTCAACATCCTGAAGCCCGGGGGCGGTCATACGGGCCACATCCACCCGCACGCCTTCCTGTCGGGCACCGTCTATATCGACGTGCCTGACGGCGCCTCATCGCTGAAGCTGGAAGACCCCCGCCTGCCCTTCATGATGGCCCGCCCGTCGGTGACGGAAGACGCGACCGAGGCCGAGCGGCCGTTCGTCTATCTGCAGCCTCAGGCAGGCACGGTGCTGATGTGGGAAAGCTGGCTGCGGCACGAGGTGCCGACCAACCTGGCCAAGGCCGACCGGATTTCGATCAGCTTCAACTACGCCTGAAGTCGACCGCCGTTTCCGGCTGCCGATCAGCGCATTCAAACCGTCCAGCTGGCCTTGCGCTTTTCCAGGAAGGCGGCGACGCCCTCGCGGCCTTCGTCCGACACGCGGGCGCGGGCGATGCGTTTGGCGGTTTCATCCATCAGACCGTTGTCGATCTTGTGGTGCGCGATGTCGTTGACCAGACGTTTGGCCTCGCCCATCGCGCCCGGCGCATTGTTGGTCAGGCTGTCGCTCAGCATCGAGATGAACTCGTCCACCGATCCCTCGGGCAGCACGAGGTCGATCAGGCCGGCATGGGCGGCGTAGTCGGCGTCGAAGGCGTTGGCGGTCAGGAACAACTGGCGTGCGCGGCGCGCGCCGACGGCCTCGATCACATAGGGGGCGATGGTCGCCGGGATCAGACCCAGCTTGACTTCGGAGAAGGCGAAGCGCGCGCCCTCGACCGCGACGGCCATGTCGCAGGCGGCGACGATGCCCGCTCCGCCGCCCATGGCGTTGCCCTCGACCACCGCCACCGTCAGGGCGGGGATGTCGTGCAGAGCCTTCAGCATTTTCGCCAGGCCCATGGCGTCGTCGCGGTTGTCGCTCTCGGACCAGCCGGCGGCGTCGCGCATCCAGTTCAGATCGGCCCCGGCGCTGAAGGTGCCGCCCGCCCCCCGAATGAAGACGGCCCGCACCCGGTCCGCGCCATGCAGCGTTTCGAACGCCTCATGCAGGGCCGCGATGGTCGCGGCGTCAAAGGCGTTCTTCTTGGCCGGCCGGTTGATGGTCACGAAGACCACGCCGTCGGTGGTCGAATCGATCTGCACCAGATCATCGTCGGCGTCCGGCGCGGCATCGGGCACCAGCGGTTGGGCGATACTGTTGATCTCGGCCGCCTCGGCGTCGGTGACATCCAGGGCGTTGAGGTCGGCTTCGGTCGGTTTGTCGGTCATTTTCGCTCACTCAATCTCTTGGACAGAATAGGTAACTGCCCCATCCGTCGCTTTGATCAAACCACGTCGAAGTATTTCATCCCGCCCCATTTTGAGCAGATCGACATCGTCGACGGCCTGTCCAAAATCCAGCTCATTGGTTGAGAGAGTCGCCAAGACCATCCCATCAGGGCTTCTTCCAACGATAGCTCTACGCATCGTAATCACATCCTGAACAGGCCGAACGTCGTTTCCGGGATCGGGGCGTTCAGGCTGGCGCTGATGGCCAGGCCCAGCACATCGCGGGTCTGGGCCGGGTCGATGACGCCGTCGTCCCACAGGCGGGCGGTGGCGTAATAGGGATTGCCCTCGTCCTCATACTTCTGACGGATCGGCGCCTTGAAGGCCTCGGCGTCGTCTGCGCTCCAGGTCTCGGCTTCGCGGTGCACGGTCGCCAAGACACTGGCGGCCTGCTCGCCGCCCATGACCCCGATCCGGCTGTTGGGCCAGGTGAACAGGAAGCGCGGCGAATAGGCCCGGCCGCACATGCCATAGTTCCCCGCGCCGAAACTGCCGCCGATCAGGACGGTGAACTTGGGCACCTCGGCCGAGGCGACGGCCGTCACCAGCTTGGCGCCGTCCTTGGCGATGCCGCCCGCCTCATATTTGCCGCCGACCATGAAGCCACTGATGTTCTGCAGGAACAGCAGCGGAATCTTGCGCTTGCAGGCCAGTTCGATAAAGTGCGCGCCCTTCTGGGCGCTTTCGGAAAAGATGACGCCGTTGTTGGCCAGGATGGCGACCGGATAGCCCCAGATGCGCGCGAACCCGCACACCAGGGTCGAGCCGTACAGGCTCTTGAACTCGTCGAACTCCGACCCGTCCACCAGCCGGGCGATGACCTCGCGCACATCATAGGGGGCGCGGACGTCTTCCGGGATCAGGCCGTACAGCTCCTCTGCGTCAAAGGCCGGCGCGCGCGGTTCGCGCACATCCATCTCGACGGCCTTGGTCGTGTTCAGGTTGGCGACGATGGAGCGCACGATCTCCAGCGCGTGCTCATCGTTCTCGGCGACATGATCGACCACGCCCGAGCGACGACCGTGGGTCTCCGCCCCGCCCAGCTCCTCCGCCGAGATGACCTCGCCTGTCGCCGCCTTCACCAACGGCGGCCCGGCCAGGAATATGGCGCCCTGGTTCCTGACGATGATCGTCTCGTCCGACATGGCCGGCACATAGGCCCCGCCGGCGGTGGACAGGCCCATGACGCAGGCGATCTGGGCGATGCCCTTGGCGCTCATCCGGGCCTGGTTGAAGAAGATGCGGCCGAAATGGTCGCGGTCGGGAAACACCTCGGCCTGGTGCGGCAGATTGGCTCCGCCGCTATCGACCAGATAGACGCACGGCAGGCGGTTCTGCTCGGCAATCTCCTGGGCGCGCAGGTGCTTCTTCACCGTCATGGGGAAATAGGCGCCGCCCTTCACCGTCGGATCGTTGCAGACGATCATGACCTCGCGGCCCGACACCCGACCGATCCCGGCGATGACGCCCGCCGCCGGGGCCTCGCCGTCATACATGTCGTGCGCGGCCAGTTGCCCGATCTCCAGGAAGGGCGAGCCGGGATCCAGCAGGCGCTCGACGCGGTCGCGCGGCAACAGCTTACCGCGAGCGACGTGACGCTCGCGCGACTTGTCGGACCCGCCGCGCGCGGCCTTGGCCACATGGTCGCGCAACTCGGCGACCAGGGCGCTGTTGTGCGCGTGTAGGGACTTGTATTTTTGGCTTTGCGGATCGACCGCGGACGTCAGCTTCGGCATGGGGCTGGTTTAGGCGGGGTCGAGGGGCGCCACAAGCGTCTGCCGCCATCCTTGCTTCCTCGCCCCTTTTCGCCTATAGGCCCCGCCTTTCCAGGGCTTCGGTCCTGTCGCGGAGCACCAAAGGGTTGGACGTTCGGTCCGGCCGCCGCGCCAGGAGCCATCGTGGAGACCGACTTACCCGGTTGTTTCCGCGCCGACGCCCACAAGGGAGACTACCGCATGGCTCTTTACGAGCACACGGTCATGACGCGCCAGGATATCTCGGCGCAACAGGCCGAAGCGCTGAATGACACCATCAAGGATCTGATCGTCGCCGGTGGCGGCTCGGTCGCCAAGATCGAATACTGGGGTCTGCGCAACCTGACCTACCGCGTGAAGAAGAACCGCAAGGCTCACTATTCGCTGCTGGCCGTCGACGCCCCTCCGGCCGCCATGGCCGAAGTCGAGCGTCAGCTGTCGATCAACGAAGACGTGCTGCGCTGGTTGACCGTCCGCGTCGAGGAACTCGACCTGGAACTGTCGCCGCTGCTGGCCCGCCGCGAGCGTGAACGCGAGCGTGAGCGCGAGCGCACCCCGCGCGACGACGCCGCCGACGCCGAATAAGGAACCCGGAACATGACCGATACCACCGCCCCGACCCCGGGCGCACCGGCGGGCTCCGGCGCCGCCGGCCGCCGCCCCTTCTATCGTCGCCGCAAGGTCTGCCCGTTCTCGGGCGCCAATGCGCCGAAGATCGACTACAAGGACGTCAAGCTGCTGCAGCGTTACGTCTCCGAACGCGGCAAGATCGTGCCTTCGCGCATCACCGCCGTCTCCCAGAAGAAGCAGCGTGAACTGGCCAAGGCCATCAAGCGCGCTCGCTATCTGGCCCTCCTGCCTTACGTGGTGAAGTGAGATGAAGGTCGTTCTGCTTGAACGCGTCGAGAATCTCGGCGCCATCGGCGACGTCGTGTCCGTCAAGGACGGCTTCGCCCGTAACTTCCTTCTGCCGCGCGACAAGGCCCGCCGGGCCACCGCCGCCAACCTGAAGGCGTTCGAACTCGACCGCGCCGCCATCGAGCAGCGCAACGAGAAGAACAAGGCCGACGCACAGAAGGTCGCCGACAAGATCGACGGCCAGACCTACGTCATGATCCGTCAGGCCGGTGAAACCGGTCACCTGTACGGTTCGGTCGCCGGTCGCGACGTCGCCGAGGCCATCCAGGCCGAAGGCGGCAAGGTCGAGCGCTCGCAGGTCGTCCTGAACACGGCGATCAAGAGCCTGGGCGTCCACGAAGTGCCGGTTCGCCTGCACGCCGAGGTCCGCGCCACGGTCAAGATCAACATCGCCCGCTCGATGGACGAGGCCGAGCGCCAAGCCAAGGGCGAGGACGTGATCCGCAGCCAGTTCGACGATGAGCGCCAGGCCGCCGAGCAATCGGCCCAGGAACTGATCGAAGGCGGCGCCGGTCAACAAGAAGGCTTCGGCGACGAAGCCTGATCCGACCGGATCCCAAACGACATCAAGGGCGTGTCTCGCAAGGGACGCGCCCTTTTTGGTGCGCGGGAGGCGATCGCCAAATGCACGGCTGACGAATCCGTAGATTTTCTATAGGCCCAAGACAGAAAACGTGGCGGCGGCGCGCGATTGACCCGCCGCATCTCTGCCCTGATATCGCCATGACCGATGGGCCTCTCCGCCCTGCGGTCGGAGATGGTGATAATGACATTGTCAGGGCCAGTGGCTGTTCGGCGCGTCGTCGCGCGATGTTGCGGCTGAGACCGCACACCATACCCAATCCAAGCCGACCATAAAAAGCCCGTCGCGGTAAGCGGCGGCGACGCGCGCTCGCGCCAAAAGCAGACTTTAGGAAATCTCTCAATGCGCTCTCTTTCTCAACGGGCCGCCGCACCGGCACTGCTCGCCACCGTCTCGACCTTCGCACTGCTGAGCGCCGCCCCGGCCTTTGCTCAAAGCGCCGAACCCGTCGCCGATGAAGCGGCGCAGGTGGACGACATTGTCGTGACCGGCACGCGGGTCCAGAACCGGTCGCGCCTCGACACCCTGGCGCCCGTCGATGTCGTGACGTCCGAGGCGTTGCAGACGCGCGGCACGACGGAGTTCGCCACGGCCCTGGCCCAGGCCGTGCCGTCGCTGACCTTCCAGCGGCCGTCGGCCAACGATGGCTCGGACTCGATCCGCCCGATCACCCTGCGCGGCCTGTCGCCGGACCAGACGCTGGTGCTGGTCAACGGCACGCGTCGCCATGCGTCGGCCCTGGTCAACGTCAACGGCGTGGTGGGGCGCGGGTCGGCCGCCGTCGACTTGAACACCATTCCGACCGGCGCTCTGGACCGGGTGGAGGTGCTGCGTGACGGCGCCTCGGCCCAGTATGGCTCGGACGCCATCGCCGGCGTGGTGAACCTGCGCCTGAAGGAGGCCTCCAGCGGCGGCGGCGCCAGCGTGACCTACGGCCAGTATTTCACCACGGTGAAGACCGCGCGCGGCGAACGCGACGAGACCGACGGCGGCACCGTCACGGCCTCGGCCTGGCAAGGGTTCTCGCTGGGCGACGACGGCTTTCTGACCCTGTCGGCGGAGTATCTGAACCGCGAGTCGACCAATCGCTCGGACTATGATCCCCGCGCGGCGGCGAACGGAGCGATCACCGCCCGCTTCGGCGACCCGGATGTGGAGCAGTGGACTGTCTTCGCCAACGCCGGCAAGGGCCTGGGCAACGGTTGGGAGGCCTATGGCTGGGCTGGCTATCAGGACCGCGACAGCGAAGGCGCCGCCTTCCCTCGCCTGTCCGACAACGTCAACAATGTCGCCTCGATCTACCCGAACGGCTTCCTGCCGAAGGTCGCCATCAACTCCAAGGACGCCTCGCTAGCCGGCGGCCTGCGCGGCGAACTGGCGGGCTGGAATACGGACATCAGCCTGACCTATGGCCGCAACGCCCTGGACTTCCGCACCGAGGATTCGCTGAACTCGACCTATGGCGCGGCTTCCCCGACCAGCTTCGATTCCGGCAGCCTGATCTATGACCAGTTGGTGCTGGGCGCCGACTTCAGCCGTGAGTTCGAGGTCGGTCTGTCCAGCGGCCCGCTGAACTTCGCCTGGGGCCTGGAGCAGCGCTGGGAAAACTACAAGATCGAGGCCGGCCAGCCCGAGAGCTACAACCGCGGGCCGTTGGGCGCCAACACCGCCCTGACCGGCGGCGCCCAGGGCTTCGTCGGCTTCCAGCCCTCGAACGCCGTCGATGTCGATCGCGACAACTTCGCCGCCTATGCCGACATTGAAATCCCCCTGACCGACAAGCTGCGCGTCGAGGGCGCCGTGCGGTTCGAGGACTATTCCGACTTCGGCGACACACAGACGGGCAAGCTGTCGGCCCGCTATGACTTCACCCCCAGCTTCGCCCTGCGCGGTTCGGTCTCGACCGCCTTCCGCGCGCCGTCATTGCAGCAGTCGTATTTCACCTCCACCGCCTCGGTGATCCAGAACGGCGCCGTCGTCGAAACCGGCACCTTCCCGGCCACTAGCGCGGTCGCGACGGCTCTTGGCGCGCGTCCGCTGAAGGCTGAGACCTCGACCAACTATTCGGTCGGCGCGGTGGTGCGACTGGGCCGGTTCGACCTGACCGTCGACGCCTACAAGATCGACATCGACGATCAGATCGTTCTGTCAGAGCTGATCAACCGGACGTTCTCGGGCCAGGTCGCCGGCCTGCTGGATCCGCAAGGCGTCCAGGCCGCGCGCTTCTTCCTGAACGGCGTCTCGACCTCGACCGAAGGCGTGGACATCGTTGGACGCTATCGCCTGCCGACCGATACGCTCGGCGATTTCGATTTCACCGTCGCGGCCAACTTCAACGATGTGTCGGTCAACCGCGTGCCGACGTCGTCCTCGGTGCTGAACCCGGTCCCGACCCTGTTCGCGCGCCAACGCATTCTGACCATCGAAGACGGCACGCCCGACACCAAGGTTTCGGCGTCGGCGGACTGGAGCCGAGACAAGTGGGGCGCCACGGTTCGCGCTACCTACTATGGCGACGTGCTGCAACCTGGATCGACGGCGGCGAACGACTATAGCACCGGGGCCAAGACGGTCGTGGATCTGGAAGGCCGGTTCCAGTTGACCGAGCGCGTGGGCGTGGCGATCGGCGTGGACAATGTGTTCGACGAATATCCGGACTTCGTCCCGGCGTCGCTGAACTCCAACGGCGTTCTGGGCTTCCCCTACTATTCGCCCTTCGGTTTCAACGGTCGTTACGGCTTTGCGCGCCTCAGCCTGAAGTGGTGAGGTCGGGCTGATCGCCGGCCAGGCAGGGGCGCTCTTCGGAGCGCCCTTTTCCTTGTTTGCATTACGAAACCTTCAGCTTGACCGTTCTGCTTCGCCCCAGTTGCGACACATATCGCCGTTCAATCTGAGCGCTGCCAGAGGGGGCTTTGGAGGGGACCAGATGAAGACCAGATTGATCGCAACCGGCGTCCTGGCGCTGTCGCTTTTCGCCGGCGCCGCCAGCGCCATGACGGTTCAGGAATTCCTGACCACCGCCAACGCCATTCCTCAGAACCCCACCGCTCTCCTGCGCTCGGACACCCGCCGTCTGATGGCCGAGTTCCGGGGCGCCGTTCGCACCGTCCGCGCCGAACAGAGCCAGGCCAAGGCGGCCGGCCGTCAGCCTGCGACCTGCATGCCCGACAAGGTCAGCGTCTCGCCCAACGCCATCCTGAGCCGTTTCAACGCTATTCCGCAGAGCCGTCGCAATATCAGCGTGACACAGGCCCTCCGCGAATGGATGGCGCACGACTATCCGTGCGCCTGACCACCGATGGTCCGACCCAATGGCATCGGCCGCTCGGTGGCGATATTCGCGTGCGGCAGCCTGCTGTTGATCTGCGGGGTCATCGGGCTTGGCCTATTGGCTCCGGGCGACGGTGTCGTTCCTGACGCAATGGATCGCCTTTCCCCGCTCGTCCTGGCCGCGATTGGTTTTGCCGTGATGACCGTAGAGGCGGCCGTCTTCACGCTGCTCCCGACGGAACTTTCTCGGCGGTTCTTCAAGTCAGTCTGGCCCGGCCTGGCGCTCGGCGGCGGCGCCTATATCGTGGGCATCCATTGGGACAACGGCTGGCTCGGCTTAGCGACGTCGGCCTGGATCTGGATGGTCGTGACGACGGCGTATCTGCTGGATCGGCGTCGATCCCTGCTTCGTGCGAGCATTCAAGCCGTCGGGTTGAAATGGGTCTTCTGGAGCTTTGCGCTGACCAGTCTTGTGTCGGCCGCTTGACGCGCGCCGATTGAGGAATTCCGGTTCGTCCCCAAGGCGGCGCGATCTGTCCACGGTCCAGGCGGCGTCCGCGTCTGACGCAGGGGCGTGAGAGGGCTAAAGCGTTAATCGATGAACGCCTTCGCCCCCATGCCCTTCTCGTCGTCTCCGCTGGACTCCGGCGGTGTCAGTTCGATGCCGCACAATCTGGAGGCCGAGCAGGCGCTGCTGGGCTCGCTGATGTTCGACAACGCCGTGTTCGAGCGGCTGAACGACCGGCTGCGCGGCTCGCACTTCTACGAACCATTCCATCAACGGCTGTTCGACGCGATCGAGGACCATATCCGCCAGGGGCTGCTGGCCGAGCCCACCATCCTGATGGAGCGGTTCAAGCAGGACCCGGCGTTCCAGGAGTTCGGCGGCCTGCGCTATCTCGCCGACCTGGTCGATCGCGCGCCGCCCGCCGCCAACGCCCCCGACTACGCCCGCGTCGTCTATGACCTGGCCCTGCGCCGCGACCTGATCCGCATCGGCGGCGACATGATCAAGGAGGCACCCAATCCGGAGACGCCCGCTGACGAGCAGATCGAACAGGCCGAACAGACCCTGTATTCGCTGGCCGAGACCGGCAAGCCCTCATCCGGTTTCGTCAGTTTCTCCAACGCCTTGTCCGGCGCCGTTCAGATGGCGGCCGAAGCCTATCAGCGCGAAGGCAAGCTGGCCGGCCTCGCCACCGGCCTGAACGATCTGGATCGTAAGCTGGGCGGTCTGCACCCGTCCGACCTGTTGATCCTCGCCGGCCGTCCGTCGATGGGCAAGACAGCCCTGGCGACCAACATGGCCTTCAACGTGGCGCGCGCCTATCAGTGGGAGCCGACACCGGAGGGCCGCAAGACGGTCAACGGCGGCGTGGTCGCCTTCTATTCGCTGGAAATGAGCGCCGAACAGCTGGCGATGCGTATTCTCGCCGATGCGTCCGGCGTATCGTCGGACAAGCTGCGCAAGGGCGAGATCGACGCCACGGACTTCGGCAAGCTGCGTGACGCGGCGGTCGAGATCGGCGAAAGCCCCCTCTACATCGACGCCACCGGCGGCCTGTCCATCTCCAAGCTGGCGGCCCGCGCGCGCCGCCTGAAGCGCATGGAACACGGGCTGGACCTGATCATCGTCGACTATCTGCAACTGGTCACGACCGGCAACAGCGGGGGCCAGAAGAACCGCGTTCAGGAAGTGTCCGAAATCACCGGCGGTCTGAAGGCCCTGGCCAAGGAACTGTCGGTGCCGATCATCGCCCTGTCGCAGCTGTCGCGTCAGGTGGAACAGCGCGACGACAAACGCCCGCAACTGTCGGACCTGCGTGAATCCGGCTCGATCGAGCAGGACGCCGACTGCGTGATGTTCGTCTATCGCGAGAGCTATTACCTGGGCCGCGCCGAGCCGCGCGAGGGGACCGAGGAACACCTGCAATGGCAGCAGGACATGGACCGTCTGCAAGGTCAGGCCGAGGTCGTCATCGGCAAGCAGCGCCACGGCCCCATCGGCATCGTCAAACTAGCCTTCGACGCCGACACCGTCCGCTTCGGCAACCTGGCGCATGGCTATGAGGAAGTCAGCTACGAGTAGCCTCTTCCATCGGCGCGGTGTTGGCGCATAAGGACGCCATGACCGCATCGACCCCCGCCGTCCTCTCCGTCGATCTGAACGCCCTGGCGCGCAACTATCACACGCTGGAGGCCGTCAGCGGCCAGCCGGTGCATCCGGTGGTCAAGGCGGATGGCTATGGACTGGGCGCACAAGCTGTGGCGACGCGGCTGATGTCCGAGGGGGCGCGGACCTTCTTCGTGGCGCGGGCGGCGGAGGGCGTGCGGCTGCGGGCGGCCTTGGGCGCCGACGGTCCTGTGATCTATGTGCTCGACGGCTGCCACGGCGACGATGCGGCGATGCTGAAGGCGTCGGACTTGCGGCCCGTGCTGAACCATCCGGCGCAGATCCAGGCCTGGAGGGCGGCGGGTGGCGGGACCTGCGGCCTGCAGATCGACACCGGCATGAACCGGTTGGGTATTCGGCCCGAGGACGCGCCTGACGCTTTCGACGGCCTGGCCCTGGTCCTGACCCACCTCGCCTGCGCCGACGAACCGGCCAATCCGATGAACCGGCGCCAGCGTGACGCCTTCGCAAGCGTTCTGGATCGCTATCCGGGCGTGATCCGATCGTTCGCCAACTCCAGCGGCTGTTTCCTGGGCCCGGACTTCGCCTTCGACACGGTGCGGCCGGGCATCTGTCTTTACGGCGGCGGCCCAGAGGGGCGGCCCGATCCCCGGATCGCACCCGTGGCGACCCTGACGGCCGAGGTGCTCCAGGTTCGCGGCGTGCCCGCCGGCGAGAGCGTCGGCTATTCGCGCGGCTATATCGCCGAACGCCCGATCAAGGTTGCGACCGTGGCCGCCGGCTATGCGGATGGATTGCTGCGATCATATTCCCTCGAGGGCGTCGTCTGGATCGCCAACGAGACCCGTCCGCTGCTGGGTCGGGTCTCGATGGATGTCTGCGCGGTGGACATCACCGGCCTGGATGTCGCGGTCGGCGATCCGGTCGAACTATTCGGCCCGAACCGCCTGTTGGACGACGCCGCGGCCGCTGCGGGGACCATCAGCTACGAGCTGCTGACCTCGATCACCCCCCGCGTACCGCGCGTCTATTCTCAGTAGCCGGCGCCCATTCCCGCGAGCCCGGCCATGCCGACCGACGCGGCGACGAAGCTCATCGAAATGGCTCCGACGATCGCCGAGATGATGAAATACATCACGACGCCGGCGATCACCGTCACGATGAAATAGCCGACCTTCTTGTCTTCCGGCACCTTCATCAGGATCGGCAGGCCGACGAACAGCAGATAGAAGCTGTACAGGCCCAGGATGGCCAGAATGCCCAGCATCGGGATCAGGCCGAACACGCCCGCCAGCCAGGCGGCGGTCCAGGAATAGACGGCCAGCTTCATGGCCTGAACCTTGTTGGCCGTGCCGCCGAAGTTCGGCGCCAGCGCATTGATGATCAGTCCCAGGAGGAAGACCCCCAGCAAGGACATGCCGTAGCTGACGAGCGCCACGACGATTGCGCCGACGATCGACAGCTTCACGCCCATGATCGGCATCAACTGACCGCCGAGCAGTGAACAGACCGGGCCGATCGCCGCCAGGATCATCGCATAGCGGGTGAACAGGCTTTTGGTCGTGGCGAACTCGCCGTCGATCTTCAGCCATTCAGACTTGGGTTGCAGCAGTATGCCCTTGACCCGCGCGACAAGGGCCGGATCGACAGCGGGTTGGGAGTGGGTCGTCGGATCGGTCATGACAGGCCTCGGCGAGAGAAGATGGGCGGATGTTGACGTTGCGTCGCTTCAAGAAGCAAGGGTGTGCGACACATTCTCAATCCTTCAGTATGGCAAAGGTTGCGCCTGCGACCGAAACTGTCGTGAGCCGAGGCCATGTCCGGCGCGACCGTTCGATCTGCTAAGGAAGCCCATGGCTCGCGATTCCGCCCTCTACGTCTGTCAGTCCTGCGGCTCGATCCACAGCAAGTGGTCGGGCCAATGCGGCTCCTGCGGTCAGTGGAACACCTTGAGCGAGGAAAGCCGCTCGGCTCCGCCGGGTGCGATCAAGCCGTCGGCGGCGGCTTCGGCCCGCATGCGCGGCATTCAGTTCGAAACCCTTCAGTCCGACACGCCCGAACCGCCGCGCATCACGACGGGCGTGGCCGAGTTTGACCGTGTCTGCGGCGGTGGCGTGGTGCCCGGCTCGGCCATCCTGCTCAGCGGCGATCCGGGCGTCGGCAAGTCGACCCTGTTGCTGGAGGTGGCGGCCAAGGCGGCGCTGCGCGGATCGCGCGTGGCCTACATCTCGGGCGAAGAAGCCGTCGAGCAGATCCGCGCCCGCGCCAAACGGATGGGCCTGGCGGACGCGCCGGTCAATCTGGCGGCCGCCACGGCGCTGCGTGAAATTCTGGGCACGCTGAAGCGCGAACAGTTCGACATCGTCATCGTCGATTCGATCCAGACCCTGTGGTCCGACGTCCATGAAAGCGGCCCCGGCTCGATCACCCAGGTCCGGGCCTGCGCCGGCGAGATGGTGCGTCTGGCCAAGTCGCAGGGCGTCGCGGTGGTCCTTGTCGGCCACGTCACCAAGGACGGCCAGGTCGCCGGCCCTCGCGTAGTCGAACACCTTGTCGACGCCGTCATGACCTTCGAGGGCGAGCGCGGCTATCCGTTCCGCATCCTGCGTGCCGGCAAGAACCGCTTCGGCGCCACCGACGAGATCGGCGTGTTCGAAATGGGCGACGCCGGTCTGCGCGAGGTCGCCAATCCCTCCGCTCTGTTCCTCGGCGAGGGTAAGGGGCGCGCGCCGGGCGCCGCCGTCTTCGCCGGGATCGAAGGCTCGCGCCCCGTCCTGGTCGAGATGCAGGCCCTGGTGTCCAAGTCCGCCTATGGCACTCCGCGCCGCGCCGTGATCGGCTGGGAGACGGGACGTCTGGCCATGGTGCTGGCCGTGCTGGAGGCCCGCTGCGGCTTCGGCTTCGGCGATCAGGACGTCTATCTGAATGTCGCCGGGGGCCTGCGCATCAATGAACCGGCGGCCGACCTCGCGGCGGCGGCGGCGCTGATCAGCTCGGCGACCGGCGTGTCCCTGCCCCAGGGCTGCGTCGTCTTCGGCGAAATCGGCCTGTCGGGCGAGGTCCGCAGCGTCGGCCGCGCCGAGGCCCGTCTGCGCGAAGCGCAAAAACTGGGCTTCGATCAGGTTCTGAGCCCGACTTTGACCGCCAAGACCAAAGGGGTGAAGGTGACATCCGTCACGCGCCTGACGGATGTGGTCGAACGAATCTCGCAGAACCGCTATTAGACCCTGGTAGCAACCGCAGGATCCCCCACGCGTGACCGGATACGACGTCTTCGCCATCGTGGTGATCCTGTTTTCCGTCGCCGCCGGCTGGGTGCGCGGCGGGGTGCGCGAGGTCATTACGCTGCTCAGCGCGACCTTGGCGGCCCTGGTCGCCCTGATCGCCCTGCCCTGGACCGCCGGCGTCACGCGCGCCTTCGTCGATCCCGAGTGGGCCGGGTCGATCCTGGCCGCCGTCCTGACCTTCTTCGTCGTCTATTTCGGTCTGCGCCTGGTCGGCTCGATGATGTCCAAGAGCGCCAAGGATCATCCGCACCTCGGCGTCATCGACCGCATCTTCGGCCTTTTCATCGGCGGCGTCCGCGCGCTGGTCCTGATCGGCGCGGTGCATCTGGTCATCGTCGCGGCTCTGCCGGGCGAGCGCACCCCGCTCTGGCTCGCGAATGCGGCCCTCTATCCAGTCAGCGCCATGGGCGCGCGGATGATCCAGATCGTCCTGCCCAGCATCGGGCGCGGCGCCGACGCCATCACGCCCGTCGTGGATTCGTCCGTACGCCGGGGGTTTTCGGACGACGAAGCCTTGCCCCCGACGCAATCACAGCCTAACTCGCCGCGCGAAGCCGCCCGTTAAGTTCTCCCCGGTCATCGGAGCCCCACGATGCGCCACCATATCGCCGATCCCGTCGTTCACCGCGAGCACTGGCGCGAGCCGGAGGATGACCAGCTCCGTCTGGAATGCGGCGTCTGCGGCGTCTGGGGCGCGGACGAGGACGAAGGTTCATCCGTCGTCGCCTTGGGCCTTCACGCCCTTCAGCATCGCGGCCAGGAAGCCTGCGGCATCGCCAGCGTCAAGGACGAGCGCTTCTACACCGAACGCCATCAGGGCCTGGTGGGCGAGGCCTTCGGCGGTGCCGACCTGATGACGCGGATGCCCGGCCGCGCGGCCGTGGGCCACACCCGCTACTCCACCGCCGGCGGCAGCTTCCTGCGCAACATCCAGCCGATGTTCGCCGATCTGGACCAGGGCGGCATCGCCATCGCCCATAACGGCAACCTGACCAACTTCAAATTCCTGCATGCCCAGCTGGTCAGCGAGGGCGCCATCTTCCAGTCGACCTCGGATTCCGAAGTCATCCTCCACCTGATCGCGCGCAGCCGCAAAGCCAAGATCGTCGATCGCTTCACCGACGCCCTGGCCCGGATCGAGGGCGGCTACGCCCTGGTGGCCCAGACTCGCACCAAGATGATCGGCGCCCGCGACCCGCTGGGCATTCGTCCGCTGGTCCTGGGCCAGTTGGGCGACGGTTGGGTTCTGGCCTCCGAAACCTGCGCCTTGGACATGATGGGCGCCACCTTCGTTCGCGATGTCGAACACGGCGAGATCGTCGTCATCGACGACAGCGGCCTGCGCTCGCTTAAGCCCTTCCCCGCCCGCGCGGCGCGTCCGTGCCTGTTCGAATACGTCTATTTCTCCCGCCCGGATTCGGTGGTGAACGGCCGCTCCGTCTATGAGGTCCGCAAGGAAATGGGGCGTGGCCTCGCCCGCGAACTGGGCGTCGAGGCCGACATCGTCGTGCCGGTGCCCGATTCCGGCGTTCCGGCCGCCCTCGGCTACGCCCAGGAAAGCGGCATCCCCTACGAAATGGGCATCATCCGCAGCCACTATCTGGGCCGCACCTTCATCCAGCCCAGCCAGGGCGCCCGTCAAAAGGGCGTGCGCATGAAGCACAGCCCCAACAAGTCGGCCCTGGCCGGCAAGCGCGTCGTCCTGATCGACGATTCCATCGTGCGCGGCACGACCTCGTTGAAGCTGGTTCGCGCCGTCCGCGCCGCCGGCGCCACTGAGGTCCACCTGCGTTCGGCCAGCCCGCAAATCCTGTTCCCCGACTTCTACGGCATCGACATGCCCGAGCGCGCCCAGCTGCTGGCCGCCAACAAGACGCTGGAAGAAATGCGCGACATGCTGGAGGTCGATTCGCTGGGCTTCCTGTCCATCGACGGGCTGTATCGCGCGATGGGAGAGACCGGCCGCAACGCCGCCGCCCCGCAGTTCACCGACCACTATTTCACCGGCGACTATCCCACCCGCCTCTTGGATCGGGAGATCGAGGAAGGCGGACGCGAATTCGGCGCCAAACAGCTGTCCTTGCTGGTCAGCGCCTGAAACGCGCAAGCCTAGACCTCCTCGTCAGGCGTCGGCGACCAATCGGTCCAGTTCTGGGCGGCGTGGTAGACCCGCAAGACACGCAGGCTGTCGTTCGCACCGCCCACAAGACTGTAGATGATGATGTAGGACGTGCGCAGCACCGCCTTTTCATAGGTGCCTGACCGCTCTCCCGGACGCCCGATCGGTCGACGCGCCAAGGCGTTGATCGTGTCTCGGATGCGATCCGCCACATCCTGCGCCGCATCGGCATTACGTTCCGCGAGATAGTCGATAGCAGAATGGTACTGCGCCAAGGCGACCTGCGACCACTCGACGTGCCTCAAACGGTCTTCCGATGCTTGTCGATCGTGGCCTGGATCTGACGCATGGCCTCTTCGTGCGGCACGACCCGACCATGTTCGAAATCGTCGAGCGCTGCATCGATGGCGATCTGCATCTCCATTTCACGATCCAGGAAAGCTTCGAGCCCGCGTTCAGCGACCGCCGAGGGCGAACGCTGCGTCTGCTCGGCATAGCGGCCGAGCTTCTCCTTCAGTTCTTGGCTGACCCGAAGGGTAAGCGTTGCCGACTTCGCCATGACCACCTCGCTTAGTTGTCGTGCAATGTAACACATTGACCCGTCGCCCTGCCACACTTACCACCCGGCCATGACCGACGCCTTGCCCCTGAACGACCGTATCGCCCTCGTCGTCGGCGCCTCGCGCGGCATCGGTTATGAGAGCGCCCTGGCCCTGGCCAAGGCCGGCGCCCACGTCATTGCGACGGCGCGCACCCAGGGCGGTCTAGAAGAGCTGGACGACGCCATCTTCGCCGCCACCGGGTGCCATGCGACCCTGATCCCGTTCGATCTTGTGGACGGCGGGGCCATCGACCGGCTGGGCGGCGCCATCTTCGAACGGTTCAAGAAGCTGGACATCTGGGTCCACTGCGCCGCCACCATGGGCCCTTCGGGCCTGACGCCGGTGTCGCACGCCGACCCGCGCGAGTTCGCCAAGGTCGAAAAGACCAACTTTACCGCCGTCTATCGTCTGATCCGCTCGCTCGAGCCTCTGTTGCGCGCCTCCGACGCCGGCCGCGCCATCCACTTCACCACCAGCGTCGCCAGCGCGCCCAGGGCCTTCTGGGGTATGTACGCCGCGACCAAGGCGGGCGCCGAGGCCTTGGTGAAGGCCTGGGCCGACGAGATCGAGAGCACGCCCGTCCGCGTCAGCATCGTTGATCCCGGCCGCATGCGCACCGCCATGCGCGCCCAGGCCTATCCGGGCGAAGACCCGTCCGTCCTGCCCCACCCCTCGGAAATCGGTCCCATGGTGGTCGATCTTGCTCGCCCCGACGTAACGCCCCCGTTGACGATCCGCTTCCGCGACTGGGCGGCCGGACCGACGACGGAAGCGCTGGTCTAGGATGGCATCAGCCCCAGGTGCCGCCTTGCCTTGTCTCTTCGCGGAAGGTGAAATCGCCGTCGGTTGAGGCTGAAAGATCACGCCAGGCCTCGAGTTCGGCCTTCAGGCTGTCCGCCTTCATCTCGACCACGCCGATAGCGTCCGTGCCCGCAGACCATCGCACCGGCGGGTTTTCCGCATTCGCCAAGATGACCAGGGCCTGACCCAGCTTCGCGGGATCGCCCGCCTGATTATGGCTGCGCGCGTCATAGAAGGCGCGGATGGCGCGCGATGCTTCGGCATAGTCGGCAATGGGGTTGTCGCCGTATCGGATCGACGAGGCGTCTAGGAAGTCGGTGCGGAAGAAACCCGGCTCGACGATGGTCAGGCGCACGCCGAACGGACGCACCTCTTGCGCGACGGATTCGCTGAAGCCTTCGACCGCGAACTTGGACGCGCAATAGATCGCGCCGCTCTCACCGCCCATCAAACCGCCGATGGACGAGATGTTGAAGACATGGCCCGATCTCTGCGCCCGCATGATCGGCAGCACTGCGCGCGTCATGTCGAACAGACCAAAGACATTGGTGTCGAACTGGGTGCGCGCATCCTGGGCGTTGGTCTCTTCGAAGATGCCGAGGTGGCCATAGCCGGCGTTGTTCACCAGAACGTCGAGGCGGCCGAAGCGCGCCATGACCGCCTCGACGGCGGCGGCGATGGCGGCCGTGTCGGTGACATCCAACGTCAGGCTCAGCACCGCGTCGCTATCCGGTCCGAAGGCCTTGATCAGGGCGTCGCGGTTTCGACCTGCGACGACGACGCGGTCGCCCGCGTCCAGCGCCGCGCGTGCGATCCCGGCGCCCAGACCACGCGCCGCACCGGTGATGAGCCAGGTCTTTTGTGGGGTTGTTGTCATGGAAAATCTCCTCTGCCTGACCGGACGCAGAAGACGCGGTTTCAGGTCGACGGCGTTAGGGCGATCCGGGCGAAGGCTTGCACGATCCTGTCAAACCGCTCTCGCCCGCTTGCGAATAGCCGGTGACCGGCGCTGAATGCCGTCATGAGCCTCTTGCCCGAAATGACCGACATCGTTGCGCGTCACGCGCCGCCTGATCTGTCACGATCGCCCGTGCCCGGTCTGCGCCTGTATGGCAGCGACGCGCAGACGCGGGTGGTCCCCGTCGCCTATGATCCGATGCTTTGCCTGGTCGTGTGCGGCGCCAAACAGACGATCCTGGGCGAGACCGTCTATTCCTATCGCGCGGGCGATTGCCTGGTGGTGTCCGCCGAACTGCCAGTGTGCGGCAGCATCGTCGAGGCGCCGTATCGCGCCCTCAGCTTCGACCTCGACCCCGCCGCCATCGCCGGCCTGATGCTGGAGATCGACGTCCCCGCCCCCTCGGACCAGCCGCCACCGACCGGCATCCATGTCACACCGCTGGAGGACGACCTGCTCGAGCTCATGGCGCGCCTGCTGCGCCTTCTGGACCGGCCCGAGGAGATCGCCGTCATGACGCCGATGATCGAACGCGAGCTGATCTGGCGCCTGCTCCACAGCCGGCACGCCGCAACCGTGCGCCAGATCGGCTCGGCCGAAAGCCGCCTGTCAGGCGTCAATCGCGCCATCAACTGGCTCCGCGCCCATTATGCCGAACCGGTCAGGCTAGAGACTCTGGCGGACATGGCCGGCATGAGCCTGTCGACGTTCCACCGGCATTTCCGCACCGTGACGACCATGAGCCCGTTGCAGTTCCACAAGCAGTTGCGGCTGCGCGAAGCCCGCGCCCGGCTGTTGACGGGCGTTGAGGGCGCGGCCGAGACCGGCTTCGCCGTCGGCTATGACAGCCCGTCCCAGTTCAGTCGCGAATACGCCCGCCAGTTCGGCCTGCCGCCCGGCCGAGACGCCGCCCGCATGCGTCAAAGCCTGATGATGAACTGAGCCTCAGAGCGTACCGAGGATATCCGCCAGTTCCGCCGGCCAGATCGTCTCGGCCGAAACGCGGATGTCGGCGACGCTCCACCAGCGGTGATCGACCAGAACCCCCTGTTCTTCCACAGTCCAGCCTGCGGAAGACAGGTCGAACGCCTCGGTACGCAGCAGGAAGAATCTCTGATCCACATCCGCCATCCGGCCATCGGGCAGACGGAAGCTGACGCGGACCTGGGCGACCTGATCGCCGGGATCGTTGACGAATAGGCCCGTCTCTTCGAACAGTTCGCGGCGCGCGGCGTCCTCATAGGTTTCGCCGGCCTCGCACCCGCCGCCGGGCGTCGCCCAGAAGGCTGTGCCGGCGAGCGGTCCTTCGGAAAACACGAAGTGGAACAGCAGCACCCGCCCCTGCCCGTCCAGGATCAGCCAACGCGAGGTGGGCCGGGCGGGAAGCGCGCACTCGGCCTTGCTCACGCCGTCACTTCTTGGCGCCGCCCTTTTGGCCCGTGCGGATCCGGCCCGAGCGCGACACCTGGCGGGCGCCGCCACGCGCGCCCTTCTGGATCGCCACGGACGAACCGGCCTTCTTCGACGCGCTGGACTTCAACCCGCCCAGAATCTTGGGCTGGGCTTTGCGGGTCTTCTTCTGCTCCAGCGCCTTGCCGGGCAGTTTGGACAGGGCCTCTTCCTTCTCGGCCTTCTTGACGCGGCGCGGCGCGGTCTTGGCGTCGCCCTTGTAGCGTTCGGGCCCGGACTTGGCGCCGCCCTCGGCATAGGGGTTCACCCCGCTGGACTTGACGTTCAGGCGGATCGGCGTGCCCGGCAGGTCGAAGCTCTCGCGGATCGAGTTGACCAGATAGCGCTTGTAATGCTCCGGCATCGACTCGGCGCGGTTGGCCATCAACACGAAGGTCGGCGGGCGGGCCTTGGTCTGGGCGATGTATTTTGGCTTGATCCGCTTGCCGTCCACGGCGGGGGGCGGGTGCCGCTGGGTCGCCATGGACAGCCAGGTGTTCAGGTCCTTGGTCTTCACCTTGACGGACCAGGTGTCATAGGCCTGAAGCACCGCCGGCATCAGCCGTTCGACGCCGCGTCCGCTGTGCGACGACAGGGCCACGAAGGGCGAACCCTTCAGCTGCGGCAGCTTGTCCTCGGCCATGCCCTTCAGCTTGGCCATGCGGGACTGGGGCTCGTCCTCCAGGTCCCACTTCGACGCGACATAGACCAGGGCGCGGCCCTCGCGCTCGACCAGATCGGCCAGCTGCAGGTCCTGGGTGTCGAAGGCGTCGTCCTTGTCCATCATCAGGATGACGACTTCGGCGAAGGTGATGGCCCGGATGGTGTCGGCGACCGACAGCTTTTCCAGCTTCTCCTGCACCCGCGCCTTACGACGCATCCCGGCCGTATCGACCAGGCGGATGTTCTTGCCCTCGAACTGCCAATCGACGGAGATGGAGTCGCGCGTGATGCCCGCTTCCGGCCCGGTCAGCAGCCGGTCGTCGCCGATCAGGCGGTTGATCAGGGTGGACTTGCCCGCATTCGGACGGCCGATGACGGCGATGCGGATCGGCTTGTCCGGCTCGTCGATCTCCTCGACGAAGATGTCCTGCGAGGCCGCGACGATGGCGGCGTACAGATCGGCCATTCCCTCGCCGTGCTCGGCCGAGATGGCGACGGGCTCGCCGAATCCCAGGGCGTGCGCCTCGCCGACGCCGCCGCCGCTTTCGCGGCTCTCGGATTTGTTGGCCAAGAGGATGATCGGCTTGTGCACCCGACGCAGGCGCTCGGCGAAGATCCGGTCCAACGACGTCACGCCCTCGCGGGCGTCCATCATGAACATGACCAGTTCGGCGTCGTCCAGCGCGGCCTCGGTCTGCTCGCGCATGCGGGCTTCCAGGCTGTCGTCGGTGACGTCCTCGTATCCCGCCGTGTCGATCAGCGTCAGGTCCATATCGCCGATGTTGCCATCGGCGTATCGCCGGTCGCGGGTCACGCCGGGGCGATCGTCGACGAGCGCCAGGCGCTTGCCGACGAGGCGGTTGAACAGTGTCGATTTGCCCACATTGGGGCGGCCGACGATGGCGACCTTCAGAGCCATGTCGGCCTTCTAGCTTAGTTTGGGCTGAAAATCAGCGGATGCAGATCAGTTGGCCGTTGTCGGTCAGCACATAGAGCGCGCCATTATAGGCGGCGGGTGCGATATAGGCGGGCGCGCCCAGCTTCAGCGTCGTCTGCGCCGCGCCGGTCTTCGGATCGAAGGCGACGGCCTCGCCGAACGAATTGACCATCACCAGACGGTTGGAGGCCAGCAGCGGTCCCGACCATTGCGGGCGGAGGGTGCGACGGCCGAAGGTCAGGAAACCGCCCTCGCGGCGCTCGCGGCCCTCGTTCAGCTCGCGCGTCCAGTAGATCTGGCCCGTGTCACGGTTGGCCGTGATCAGCTGACCCGACTTGGACACCACGAAGACGGCGTCTCCAACCGGCAGGGGCGCGTTCACGCCCGTCACCGGCAGCTGCCACTTGGGCTGACCCGAACGCAGGTCCAGCGCCGACATCACGCCCGAGTGGCTGACGCCATAGACCATGCCGCGGCTGATGACCGGACGGCCCGCCACGTCGCGGACTTCCGACAGGGCGCTGGTGCGGCTGGTGCGTGACAGGGTCTCTTCCCACACCGCCTGGCCGTTCAGGGCGCTCAGCGCGACCAGCTGGCCCGAGGCGAACGGGGCGACGACGGTCGTGCCGCTGACGGCGGGGCTGGAGGCGCGCATGACGCGCGCCGGCTCGGCGATGCCGCGATAGGTCCAGTCCTGGGCGCCGGTGTTGGCGTCAAAGGCGAACAGCTGGCTGTCCACGTCCACGACGAAGACCCGATTGCCCGAGACGGTCGGGGCGCCGTGGATCGGGGCGTCCACCTGCTGGGTCCAGACCACCGCGCCGGTGTTGGCGTCCAGCGCCGTCATCGAACGATAGCCGGACGAGACGAAGACCTTGCCGCCGCCCACGGCGACGCCGCCGCCGAAGCCGCCGTTGCGGTCACGATCGGCGTTCTTGACGTTGGCCTTCCACAGGATCGCGCCGGTGTCGGCCGAAACCGCCGAAACGGTCGATTCGCCGTCCAGCACGAAGATCTTGCCATCGGCGGCCACGATCGGGGCCATGACGTTGCCGACGTGAGCCGATCCCGAGCCGACGCCCCGCTTCCACGCGATCTGGAAGTTCGGCGCCGCAATGACGTGCTCGACCAAGTTCTCGGACGTGCCGCCCGGCTGCGTCCAGGCCGTCACGGCCTGCGGACCCGGCAGGAAGAAGTCGCGACCCGACAGGGCGGCCGACGGCGACAGGCTCTGTTCGAACTCCAGCACCGAGATGCGCTGGCCAGCCGAGGCGGTCGCGCCGGCGTCTTCCTTGCCGCCGCCCAGACCGAACGGCAGGTTGCGGCGCACGGTGCCGCAGGACGCCATCGTTGCGGCGACGCCGCAGATCAGCGCGACTTTCAGAACTCGGTTCATCGGGGGCGTCCTGTAAGGGGTCGTCACTATTGGGCGGCCGGCGCGGCGGCGGGAGCAGCTTGGGCCGGAGCAGCCTGGGCGGCCGAGGGCGTCATCGCGTTCGCAGCGCCGGCGGCCGGCGGGGTCGCCTTGGCGGCGGCGTCGATGATGGGCTTGATGGCGGCTGCGGTGCCAGCGTCGATGGATTCCACGGCGATCTGGGCGCGCTGACGGATCGAGTCCGGCACGTCCTGACCCAGTTGCAGCAGCACGAAGGCCTCACGCGCTTCCTTGGTCTTGCCGTGTTGCAGGCGCGCCAGGGCCAAGGCTTCCTGGGCGAAGGCGTGCAGCGGGCGCTTGTCTTCGGCCAGCGGCGTCAGGCGCTTTTCGATCTCGGCCAGCGGCGCGGTGTCCATGACCAGGAAGGCGGCCTTCAGGGCGGGCGGGTCCGACAGGATCGGATCGCTGGACGCCTTGGCGGCCTCGTCGAACAGGCGAACCGCGTCCTGGAACTTGTTGGCGCTGACGGCCAGGCCGGCCTGCTGCTGCAGGGCCAGGACCTTGTAGGCGCCATTGCCTTCCTTGATCGCTTCCTCGAAGGCGGCGCGGGCGTCCATCGGCTTGTCGGCGCGCAGGGCCTCCATGCCGCGATCATAGGCTTCGGCGGCCTTGGCGGCCTTGTTGGAGTTCAGGCTGTCCCAGCCCCACCAGCCCAGGGCGCCGATCAGGGCGACGACCAGCACCACGCCGAAAACGGGCAGCCAGGTCTTGGCCAGGCGCTTCAACTTGTCGGAGCGAAGCTCCTCCTCGACCTGCTCGAAGACATCAACCACTGAAACGTCGCCCCAAAATCGCGAAATGCAAACCGGCGCGGACCCTAGAAGGTCGGCTCCCCGCCCGCAACGTCGTCCGTTACTGCGAAGCCGGCTTTTTCGAGAAGTAGGTCTCGACTTCGGCAGGAAAACGGCGGGTTTTCACATCGCTGGCGAAAGCGGCGGCCGCCCGGTCGATCTCGGTGCGCAGATCGGCGTATTTGCGCACGAACTTCGGGGTCCAGTCGAACAGGCCGAGCATGTCGTTGACCACCAGCACCTGACCGTCGCACGCGGCCGAGGCGCCGATGCCGATGGTGGGCGCGTCGATTGTCTCGGTGATCTCGCGCGCCAGCGATTCGGCGACGCCCTCGATGACGATGCAGAAGGCGCCGGCATCGGCGACGGCCTTGGCCTCGGCCAGCACCCGGTCGCGCTCGCTCTCGGTCCGGCCCTTGGCTTTGAACCCGCCTTCGGCCAGGATCGCCTGGGGCCGCAGGCCGACATGGCCCATGACCGGAATGCCGCGCTTGACCAGAAAGGCGACGATCTCGGCCATTTCGATGCTGGTCTCCAGCTTCACCGCCTGGGCGCCCGTCTCCTTCATCACCCGCACGCAGTTGGCGTAGGCGACCTCCTTGCCGCCCTCGTAGGAGCCGAACGGCATGTCCACGACCACCATGGCCCGTTTGGCGCCGCGCATGACGGCCTGCCCGTGCATGATCATCATCTCCAGCGTCACGCCCACGGTATTGGGCAGGCCGTGCACCGCCATCCCCAGGCTGTCGCCGACCAGCAGCACATCGCAGTGCGGATCCAGCAGGGCCGCCATCGGCGCGTCATAGGCCGTCAGGCAGACGATCGGCTCGCCGCCCTTGCGCCCCGCGATGTCGGGCACGGTGATGCGTTTGACGCTCTCTTGGGTGTGGACGGACATCGCCGGGCCTCCTGACGTGAAGGGGTCAGATAGGCCCCTGCCCCGCCGGTGTCACCCTTGCAGCCGCCCTCACACGTCCTGCGACAGCTTCGCCACGCCCGCCGCCATCAGAGCGACTAGGGCGCCGGCGACGATCCAGAAGGCCATCATGCCCGAGCCGTTCATCACATCCAGCGACCCGACGCCCAGACCTTGCAGGCCTAATCCGTCCAGGCCCGATTGCGCCGCGCCCTGCGCCGTGGCGGCTGCCGCCCGGAGGCCTTGCGCCAGCGTCGTGTCGCCGTCGGCGGTGAAGTTGATGTTCACCCCCTCGCGCACCGCCAGCACGCCGCCGATCAGTCCGGCCGCCGTCAGGGTCAGGGCGCGCCAGCGCGACCGCGTCTCCATGCGCGCCTTGACCGTCGCCAGGAACAGGGCCTCGTCCGGCAGGCTCGGCGCCTGGGCGAACAGCCTTTCGATCATCGGATCGAATTCGTCAGCCGACATGGACCGACCTCCCGCCTGAGCCGTGCGCCGGTTGAAGCCGCGCACGGAGTTTATCCAGACCACGTTTGACATGCGATTTCACCGTGCCAAGCGGCAAATTCATGGCTGCCGCGATTTCCGGATGCGACATCCCCGCGCCGTGGCACAGGGAGACGCAGACACGCTCGGTCTCGCTGAGCGTCTTCAACGCCTCGTCCAGGTCCATCAGACCGCCGCGGTCGACGACCACATCCGCTTGATCGGCCTCGATCTCGGCGACGTAGCGCGCCTCCTTGGCCACCCGCTTCAGATAGAGCCGCGCCGCGATCTTCTTGATCCAGCCCGCAAACGTCCCCTGCCCGCGAAACTCCGCGCACCGCTGGAACCCTTGCAGAAAGGCGTCCTGCGCCACGTCGTCGGACAGGGACGGCGTCGCCCCCATCCGGCGCAGCAGCCCCCGCACCGCCGACCCGTGCCGACGCACCAGCTCGCCATACTCCCGCCGACCGCCGGCCGCCGCCTGGGCGGCCAGCTCCACATCGTGGAAGTCGCGTAGAGACTTGCTCATCAGAGCTTCCCCCGCCCGCCGTGGTCAGTCCGCGCCCTTGTTGAAGAAGCTCAGCACGATGAAGGCCAGGCCGATCGTGACGGGAATGCAGGAGATGCCCAGCAGGCCGCTGTCCAGGTTGCCGTTGAAACCGCCGCCCAGTTCGCTGACGACCGAGAAGGCCGCGATGCCGATGCCGGACGCCAGCCAGATGACGCCGCGCCGGATGTCCTTGGTGCGCGACGGCAGGCTCTTCTGCACGTCCTTGGTCAGGACGTCGATCAGTTCGGGCGGCAGTTGCTGGCCCTTGTCCACCGCATGGCGGATGGTCTCCTGCATATCGCGCTTCTCGCGATATTTGAGGACCTGCGGGCCGAAGACGATGGCCGTGATCGAGCCGAAGACGGCGAAGATGGCGAAGATCGGAATGAAGTCTTCCATGAAGGGTCTCCCTTGAACCGTTGCAGCAGCCTGATGCGGCGGCCTTCTGATCACAAGAGGCTGGCCGACGTCTCAACGGATGCGCGGCGTTAGGTGAAATCTTCGTAAGGTCGCCGTTTCGGCCGCCGCCGGTTCGGTCTAGGGTCCCATCTCATCAACCTCAGGAGCGCATCCCATGGCCCATGTCACCTATCGCATCGTCGAACACGACGGCGGCTGGGCCTACAAGTCCGGCGACACCTATTCCGAAACCTTCGCCAGCCACGACGACGCCAAGGCCGCCGCCGTGCGCGCCGCGCGCGAGCAGCGCGTGCCGGACCAGACCGCCGCCATCGAATACGAAACCGCCGCCGGCGAATGGGTCACCGAGAGCGCCGACGGCCACGACCGCCCCTCGACCGACGTCGAGGGCTGAGGCCGAGATGATCCACCGTCGCACCCTGCTGGCCGCCGCCGCCCTCGCGCCGCTGGCAGGCTGCGCCACGGCCCCAAAGGCTAAGACGCCCACAGAGCTGAAGCTCGTCACCTTCAACATCTGGCACAATCTCGGGGACTGGCCCGCCCGTCGTCCGCTGCTGATCGCCGCCCTGAAGGCCCAGGACGCCGACGTCATCGCCCTGCAAGAGGTGCTGGAGGACGCCAACGTCGGGCTTGAGAATCAGGCCCGGATGCTGGCGCGCGAACTGGGCGGCTATCATGTCGCCTTCGTCTCGACCGACGCCGAGGGCGCCCCGCGTCGCTATGGCAACGCCCTGCTGACCCGCCTGCCGGTTCTGGCCGAGGCCTCGACCGAGCTTGAGCCGCTTGACGATTTCCGCACCGCGCTTCGGCTTCGCGTCGCGGTCCAGGGTCGCCCTGTCGATGTCGTCGTCACCCATCTGGCGTGGCAACAGGACGCCGGCCCGGTCCGCGCCCGCCAGATCGCATCCCTGCTCGGCTGGCTGCCGCAGGACGGCACGCCCCTGATCGTCATGGGCGACTTCAATGCGACGCAAGAGGATTCAGGCCTGGCGACCCTGACGGGCCCCCGCTTCTTCAGCGCCCTACCCCGCGGCGCGGTCACGACCACCCTGAACCCGGCCAAGGGTCACCCCGAGCGCGTCATCGACCACATCTTCGTCGAACAGGCCGCCTTCATCCCCGGCGAGGCCCGCCGCTTCGGCGATACGCCGACCAACGGCGAATACCCGTCCGACCACTTCGGCGTCGCCGCGACCGTCCGGCTCAGGTAAGCGCGGCCGCGTAGGCCTCAGGCTTGAACCCCACTAGCCGCCGATCCCCCAGATCCAGCACCGGCCGTTTGATCATCGACGGCAGGGCCGTCATCAGCGCGATCGCCTTCGACCTGTCGATGTCCGCCTTGTCGGCTTCCGGCAGTTTCTTGAAGGTCGTCCCGGCCCGGTTCAGCACCGTCTCCCAACCGTGCTCGTCGATCCACTGGCCCAGCCGCCCCGCATCTACCCCGGCCTTATTGTAGTCGTGGAAGACGTAGTCGACCCCCTGCTGCTCTAGCCAGACCCGGGCTTTCTTCACCGTGTCGCAGTTGGGAATGCCGTATAGGGTGTAGGTCATTGCGGGGGGGGTCTCGGAGCCGGTGTCGAACCGCAGCTATACCCGACCTCCATGTCGCTCGACATAGGGCGAAACATATAACGATATCCTTATATGTTTCTTGACTTGTCCCCCAGCTCGCCGTTGTATGGGGCGTCGAGGTTCTGCGTGTCGCCCTCGGGCGACGCGGAGCTAAGAGGGAAGCCGGTGTGATGCCGGCGCTGCCCCCGCAACTGTGAGCGGCGAGCCGAAGGTCCATTTCGTGTCACTGACGTCGTCTGACGTTGGGAAGGCCGGACCCGAAGCCGTGACCCGTGAGCCAGGAGACCTGCCCCGACAGATAACGTCCTCCGGCGGGGTGTCCGGCCAGGTCGCATGAACGCCGCGACGGGACGACTGCGCGCGAGCGGTCGCGCGTCCCTGTCCGCTGTCTCGCCACAGCATCAACGGCAGAGACCATGGCGAGCACCGACTTCACATTCAGGATCAAGCGGACCGCGCTCGACGAAGACTATCGTCCCGCCGAGACGACGAGGATCACCACCAATTTCGCCAACCTGGCGCGAGGCGAGAGCCGCCGGGACAATCTGCGCAATACCCTGCGGATGATCGACAACCGCTTCAACTCGTTGGCGCACCACGACAATCCGAGGGGCGATCGCTATGCGCTGGAGCTTCAGATCGTCTCGGTCGAGATGAGCCTTTGCTTCGAGCGCGACGACGCCTTTCCGCTGATCGAAATCCTGCAGACGACGATCATCGACAAGGAGACGAACCGGCGAATCGATGGGATCGTGGGCAACAACTTCTCCTCCTACGTCCGCGACTACGACTTCAGCGTGGTGCTGCCCGAACACCTGAAGGCGCATCCGAACGGCGGCGTGCCGGACGATTTCGGCGATCTGCACGGCAAGCTGTTCCGGCACTTTCTGGCGTCGGGCGTCTACCGCGACAACTTCGCCAAGCCGCCGGTCATCTGCCTCAGCGTCTCCAGCAACAAGACCTATCACCGCACCGGCTTCGACCATCCCGTGTTGGGTCTGGAATACGCCAACGACGCCTTCTCGCCGACCGATCGGTATTTCGCGAAGATGGGGATGAAGGTCCGCTACTTCATGCCACCGGGCAGCGTGGCGCCGTTCGCCCTGTACCATATCGGCGACCTGACCGGCGACTACACCGACCTCGAACTGGCCAGCACCATCGCCACGATGGAGACCTTCCAGAAGATCTATCGGCCCGAGATCTACAACGCCAACTCCCCGGCGACCGAGCAGTATCAGCCCAGCCTGAAGGCGCAGGACTATTCGCTGACCCGCATCGTCTACGACCGCGACGAGCGCAGTCGGTTGGCCATCGAGCAGGGCCGTTTCGTCGAGGAGCGGTTCATCAAGCCGCACCGCGCCCGCCTCGACCAATGGTCGGCCGGCTTCGCCGCCGCCTGATCAGTTCCCCAGAGTCCAGAGCCTCCCCTCATGAAAACCCTCCTCCCGACCTCCACCGCCGGCAGCCTGCCCAAACCCGTCTGGCTGGCCGAGCCCGAGACGCTCTGGTCGCCTTGGAAGCTGCAGGGCGATAACCTGATCGAGGCCAAGCAGGACGCCCTGCGCCTGTCGCTGGACGATCAGCGCCGGGCCGGCATCGACATCGTCAGCGACGGCGAACAGACCCGCCAGCATTTCGTCACGACCTTCATCGAACACCTCGACGGCGTCGACTTCGAGAACCGCAAGACCATGCGAATCCGCAATCGCTATGACGCCAGCGTCCCGGTCGTCGTGGGCGCCGTCAGCCGGCCGAAATCGGTCTTCGTCGAGGACGCCAAGTTCCTGCGGGCCCAGACCGACCAGCCGATCAAATGGGCCTTGCCCGGGCCGATGACGATGATCGACACCCTGTATGACGACCATTACGGCAGCCGCGAAAAACTGGCCTGGGAGTTCGCCAAAATCCTCAATGAGGAGGCCCGCGAACTGGAGGCCGCCGGCGTCGACATCGTCCAGTTCGACGAGCCCGCCTTCAACGTCTTCTTCGACGAGGTGAACGACTGGGGCGTGGCGACCCTGGAGAAGGCGGCCGAGGGGCTGAAGTGCGAAACGGCGGTCCACATCTGCTACGGCTACGGCATCAAGGCCAACACCGACTGGAAGAAGACCCTCGGCTCGGAATGGCGGCAGTACGAAGAGGCCTTCCCCAAGCTGCGGACTTCCAGCATCGACATCATCTCGTTAGAAGCCCAGAACGCGCGCGTGCCGATGGATCTGATCGAACTGATCCGGGGCAAGAAGGTGATGGTCGGCGCCATTGACGTCGCGACCGACACGATCGAAACGCCCGAAGAGGTGGCCGACACCCTGCGCAAGGCGCTTCAGTTCGTGGACGCCGATAAACTCTATCCGGCCACCAACTGCGGTATGGCGCCCCTGTCGCGCCGGGTCGCCAACGGCAAGCTGCGCGCCTTGAGCGCCGGCGCCAAGATCGTGCGCGAGGAACTGTCCCGCGACCTCTACTACGGCGCGGAAAGGTGCGAGCCGTGAGAGTGCGCCTGATCGACATGGTGTTCCCCGGCGACGCCAACCACCATGGCACCCTGTTCGGCGGGGTTGGTCTGGCCCATCTCGACAAGGTCGCCTTTCTGGCCGCCAGCCGTCACGCGCGACGGGCCGTGGTCACGGCCGGATGCGAGCGGATCGATTTCGCGGCTCCGGCCCGGATCGGCGAAATGGTCGAGGCGGTCGGCCGCGTCGTTCGGATCGGGCGCTCGTCCCTAGGCGTCGAAGTCGAACTACACGCCGAGAGCCTGCTGAGCGGCGAGCGCCGCCTGTGCACGCGCGGGGCCTTCAACATGGTCGCACTGAGGCCGGCGGACGATGATCAACCGTTGGCGCCGCTCGATGAGGCAGGCGAAGCGGACGACGGTTGGCTGAGGACCGCAGAGATGGTCTTCCCCGGCACGACCAACCACTACGGTACTCTGTTCGGCGGCGACGCGCTCAAGCTCATGGGCAAGGCCGCCTTCGTCACGGCGACCCGCCATGCGCGCGAGGTCATGGTCATGGCCGCGACCAACCGCATCGACTTCAAGGCCCCGATCGACGCCGGCGACATGGTCGAACTGGTCTCACGCGTAAAGATGGTCGGGCGCAGCTCAGTCTCGGTCGAGGTGCAACTCTGGGCCGAACGCCTCCTGACGGGAGAACGGCGGCGTTCCGCCACGGCCGAGTTCGTCATGGTGGCCGTCGATGCCGAGGGACAGCCAAAACCGGCGGCAAGGTTATGAAGCGACTGCGGCTAAGCTCTCACGCAGGGAAAAAACGCGTCGCCATTCCGACCCATCTCCCCATACCATTTCGATAGATGATCTCACGCGAAATCAAGGACTTGAAGGGCCGGCGCATCAATCGACCGGACATGCGTCAGAGCCGGATAATGATGTCAACGGGTCTTTGAAAACAGCAGCGCTCTGAAACTGCACGATCTTGCACTTTGCTCGCCATTTCTGGGCGTGGCGCCGTTTCGCTCTGACGCTGATTTTAGACGAATTAGACGAATTAGACGGTGTTTTTGTCGGGCGACCGTCTAGGCCGCAAATCCGGCGAAGACGCCGATGACCATGACGATGAAGGTCGCGATGACGCTGGACAGGCCGATGGCGATCATCACGGCGAAGGCCTTGGCCAGGCCGGGGACCACGCCCCGATACCACCGTCCCCGCCCCATCCGCATGAAGGCCACGATGCCCAGCACTAGCATCAGAAGGCTGCACGCTGCGGCCAGCGGGCCGGGGCTGAACATAAACCAGGCCAGCGGCAGCATCGGCACGGTCCAGGCGTTCAGATAGGCGAAGGCGGCCCTGAACCCGCGTCTCAGGCCCAGGTCCTCGGCGTCCCACAGGCGAAACAGCGGCATGGCCGCCAGGGCGTAGAGCGGCGCCATGATCGGCACGGCCACCAGCGACATCCAGCCGTCGGCGTCCGACATGAAGACGTCGCGCGACTTGCCCGCTTCCTGAAGCAGGGGGTTCAGAACATCGGCCGGCATGCTTTCCAGATAGAAGCTCAAACCGCCGCGAAGGAAGACCACCAGCATCAGGATCGCGTTCAGCGCCAGATACAGCTTCAGCGGCTTGGCGTAGCGCCCGCCGCCCGTCGGTCCCTCGATCATCCAGGCCTGAAGCACCAGCCGGGGCCGGACCAGCAGGTCGCGCGCGGTCCGCACCTCCGCGCCGCCAAAGCCCAGCGTATCCTCGGACAGGTCCTTGAACGCCTGTTTGCGCGTCGTCTCGCCGTCGGTCATCGGATTCTCCCCTTGGGGATGCATACACCGCCCGGTTGACCGCGCAACCGCCGATCAGAACCGCTTGGTCAGAACCGCTTGCTCAGGCCAATGCTGACCACCCGTCCGCGCGGGTCGGCCACGACCGGGTCATAGCCCAGGGCGAACTGCGCCAGCGGCGGCGCCTTGTCCGCCACATTGACCACCCCGACCGACAGATCCAGGTCAGCGCCGATCGTGCGGCTGTAGAGCAGGTCGACCGTCGTCTGGCTGGCGATGCTGGCGTCGGTGATGCCGCTGCGGTCATTGGCGTATCCGTCGGTATAATGGACCAGGGCCGTCACCGCGTTCGCCCCGCCGCTCCAGCCCAGGGCGAACTCCCCGCGATTGCGTGGCAGGGACCGGCCAATGTTGTTCAGGTTGGTCGAACCGACGCCCGACACCTTCGCGGCCGACGCGTCCAGCCGGATGTCATAGGCGTCCACATAGGTCCAGGTCGCCGAGGCCGTCGCCTCCCCGCCCCACAGGCCGCGCCGATAGCGGCCCGACAGGTCGATGCCTTGCGTCTCGATGGACGAGGCGTTTACGAAATACAGCTGCACGGAGGTCAGGGCGCCGCTGGCCGAACGGGTGATGCGGCTCTGGGCCTCCGTGCCGGTGCGCCCCGCCGCCGTATCGGCCGCCGCCTGGTTGATGATGGCCTGGGCCGACTCCTTGACCACCTGATCGGCGTAGTCGAACCGCCAGGCGTCCAGGCCCAGCTCCAGCCCTTCTATCGGCGTCCATACCGCGCCCAGGTTCAGGCTCTCGGACTTCTCGGGCTTCAGGTCGGCCCGGCCCGAGGTCAGGGTGTTGACGAAGACGAACGCGCCCCGGTCGAACACCGACGGCTGCGACGCCTGCGCCCCCGACTGGGCATAGACCGACGGCGCCCGGAACCCCTGCCCCCACGACGCGCGCAGGGCCAGGGCGTCGGTGACGTCCCACCGGATCGCGGCCTTGGGGCTGAACCGGCCCTCGTTGCCGTCGTAGGATTCGTAGCGCCCGGCCAGCTGCGCCTCGATCCGGTCGCCCAGATGGAGGCGGGCTTCGGCGAAGGCGGCCAGGGCTTCCTGATCGCCCTCGAAATCCGGCGACACGCCCGCCGTCAGCAGGTCGCCCCGGTTCACCAGATCGCTCCAGTCGTGACGGAAGCCGCTGCGGCGATACTGAGCGCCGACGGCGACATCGACCGATCCGCCGGCCCAGGCCAGGGCCTCGCCGCTGGTCGAGGCGTCCGCCGTCGTCAGGGTCGCCGCGCCCCGCAGGCCGGTCGAGCCGATCAGGCTGTCGATCAGGGCGGCGCTGTTGGCCGTCCCGGTTCCCAGATAGGCGCTGCCGAACGGGTTGAAATACTGACAGGGGCCGACGCCGGGCGTTCCGGTCGCGGGATTGCAGCCCGCCCCGCCCAGGCCGTTCAGCGCATTCTGCAAGGCGCTGCCGATGGTGTCGGGCTTATCGTATGCGACATGCTGACGGCTGCTGGTCGCCGACAAGTTCCAGGTCCAGCCATGGCCGAAGCGCCCATCCAGCCCGGCCGCCAGCCGCCACGTGCGATAGTCGAACTCGGCCTGCGACGCGCCGGCTTCCGCCCCCAGCAGACGCCCCCGGAACAGCACCGCCTCGCCGAACGGATTGTCCGGATGGCTCGCCGGCACGGTCAGCGACCGCGCCAGGATCGGCAGCGACGGCGACTGGCGCGCGATGGTGTTCGTCGCCGACCACGCCCCTTGCAGCGACAAGGTCATGTCGCCCACCGGCCGCCGGTAATCCGCGAAAAGCTGCGTGCGCGTCTCCTCCGGGACCAGATCGAAGAAGTCCGAATAGTCCAGCCGACAGAAGGCGTCTGTGGGCGAGTTCAGATAGGCGCTGCCGAACGCCGGATCGCCGCACGCCGGATCGGGCGAAAACCCATTGCGGCTGGGTCGGAAATATGAGCCGGGCTGGCCATAGCTGGTTACGGCCGTCCAGGCCGCGCGGCCATAGCGTCCGGCCTGGGTGAAGTCCCGCTCGTCCGACCCAAGGGCCGAACGATGGAAATGCGAGGCCGCCAGCGTCAGGTCTCCGCCCAGCAGGCCGAACCCGCCGAGCGCCTCGATCACGCTCTCTTCCGATCCGTCGGCTACGGCGTATTTGGCGCTGACCTCGGGGCGGTCCACGCCCCGCCGGGTGATGAAGTTGACCACGCCTGCCACCGCGTCCGAGCCATAGACCGCCGAGGCGCCGTCCTTGACCACCTCGACCCGCTGAAGCGCGATCATAGGAACCAGCGAGTTGATGTCGACGAAGCCCGAGCCGTCCGTCGCCACCACGGCGCTATTTGTCCAGCGCTGGCCGTCCACCAGAACCAGGGTCGAGCCGAGGCCGAGATTGCGCAGGTTGAACTGGGCGGTGCCCGAACTCTGCGGCTGGTTCAGCTGATCGACCTGGGCCTCCGAGCCTGAGTTGGCCGTGACCAGCCGGACCAGCTGAGAGGCATCGGCGATGCCGGCGGCGGCGATGGTTTCGCGGGCCACAGTCTCTACCGGGGCGATCCGCTCGCCGCCGGCGATCCGGGAGCCGGTGACGACCACATCGCCCACGCGCGACGCCTCCTGGGCCTGGGCGGCCGCAGCCGTCGCCAGCCAGGCGATCGAGACTGTCGCCATCAAGAAGTTGCGTTGCGTCATTCGGATGCTTCCCGCGATTGGCAGCGGCTTCTATCCAGCGCTTCGATTTTGCGAAAGCTTAATTTTGCAGTTTTGCAATTTCAGTTGGGCGCGAGACATCCTGCGCCATTGATCCCGCCATGTAACCGGTTACGGTGCGGCAAAACAAAACAGGTCAGGGAAGCAGGAAGCATGGCGAACGTCCGTCTGATCGACGTGAAGAAGGCGTTCGGCGCCGTCGAGGTGTTGAAGGGCGTCGATCTGGAGATCGTCGACGGCGAATTCGTGGTCTTCGTCGGCCCCTCGGGCTGCGGCAAGTCCACCCTGCTGCGCACCATCGCCGGTCTGGAAGAGGCGACGACAGGCCAGGTTTTGATCGGCGACCGCGTGGTCAACGATCTGTCGCCCTCCGACCGCAGTATCGCCATGGTGTTCCAGTCCTACGCCCTCTACCCGCACATGACGGCCTATGAGAACATGGCTTTCGGCCTGAAGCTGGCCAAGACGGACAAGGGCGAAATTGATCGCCGCGTGCGTGCCGCGGCAGAGGCGCTCAGCATCACCGACTATCTGGATCGCAAGCCCAAGGCCATGTCGGGCGGGCAGCGCCAGCGCGTCGCCATCGGCCGCGCCATCGTGCGCGAGCCCGAGGTCTTCCTGTTCGACGAGCCCCTGTCCAACCTGGACGCCGCCCTGCGCGTGCGGATGCGCTACGAGTTCGCGCGGCTGCACGCCGAGCTGAAGACCACCATGATCTACGTCACCCACGACCAGGTCGAGGCCATGACCCTGGCCGACCGGATCGTGGTGCTGAACGCCGGGCGGATCGAACAGGTCGGCGCGCCGATGGAGCTTTACGAACACCCCGCCAACCTGTTCGTCGCCGGCTTCATCGGCAGTCCGAAGATGAACCTGCTGACAGGCGAGGTCGTCGAAGCGTCGGCCACCGGCGCGACGGTGAAGACGACGGCCGGCGAGACGATCCGGGTCGCGGTGGACGCCGCCTCCGCCAAGCCCGGCGATGCCGTCACTTTGGGCGTCCGTCCCGAGCATCTCACCCTCAACGACGACGGCGACGCCCTGAGCGCCGAGGTCATGTTCGTCGAAACCCTGGGCGCCACCACCATGGCGCACCTGAAACATCCGGCGACGCCAGACACGCTGACGGTTCAGCTGGCGGGCGAACTGCGGGCGAAGGCGGGCGAGCGACTGACGCTGCACGTGCCCGCGAAACAAGCCCACCTGTTCGACGCGACCGGCAAGGCCTTCAGCCGCCTCTGATCCCTCTCCCGTTGGGAGAGGGCTTGAGCGCCCGAGAGCGTAGCGAACGACCTTGCGCGAAAGGGTGAGGGTCGCTGCAGCCACCTATCCACCGGTTGACCCTCATCCGGCCCTTCGCGCCATCTTCTCCCAATGGGAGAAGGACGCAGATAGTCAGCGCAATTCCACCAGCCGCGCCCCTGCCGTAATGACCAGCTCGCCGCCCGACCACGTCGCCGCACGACCGTCGATCCGAACGCGCTCCGGCCGCCCCTGCCCCGCCGGCCATTGCAGGACGAAGCCGCCCGGCGGCGTGGCGCCGTCACCCAAGGTGAGGACGTAGCCCTGGCGTTCCTTGCGATAGGCGTAGGTCAGCGGCCCATAGGCGGTGCGTAGATCCCGCACGCCGACGCCCTCGGCGGTGTCCAGCCACGCCTCCGGCACGCCCGCCGCCAGAACCAAAGCGTGATCGCGGTCACGCTCATAGGCGAACAGATCCAGCGCCGAGCGGATATAGTCCGAGCTAATCCAGGCGTGCGGCATGTCCCCAATGAAGCGTGGCTCGCGCTTTTCGCGGCCCACCACCTCGGCCCAGCCGTTCCAGGCCTCGGGTCGGCGGTCGGCCATGAGGAAGTCCAGCACATCCAGCGCTCGGTCCTTCTGACCCAGCCGCACATAGGCGCCGACCAGCCGCCATTCGTAGGGGGTATAGTCCTTCCACGCCGTGCGGTTAGTCAGCCGGTTCTGGAAGTTTTCCCAGTAGCGATCGAAGGTTCGCGCCAGAAACTCAGGCGGCAGATTATCCTGTTCGCCCGCCGGCGACAGGGCGATGGTGGTCGAGGTGGCGTCGAAATCGCCCCGGTCCGCAGCGCCCGCGATCCAGTCGATGCCATGATGGGCCGCCGTCGCCGTGATCGACGCCCGGATGTCGGCGGCGAACTGATCCCGCGCCGCCGCATAGCGAGCCGCAGCTTCCGCATCACCCAGCGTTTCGGCGATGAAGACCGCGTCCTTGTAGCCCAGCAGCCCCCAGAAATCGTCCCAATAGGAATAGGCCGCCTTATCCGAATAACCCTCGTGGCTGATCGTCGGCGGCAGCAGGCCATATAAGTGACGCTGGTCCGGCGCCTGGAAGGCCGCCGTCCGGGTCGAGGCGCGCAGCTCGTCCATATAGGCGATCGCCTTTTGCACCTGCGGCCAGACCTGGCGCAGCAGGGCTTCGTCCTTGGTGTAACGGTAGGTCTCGGCGGCCAGGAAGACGAACTCGCCGTGGCTGTCGTTCTCGGGCACCGGATCGGCGCCGCGCGCATCGACGCAGCACGGCACCTTGCCGTTCTCGAACACATAGGGGGCGTACCAGCGCAGATAGTCGGCGGAATGCTCGGCCATGCCCAGCCGGTTCAGCCCCTCGGCCATCATGGCCCCGTCGCGGATCCAAGAACGGTTGTAGCTGCGGGTTCCAGGTTGGAGGATCGGCCCCTGACGCGACATCAGCATATGGGCCAGCGAAGATTTCAGCGCGTCCTCGATCCGCTGGGCGGCTGGCGGCAGGGTCAGATCCACCCGATCCAGTTTCGCGCGCCATTCGGCAGCTAACCGGGCCTCGACCGCACCCAGCACAGCCGCCGCCTGCCCCACGGGCTCGGGCGCCAAAGCGTCGCCGGATAGCTGCGACACCCATCCGACCGTGCGCGTCTCTCCGGGTTGCAGCGTCAGCTCATAGGTCAGGGCGCCGGCGGCCAAACCTGTGGCGTCGGTCGTCGCCATGACCTCGGCGGCCGGTCGGCGCGCGGACGGCAGGATCAGGGACTGCGGATCGCTGCCGGCGTCGAAGGTCGCCAGCGCGACCTGATCCGGTGCCGCCAGCGGCTGAACCCGCACCGTGTCGTTCAACTTCAGTTCGGCGCCGTCCCAGCCGATCGTCTCCACCGGGCTGACACCGCCGGGAATGGCGAGGAACTGACGCGGCGCATTCACCTGCATTGGCCGCGCGGCCAGGGCCAGGGTCAGGGTGCGCGGCCGGCTGGAGGTGTTGGTCAGGTCGTAACGGCCCCACAGCTGCGCCTGATCGGCCGGTCCGTCGGCGAAGCTGGTGATCTTCAGCGTCCAGTCGTCGGCGGTCCAGGTCACCGACGGGATCGGCAGATCGCCGTCCTTCAGCCCCTGTTCGATATTGACGTCGGCCCAGGTGATCAGCCGGCTGTTGTCAACGACGAAGGGTTCAATACTGGGTCCGGCGCGGCGCAGTTCGATGGCGCCGTCCTCGCCGATCAGCCCGCTCTCGCCGCCCCCATCGACACCGACCAGGGTCCAATAGGACTGCTCGCCGGAGAAGCCGCGCGGGTAAAGGCCGCGCCGATTTTCCTTCGCAACCGCCTCGACGAAGACAGTGGGGTCGGCGCCGAAGGCTAGGGGTTCGACCTCAATCTCGTTCAGCGCATAGGTCGTCGCCTGGGCCGCCCCCAGCCGCTGGCCTGCGCCGGACGAACCGACGACGTCGGAGGCGGGAACGGGCTTCAGCGGCTCCAGCCTCAGCCAGCGCGCCGTCGCCTCGGGCGTGCGCAGCCAATCGACGCCGCCATTGCCGCCCGTGATCGTCGTCAGCGGCCGCCACTCGCGCCCATCCAGGGAGGCCGAAACGCGATAGTCGCTCGCCGCGCCCCGCTCGCCCCAGCGCAGGGTCAGGCCGCCGAACCCGCGCTCGTAACCCAGGTCCAGCGTCAGGGCCGAGGCCTCGCCCACCGGCGGGGTCCAGGCGGTTTTCGGGTCGAGATCGACGGCGTTGGCGGCGGTCGACGCCGTTCGTCGATCGCTGGCGATCGGCTGTGGTGGAACCGGCGGTTCGACCGGCAGGGCGCGCAGGGTCAGTTGGTCGATCTCGACCGAGCCCTTGCCGCCCTCGGCCGCGACCACGACGAATTCGACCCGCTCGGCGCGACGCAGGATGGTTTCAGGGCTTGGTCCCCAGGCTTTGGAGACCTGACGGCGTTTAATCACGAACCGGGTCCAGCCGTCGGGAAAGTCGTAGCGCGCCGTCTGCTTCCACCAGACATTGTCGGCCGAGGCGTCCGTCAGCTTGACCTCGAAGGTATTGGTCGGCCCGGCGCCCCGCACCCAGAAGCTGATCTCGTAATTCTCGGGCAGGTCGAACGGCAGCGGCCGGCTGAGCACCGCATAGCCCGCCTTGCCGTCGAAATCGTAGTCGAGCCTTACCGCTCGCCCGTCATGGCCGGCGACGGCGGAGACGGCGGCGTGAACGTCGGTTGAGGCGCTGGCCTCCCACCGCGTCGCATCGTCCATGCTGTCGAGAACGCGCGTTTCCTGGGCGATGGCGGGCGCGGCCAGGGCGAGGGTCAGGACCGAGGCGGCGGCCAGCAGGAGGTTACGCATCGAAACTCGCAGTTCTGGTCAGCCCTTCACGCTGCCCGCGAGCATGCCGCGGATGTAGTAGCGTTGCAGGGCGAGGAAGAGGATCAGCACGGGCGCGACCGTGACGACGGCGCCGGCCATCATCAGTTCGATGTCCTGCACATGCTCGCGCGACAGGGCCGCCAGCGCCACCGGCAGGGTATAGTTCGACTGGTCCGTTAGGATGATCAACGGCCACAGGAAGTCGTTCCAACTGCCCAGGAAGACGAACAGGCCCAGGGTCACGATGATCGGCTGCAAGGTCGGCAGGACCACGCGGCGGAAGATCTGGCCCTCGCTGGCGCCGTCGATCCGCGCGGCCTCCAACATCTCCTCGGGAATGCTCAGCGCATACTGGCGCACCAGGAACAGGCCGAAGATGGACGCCAGCCAAGGCACCAGGGCGCCGGCATAGGTGTTCACCAGCCCCATCGACTTCAGCATCAGGAACAGCGGCAGGGTGCCGATCTGGGCCGGCACCACCAGGGCGGCGACCAGGAACTGGAACAGCCGCTCGCGCCCGGCGAACTTCAGCTTGGCGAAGGCGTAGCCGGCCGGGACCGTAAACCCCAGCGCCAGGATCGTCGCCAAGGTCGCAAGGGCGAAGCTGTTCCACAGATACCGCCCCATGCCCTGGTTCAGGAACAGGTCGCGATAATGCTCCAGCGTCCAGTGCGAGGGCAGCAGCGGCGGCGGGAAGACCGCCGCCTCGCCCGTCGCCATGAAGCTGACCGACACCATCCATACCAGCGGGAACAGGACGATGATGGCGATGAGGCCGACGGCCAGATTGAGCAGGACGGCACGGAGTTTCATTGATACGCCCCCACCCGCTTGGCGACCGCCAGCTGGACCAAGGTGATCGCCAGGATGCACAGGAACAGGACGAAGGCGACGGCGCTGGCCGAGCCCAGGTTCCACCATTTGAAGCCCTCTTCATACATGAAGTAGAGCACCGTCACCGTGCTCTGGGCCGGTCCGCCCTGCGTCATCACATAGGGTTCGGCGAACAGCTGGAAGAAGCTGGCGACCGAGATGATCGAAACCAGCAGCATGGTCGGCGCGATGGCTGGCAGGGTCACATGGCGAAACTGCTTCCACGGGCCGGCGCCGTCGATGCGCGCGGCCTCATACAGATCGTCCGGCACGGTCTGAAGCACCGCCAGGAAGATCAGCATATTGTAGCCGAAGATCTTCCAGACCACGAACATCAGGATCGCCGGAATGGAGGTCGACGGGTCGCCCAGCCAGTCCACGGCCGGCAGGCCGATGCTTTCCAGCCCCCAGTTGATGACGCCGTAGCGAGTGTGCAGCAGATAGCGCCATACCACCGCCGTCGCGACCAGGGTCGTGACATAGGGAGCGAAGAACATCACCCGCCAGATCGGCCGCCACTTCACGACCCGCGCGTTCAGGATCACCGCCGCCGCCAGGGACGCGACGATGGACAGGGGCACGCCGAGGACCGCGAAGGTCAAGGTGTTCTTCATCGCCCCCCAAAACAGGGGATTGGTCAGCAGCCGCTCATAGTTCTGCAGGCCGACGAAACGCAGATTGTCCAGGTTCGCCAGGGCATAGATGTCGAAGTCGGTCAGGCTGAGCAGCAGGGCCGCGATCACCGGAATGGCGAAGAACAGGCCGATGGCGAGCATGGCCGGGGCGACGAAGGCCCATGCGGCACGCTCGCGGGCGCCGCGCCCGCGCGACGCCCTGACCTTCGTCCCCGCCTTGGTCAAAGTGGGATCGACGACGGTCATACGGCCCTGCCCTGTTCCATCATCCAGCGACGCTTCTCCAGCAGGCGGTCGGCCCGACGGTCGATCTCGGCGGCGGCGGTCTCAGGCGTATATTCGCCGCGCACCATCCGTTCGGCGACGATCTGCATCTCCGTGACGATCCGCTCCCATTCCGGCACCTTGGGCACGGCCTTGGCGCGCGCCAGCTGGCCACGAAACGGCGCCAGCATGGGGTCGCGCTCCACGCCCGCGATGTCCCAGGCGCTCTGGCGTGCGGGCAGATCGCCGACGATGGTGTTGAACCGGGCCTGCACCGCCGGTTCGGACAGATAGCGGACCAGGGCCCAGGCCGCCTCCTGGTGCGGGGAGGATTTGAAGACCGCCAGGCTGGACCCGCCCGGCGCCGAGGCGCCCAGGCCGTTCGGTCCCGGCACGCCCGCCGTGGCCCAGTTCGGCTGGAACGACGTGGGCAGCTTGCTGCGGAAATCGCCCACGCTCCACGGGCCGGAGAAGTAGAAGCTGAAATAGCCTCTGGCGAACTCAGTCCAGACGTTGGAGATCTGTGTCGACGAGGCCAGCGGCGCCAACTGCTCGTCGAACAGGCTGCGGTAGAAGGCCAAGGCCGAGACGAAGCCGGGGTTGGAGAAGTTTCCGCGCGTATCCCGATCCCGCAGCAGCGGCTCGTCGATCTGAAGCCCGAAGGTCAGAAGCTGCTCGAACTCGTTCAATGGCAGCAGGATGGCGTAGCTGTCGCCGCCGGCCACACGCTTGATCGCATGCATGGCCCGCTTCCATTCGGCCCAGTCCTCGGGCGGGGCATCGAAGCCGGCCCGCGCCAGCAAATCCTTGCGATAGAACAACAGCCGCGTGTCGACATACCAGGGCGTGGTCATGGCGCGGCCGGCGATTTCGTTGGTCTCCAGCACCGCCGGAAACTGGTCGGTCAGCAGGTTCGCGGCCTCAGCCGGGGTCGGCGACAGGGCGCCGATGGCGGTCAGCTCCGCCACCCAGGTATTGCCGATCTGGCTGACGTCCGGCAGCGAGGCCCCGGCATAGGCGGTCAGCAGCTTTTCGTGCGCGGCCGTCCACGGCAGGGGCTGGACCGAGACCCGGACGCCCGGATTGCGGCGCTCGAACTCGGGCATCAACTGGCCCACCGTCCCGCCCTCATTGCCCATGGCCCAGAAGCGCAGCACGGTCTCGCCGTCGCGGCGCGGGGTACAGGCCGCAGCCGCCCCTCCCGCCATCAGGGCCAGCGCGCCACGTCTATCAAGATGGGACCCGGGCGCCGTCAAACTCATCCGTTCATCCAGCCGCCGGTGAAGCCCGCGATGTCGAGCGCGCGGCGGATATTGGGCTCGCCGCGCATATAGCGCCAGACGAACTCGGACCTGTGGTTCTCGGTCATGATGACGATCGGACCCTGGTCGATGCCCAAATAGTCGCCGTCCACCCAGCCCACGCCGTCCACGATCTTGCCGTGCTGCAGCGGTCCGTCGCGCACCGTCAGGGTCGGATTGAAGCTGTCGAGGAAGCCCCACTCGGTATAGACGCCTGCGCCGTAGCGCGCCTTCATCGCCTTGACGCAGGGCACGACGATTTCGGGCGCGAAGGCGATGGAGCTGGCCGCCGCCGTCGGCGCGATGGTGCCGTCGTCGCGC
The DNA here is from genome assembly GCF_900445985.1 of Brevundimonas vesicularis. Lineage (GTDB taxonomy): Bacteria > Pseudomonadota > Alphaproteobacteria > Caulobacterales > Caulobacteraceae > Brevundimonas > Brevundimonas vesicularis_D. Next base: position 1,374,140 of record NZ_UAQP01000005.1, read on the forward strand.
TCGCCCGGACCGCGCGCGGAATAGCTGAAGAACTCGCGCTCCTTGCCGTCGATGACCTGTTTGAAGTCGCCCGGCCCGTCGCAGGCCGTCAGGCCCCAGACCTCGGACGAATAGCCGGCCCAGCCGCCCGGATTGTCATGGGCGTATTTCTGCTGGGCGTAGACGGCGCGGCGGCTGTTTTCGAAATAGTCGAGGTATTCGCCCAGCTGGGCCGACTGCCCGCGCATCCAGGCGTCCTGAATGCCGCGGAAGTCGATGAACATATGGCTGTACTGGTGCCCGAAGATGGGCGCGAAATTCAGGTGCCAGCTGCCCCAGCGATCGGTCCAGCTCTCGTCATAGCTGGCCGCCCATTCGTGCCAGACATTGACCGACACCGGATGGGTAGGGCTGCCGATGGCCAGCAGCAAGACCAGCATCCCTTCGTTGTAGACGTGCCAGTCGGACGGAATGAAGCCGCTCTCGGGGTGCCAGCCCATGGTGATGCGGTTGTCGCGGATCACGGCCCACGGCCATTCGATCCGTTCGTAGATAGCCTGGGCCTTCTGACGGATTTCCGCCTCGTCGGCATGACGGCCGTCGAAGTAGCGGGCGGCGAACAGCATGCCGCCGATCAGCAGGGCTGTATCGACGGTGGACAGTTCGTTGGTCCGGTAACGAAGCCCCGTCTCCATATCCAGGAAGTGGTAGAAGAAGCCCTTGTACCCCGCCGTGCCGCTGGCCTCGGGACCCTGCGGCAAATCATGGAAGAAGCGCAGCGTCGTCAGGGCCCGCTCACGCGCCTCGGCCCGGCTCATCCAGCCGCGCTCGACGCCCACAGGCCAGCAGGTCAGGGCGAACCCGACCGCCGCCACCGAACAGAAGGACGGCGTCGGCCAGCGATCCGGCGTCAGGCCGGTCTTGCGATCCGTTACCTTCTCGAACCAGCGGAACGTCCGCTCTTGAAGCTCCTCGATCTCGTGATCCAGCCGCATCGGCCGTCTCTGCGTCCCATTAACCGCCGCCGTCGCCGCCGCCTGCTGCGCCGCCGCCATCACCGGAAATCCAATGGCCAGAGCCGCCGCGCCTGTGGTGGTCCGCATCAGGAAGTTTCGACGATTCATGGGCACGCTCACTGGGTCTCAATCGAAAAAGAAAGGCCGCCTCGCGACAAGCACGAGGCGGCCCAGGCTCAGGATTTAGAAGGAGTAACGCAGGCCGACCTGGAAGCTGCGGGTCGGCATGAACTGCGCCGTAGGCCGCCCAAACGTCGGGTTCAAATCGACGCCTGCACCATTCACAGTATAGGTCTCGTTGAAACCACTGTAGTTCTTGAAGTTGAACACATTGATGGCATCGAGAGTAAACTCGACTTTCTGCCCGCCCCAAACTCCGAACTCTTTCGCCAATCTGAGGTCAACCTGACGATACGCCCACTCCCACGCGGGGATGATGAAGGCGTGCTTTTCGGGATAGGCGGCATACCAGTCTGGCTTCAGGCCGGGACCGCGCCCACCGATATTGAACGGCAGTCCGGACCCCAGCGTAATGATCGAAGAGAGTTGGAAGTCCATCGGCAGGGCGACCGTACCCGACATGACTAACCGATGACGCTCGACGCCTGGCGTATTGAAGGTCGGCGAATAGCTGGTCCACGGATAGTCGAAGTCGAAGTTGCCGAGCCCTTGATCGCGGCTGCCGTTCTGCGTCGCATCCATAAAGGTGTATGCGACATTCACGCCCCAACCACTTGCCGCGCTGAAAGGCTTGTCCGCGGTGAAATAGATCGCGTGCATTTCCCGCTCACGATCATGGTTCGATACGAATACACCACCATTGTATGGGAAGGCCAAGCCGGTGACCGGGTCAATGAGGTTGGCCGGTTGAACAGCAGCAGGCACGTTGTTCGTGGTCGGATCAATGTTGGCGCGATACCAAGCGAATTCGTTTTTGGTCTTGGCATAGGAGAAGGTCAGTGCCGTCTGCCATTCGCCGAACTTCTGACGAAGACCCAGATTGAACTGATCGGTGACGGGCGGCGGTGCATCGTTCTTGATGAGGAAGACTTCGCCACGGCCGACCGTGCCACCCAACAGCGCGTCTAGACCGCCAGGCGTGGCATAGGCCGGGTTCCAAGCGATCGTATCCGTACGGCCACCATAGGCGCCGCCCGACGGGGAAAAGTAGATCGTCCGCGACAGTTGGTAAGGCTTGAAGCGCTCGTCGAACGCGAAGTTGAAGCCGATCCGGTCGTAATACCGGCCCGCTCCCCCGAACAGCACCGTTCGCTCATCCCCGAAGAAGTCGTAGGAAAAGCCGATGCGCGGCTGGTAGGCGTCCTTGAACGCTGGACGATCACCGTCAGAGATATAATCGTTGATATTGATATAGGATGGGTAGGAGAAACCCGGAACGTTGCCGATTGCGGTCAGCAAGCGCCGGATATCGTCAGGAGTCCGCCAGTCGTTGTTGACGGCGTTATCCTCGTAATCCCAGCGAAGACCCAAGTTGATTTCCAGCTTCTCCGTGACTTGCCAGTCATCTTGGAGGTAGAGCCCCAGAACATTGTTATCGACCGAAGTCGGTTCGACGGGAAGGTTTAGAGTCACAACAGTCGGAATCGTACTCGATCCGACCACCTCGGGACGCGCATCGACGTCATAGGTGAACTGGGGGTTCCGGTTGAACTGCTTGAAGACGCTCAGTGTCTGCATCGAATACTTCATACCCATCTTGATAGTATGAAGACCGAATGCCTCGACATCGTTGAACGTCAGATCGTTCTTAAACGTAAGGCTCTCCTGCGTAAGATCCTGATTGTTTGTACCGCCACCAGCATTAAATATGCCGTCACTCTGACCATAGTTGAACTGGAATCCAGGAGCCGTAGCCCTGGTATCAGAGTCTCGATAGGACACGTAACGCTGGCCAGGCAGATCGAAGTTTACTGCTCGAGGGTTATACTGCGATTTCAAATAGTCGATGGACGCCTCATTGAGGAATCCGTTACCCTGGAACTGGTGACGCAGTTGAATCGATTGTGTTTCACCATTGATCGCATTGGCGCGAGAGAATGCATCGGGGCCGTTGCCGAAGCCGCGGATATCCTGCTCTTTGCGATAAGTGCCACTAAGGTCCAGACGCTGCTGATCGTTAATCGCCCAGGATAGCTTTCCGAAAGCCAAATCCTGCTCGAACGGCCCTTCGAATGTTCCCAGCTCCTGCTGGAATAAAGGAGTGTATTCAGTTCGTCGCAGAAATACTGAACTGGCGCGGGTTTCTTCCTTGCGCTCGTAGGACAGGAAGTAGTGCAGTTTGTCTTCTATGATCGGACCACCCACCGAGCCGCCATATTGGAGACGATCAAGCCGAGGCCGGGCTTCGCCACGATCTTTGGAAAAGACGGTCTGCGCGATCCAATCCGTGTCTTGGTAGGTGACGAACATGTCGCCGCTGAGTTGGTTGGTTCCAGAGCGTGTGACCGACGTGATGATCGCGGATGATGCTTGCTCGTATTCGGCCTTGAAGTTCTGGGTTAGCACCCGGAACTCCTGCACTGCGGCTTGCGGGAAGGGGTTACCGCGGCTGTCGTCCTGACCGGCGATGCCGCCGTCGTTGATTAGCGACTTCTGGTTCTGTCCATCGATGAAGACGTTGATCGCGCTAGAAGGCTGCCCGCCGGCGGTGATCGTGCGCTCAGTGTCGCCTTCCGTCACGCGCACGCCAGGCGCAAGCGCCGCAAAGTTCAGGAAGTTGCGGTTGATCTGCGGCAGGTTGTTGATCTGCTGTTGGCTGACGCTGGTTCCGACCTCTGATGTACGAACGTCGAAGATGCGGCGCCCGGTAACGACGATGTCGCCAAGCGTCGTGGCCCCATCGGTGGAGGCTGTCGTCGGAGCAGACGCCACATCCAGGTTCAGCGTACCGACTTGGCCAAGGGCTAGCGTAACGGTGTCTTCCGTGGTTTGTCCGTCACTGGTCGTGACTTGAATCCGGAACGTTCCTGGACGCAGACCCGGAATAACATACTGACCGTTCTCGCCAATACGGCCACGCGTCACATACCCCGTCGCAGCATCTGTTGCGGTAACGACGCCACCGGTTTCCACATTCTGACCATCATAGACGACGCCTCGAAGTGTAGAGGTCGCGCTTTGCGCAGATGCGGCGCCGGCGAAGCCAAGCGTCAGCGCTAGCGCCGACGCGGCGGCCAAGGCGACCTGACGTGTCGCGGCCTTACGCGTGTTGAACTGGGTCATCCTGAGCTCTCCCCTCCTGATGGGATCGGTTTTCAGCGACATGGCTGGCCTACCCTTTGTTGAACCTGGCGGACGAGGCCGCCGCGGTGGACTGGCGTTCGACCAGGATCGGCCGAACGATTTCGCAAGCGGTGTCCGTGGCGTCGGCGGTCGCGCCGGCCTGGACCAGACCGATCAGGCGTTCGACGCCCCTTCGGCCGATTTCCGCGATGTTGACGCGCATGGTGGTCAGCGCAGGCCGCATCAGGGCGGCGATGGGCACGTCGTCGAAGCCGACGACGGCGATGTCTTCGGGGCAGCGCACGCCGGCCTCCTGGAAGGCCAACAGGGCGCCGACGGCCATCATGTCGTTGGCGGCGAAGACGGCGTCGGGCCGCTCCGTCATGGCCAGAAGCTGGGTCGCGGCGCGGTGGCCCGAGGCCTGAGAGAAGTCGCCCTCGACGATGATCGGGTCATGACCGTCCAGCGCCGCCGTGTATCCGGCGGCGCGCGTGTCCGCCTCGATATTGCCGGCGGCGCCGCGAATGTGAGCGATGCGCCTGCGGCCAGTGGACCGCAGATGCTGGACCGCGCCGACGGCGCCGCCGTGGTTGTCGATCATGATGGACGCCCGGCCGGGCTCCGCCGCGCCGCCGTTCATCAGAAGGACCGGCATCCGACCGGCGAACTCTGACGACAGGTTCGCCGCGCCCAGATGCGGCGACAGCACGATCATGCCGTCCACCCGCCCGCGCATCGAACGCACGGCCGCCAGGGTATCCTCGGCGCCGTCATGCGAACTGGACACGATCAGATGCTTGCCATGGGCGCGGGCGGCCAGGTCCATGCCCCGGATCAGCTCTGAGAAGAACTCGCCGAACAGGTCCGGCAGAATGACGCCGATCGTGTCGTTCTTGCTCGTCGACAGGCTGCGGGCGCCGAAGTGCGGGACATAGCGAAGGTCCTCGACCGCATCGAGCACGCGCTGGCGCGTCGCGTCCGAGGTCACGCCCAGGCCGTTCAACACACGAGAGACAGAAGCCACCGACACATTGGCGCGTTCAGCCACGTCGCGCATGGTGGCGGCCTTGGCGAAGGGCTGGCCCTCCTGCCGTGCAGACGCAGCGCTAGGCGCGGCCATGTCCAATCGAATTCTCCCTGCTCCCTATCGTCCCGGCCCCTTTTCGAAGATCCGTCGATAAGCGATGTAAGCGGTTACATGACACAGGAGCAATGTGCGCCGCAAGCACCGTTCAGCCGCATTTCAGGCGATTTTCGATCTTTGCTAGAGCCGCCTCAACGGTCAGCGAGAGCTAAGTTACTGCTTTGACTTCACTCTTCGCAGGCTCGTTCCGGCGAACGGAATAAGGCGAACACGGCAGGCGCGCGCCTTGGTCGCACCAGCCGTAGCGACCAGCGTCGCGGCCGCGGCCGCATACGAAAAGGCCCGCGCCGCCGAAGCTGCACGGGCCGCAATCACAATGCGAAAGACGAATCTATGCCGGGTTAAGCTCATCCAGCTTGCCACGCAGCATCTGAAGCATGGCGGAGAAATCGCGACCGCCATGCCCGATGCCGTCGAACAGGGCGTAAAGCGCCTCGGCCTGTGCGCCCAGCGGCGTCGAGGCGCCGGATTTCGCCGCTGCGTCCTGGGCCAGCTTCAGGTCCTTCAACATCATGGCCGTGGCGAAACCGCCCTGATAGTCGCGGTTGGACGGCGCGGTCGGCACCGGACCCGGCCAGGGATAGTAGCTGGTCACGCTCCAGCACTGACCCGACGACTTGGACGCGATCTCGAAGAACCGTTCGGCATCCAGGCCCAGCTTTTCGGCCAGGGCGATGGCCTCGCACGTGCCCAGCATGGAAATGCCCAGCAGCATGTTGTTGCAGATCTTGGCCGCCTGCCCTGCGCCATGATCGCCGGCGCGGATGGTGATGCGGCTCATGGGTTCCAGCGCCGCCTCGACGCGGGCGAAGTCGCCCTCGTCACAGCCGACCATGAAGGCCAGCGTGCCCGCATCCGCCGCCGCGGTGCCGCCTGACACGGGCGCGTCGGCAAAGGCGTAGCCAGCCGATTTGGCCAACCCGGCGACCTTGCGTGCGGTTTCGACGTCGATGGTCGAACAGTCTAGCAGCAGGGCGGTCGACGGCGCCGCGCCGATGATCTGTTCGGAATAGACCTTATGCACATGCGGCCCGGCCGGCAGCATGGTGATGACCACCTCGGCGTTCTTGACCGCCTCGGCGACCGATCCGGCCGCAACGCAACCGGCCGCCACCGCTCGTTCCAGCGCCTGCGCCGACAGATCGAAGGCGGCGACCGCATGGCCTGCCTTGGCCTGGTTCACGGCCATGCCGCCGCCCATATTACCCAGGCCAATGAAGGCGATCTTGGTCATGGTGTCTCTCCTTTTGTCGGCGCCGTGGTCAGGCCAGCGGCGTCCATTTTTCATTGTCCGGCGACGGCGCGAACAACGCATCCAGCGTCTCGTCGGTAACGCCCGATAGGTCCGCCGGGGACCATTTCGGCGCATTGTCCTTGTCCACGATCACGGCTCGCACGCCTTCCTGGAAATCGTGGGTGCGCACCACGCGGCCGCCCAGAACGTACTCCATCGCCATATTGTCGGCGAAGCTGTTCAGCGTTGCGCCCGTGCGGATCTGGCGCAGCGAGACCTTCAGCGACTGTGGCGACTTGGTCTTCAGCGTTTCCAGCTGCTTCAGCGCCCACTCCGACCCGTCCGCCTCAAGCGCCTGGAAAATCTCTTCAACCGTGTCGAAGGCGAACAGCCGGTCGATGGCCTCGCGGTGGGCCCACAGCGGTGCAGGCCCCGCGTCCCCGGCGTGGCGCGCCACGACCGACGACGGATCGGCGGCCTCGCCCATCAAATCGGCCTTTAGCGCCTCGACACGATCTGCGGGCACGAAGTGAGTATGGATGCCCAGGGCCACCGTATCCGCCGCTTTCAGCCGCGCGCCTGTCAGCGCCAGCCAGACGCCGCTCTGGCCCGGCAGGCGCGGCAGGAACCAGCCGCCGCCCACGTCGGGAAACAGGCCAATCCCGGTCTCGGGCATGGCGTAGGTGGTGCGCTCAGTCGCCACACGAATGTCGGCAGGCTCGGAAATGCCGACACCGCCGCCCATGACGATGCCGTCCACGATGGCGATGATCGGCTTGGGATAGTCGAACATCAGGTGGTTCAACCGGTACTCGGCCAGGAAGAAGGCCTTGGCCTCCGACGCATCGCCCGCACCGCTGTCGGCGATCATGCGAATGTCGCCGCCCGCGCAAAAGCCCCGCTCGCCGGCGTGGTCTATAAGTATGGAGGAGATCGAGGGATTCGAACGCCAGGCCAGCAGCGCCTCCGTCATCGCCTCGCACATCGCCCGGTTCAGCGCATGGATCGCCTTGGGTCGGTTCAGAGTGATGCGACCGACGCCGTTTTCAATCCGGGTGATGACTTCGGCGTCGCTCACTTGGTCATCTCCCGTGCGATGATCAACCGCATGATCTCGTTGGTGCCTTCCAGAATGCGATGAACCCGCAGGTCGCGCACGATCCGTTCCAGCGGATAGTCCTTCAGATAGCCATAGCCGCCGTGCAGTTGCAGGGCCTCGTCGGCGATCTGGAAACAGGCGTCGGTGGCCAGGCGCTTGGCCATGGCGCACCACTTCGTCTTTTCCGGGTGGTCGGTGTCGATGGCCCAGGCGCCGCGCAGCACCATCAGTCGCGCCGCCTCCAGGTCCGTGGCCATGTCCGCCAGCCGGAACTGCAGCGCCTGGAACTCGCCGATCGGACGGCCGAACTGTTTGCGGGTGGCGACGTACTCCTGCGCCGTCTCCAGCGCCAGCCGCGCCCCGCCCAGCGAACAGGCGGCGATGTTCAGCCGACCGCCGTCCAGACCGGCCATGGCGTAGCGAAAACCCGCTCCCTCTTCGCCCAGCAGGTTGGCGACCGGCACGCGACAGTCGTCGAACTGGACGATGGCGGTCGGCTGGGCGTTCCAGCCCATTTTCTTTTCCTGCGCGCCGAACGACAGGCCGGGTGTGCCGGCCTCGACCACGATCGCGCTAACGCCCTTTGCCCCCTCGCCGCCCGTGCGGACCATGACGACATAGACGTCAGACGTGCCTGCGCCGGAGATGAAGGCCTTGGACCCGTTCAGCACATAGTGGTCGCCGTCGCGCACGGCCGTGGTCCGCAGCGCCGCCGCATCCGACCCCGATCCCGGTTCGGTCAGGCAGTAGCTGGCGATCTTGTCCATCCCGACCAGCGACGGCACGAACCGGCCGCGCAGATCGTCCGACCCGAAGCGATCGATCATCCATGTCGCCATGTTGTGGATCGAGATGAAGGCCGCCGTCGCCACGTCGCCGCGCGACAACTCCTCGAAGATCACCGCCGCCTCGACCCGGCCCAAGGCCATGCCGCCGTGCTCCTCGCCGGTGTAGATGCCGCAAAAGCCCATCTCGGCCGCCTGTTTCATCACCGCGACGGGGAAATACTTATCCTCGTCCCAGCGGGCCGAATGGGGCGCCAGTTCGGCCTCGGCGAAGGCGCGGGCGGCGTCCTGAATGGCGCGCTGATCGTCATTGAGAGCGAAATCCATGACGGCCTCAGCGCATCGTCGGAATGACGAACGAGCTGTCCGAATGCTCCAGCGCCGAGTCCGGCCAGCGGGCCGTCACGGTCTTGGTCTTGGTCCAGAAGCGGACGCCCTCCATGCCGTGCTGGTTGATGTCGCCAAAGGCCGAACGCTTCCACCCGCCGAAGGTATGATAGGCGACCGGCACCGGGATCGGCACGTTGATCCCGACCATGCCAACATTGACCCGGGCGGCGAAGTCGCGCGCCGCGCGGCCGTTCTGGGTGAAGATGGCGACGCCGTTGCCGTACTGGTGGTTCGACGGCAGGGCCAGCGCCTCCTCGAACGTCTCGGCCCGCACGATCTGCAACACCGGACCAAAGATTTCCTCCTGATAGGACGACATCTCGGGCTTCACATGGTCGAACAGCGACGGGCCGATGAAATAGCCCTTCTCGTGACCTTGCAGGCTGAAGTCGCGGCCGTCGACGACCAGTTCAGCGCCTTCCTGCACGCCTTTTTCGATCCAGCCCGCGACACGCTCGCGATGCTGAGCCGTGACGACGGGGCCATAGTGGGCGCCCGCATCGGTCGAGACGCCGACCCGCATCGAGGGGATCTCGGCGACCATCCGCTCGCGCAGTTCGTCGGCCGTCTTCTTGCCGACCGGCACCACTACCGGCAGCGCCATGCAGCGTTCGCCCGCCGAGCCATAGGCCGCCCCCGACAGATCCTTGATCACCTGATCCATGTCGGCGTCGGGCAGGACGATGCCGTGGTTCTTGGCGCCGCCCATCGCCTGGACGCGCTTATGGTTGGCGGCGCCCGTCTGATAGACATAGTGGGCGATGTCGGACGAACCGACGAAGCTGACGGCGTGAACCAGCGGATGGGTCAGGATGGCGTCGACCGCCGTCTTGTCGCCGTGGACCACGTTCAGCACGCCGTTCGGCGCTCCGGCTTCCAGCATCAGTTCGGCCAGACGCACCGGCACCGAGGGATCGCGCTCTGACGGCTTCAGCACGAAGGTGTTGCCCACTGCGATGGCCACGCCGAACATCCACATCGGGATCATGGCCGGGAAGTTGAACGGGGTGATGCCCGCCACCACGCCCAGCGGCTGGCGCATCGAATAGACGTCGATGCCGGGGCCGGCGCCTTGGGTGTATTCACCCTTCAGCGCGTGCGGGATGCCGCAGGCGAACTCGATCACTTCCAAGCCGCGTTGAATGTCGCCCTTGGAGTCGGCGATGACCTTGCCGTGCTCGCTGGACAGCAGTTCGGCCAGTTCGTCCATCCGCGCCTCGACCAGGCGTTTGAAGTCGAACATGACGCGGGCGCGGCGCTGGGGATTGGTCGAAGCCCAACCGTCAAACGCGTTCTGCGCCGCCTGGACCGCACCATCGACCTCGCCCGTCGTCGCCAGTTGCACGCGAGCCTGTACATCCCCGGTGTTGGGATTGAAGACGTCGCTGAAGCGTCCGGACGCGCCGTCGAAAGCCGCACCGTCGATGAAGTGGCGAATGTCGCGCATGGCCTGGGTGTCCCTGTTGGTTTTTTTGTTGCGGCTATGGCTATCACCCCTGCGCGCCGGTCGATAATGCAAAGTTGCAGGCAACATTCTGCGTTTTTGCAAGATGGCTAGATGGCCATGTACGATTGGGACGATCTGCGCATCTTCATCGCCGCGGCGCGCGCTGGCTCGCTGGGCGGCGCAGCGCAGCGGTTGGGCGTCGACGCCGCCACAGTCGGGCGTCGCGTCGCGCGGCTGGAAAGCGCGCTGAAGTCCACCCTCGTCGTCCGCTCGACCACCGGGCTTCAGCTGACCGCCGCCGGCGCCCAGCTGCTCGATATCGGTCTGGAGGCCGAAAGCGCGATGGAGGCCGCCGGCCGCGTGACCCAGCACGACGCGCCCGCCGGCGTCGTGCGCGTCAGTGCGTCCGAGGGGTTTGGCGTCACCTTGATGGCGCCCGCCCTGCCCGCGCTGCGTCTGGCCCATCCGGGCCTCAGGATCGAGCTGGCGGCCACTTCCGGCTTCCTGTCCCCGACCCGCCGGCAGGTCGACATGGCGATCACTTTGGCCGCGCCGCATGCCGCGCGCCTGATCGTCGAGCCGCTGACGCCGTATCAGCTGGCCCTCTACGCCTCGCCCGATCATCTGCACCGCAACGGCGTTCCGAAGACTGTCGACGACCTGAGCCGCTTCGACATCGTCGGCTATATCGACGATCTGATCTATGCGCCCGAGTTGCGCTATCTGGACGAGGTCCGGCCGGGTCTCGCGCCCCACGTCGCCTCGTCTTCGATCCGGGCGCAGCGGGAGATCATCGCCGCCGGGGGCGGCGTCGGCGTCCTGCCGTGCTTCCTGGCCGAGGGTCTGGTGCGCGTGCTGCCGTCGATCCTGATCGAACGTCGCTTCTGGCTGGCCACCCACCGCGACGTCCACGACACCGCGCGTCTGCGCACCGTGCGCTCATGGCTGAAGACCCTGTGCCAAGCACAACAGTCCAGCTTGAGGCCGTACTAATCTGGCTCAGAACAGACTGTGTGTTTTTCGGCCCACACCAACGCGTTTTTGATAGTTCGTGGAACGGAGGTCTCGTTCAAATCTTAATAGATGACGAACGAGGCCTGCCATGACACTGACTTACAGCCTGACACTGATGACGGCCCTGCTGGGCACCCCGACTGGCCCCCTGCTCAAGGACGCGGCCCTGTATAGCGCGCCTCAACCCGCCATCGAACGCGCCGTCGCCACAAAGACCGAAGGTAGCGACCGCTTCAGCGTGCGCCTGCGCTGCACCGCGCTGGCGTCTGGCCATGTCACGGACTGCGTGGTGCTGGAAGAAACCCGCCCCGGTATGGGCTTCGGTGAAGCCGCCCTGGCGCTGATGAATGGCGCACAGGTCGCCCCGATCATGGACCGAGGCCGCCCCGTCGATGCGCCGTTCGAGCGCACCATCGACTTCACGCCGTAAGGCCTAGCTCAGCCCCACATGAAATGTCCCCGGTTGCTCGCAGCCGGGGACATTTCATATGGGGCTATGTGTAGAGGACAAATAGCGACGTCCCTCGCCCTTGCCGGGCGAGGGAAAAGCCGGCCTATCGCGCAGGCGCGATGCGCCACACCGTGTTCGACAGGTCGTCGGCGACGAACAGCACACGCTTGTTCCCATCGAACGCGACGCCGACAGGACGCCCGCGCGCCTTGCCGTCCTTCAGGAAGCCTGTGGCGAAGTCGACGGGCTGGCCCGCCGGGCGGCCAGCGTTGAAGGGCACCCAGACGACCTTGTAGCCGGACGGGTCCTGACGGTTCCAACTGCCGTGCATGCCGATGAAGGCGCCGTTGGCGAACGACCCGCCAAAGCCGCCATTGCGGGCGAAGTCCAAGCCCAGGGCGGCGACGTGCGAGCCCAAGGCGTAGTCAGGCTTGATCGCCTTGGCGACCATCTCGGGGTTCTGCGGCATCACGCGCGGGTCCCGGTTCTGGCCCCAATAGCTGTAGGGCCAGCCGTAGAAGGCCCCGTCGCGCACTTGGGTCAGATAGTCCGGGACCAGTTGCGGCCCCAGTTCGTCCCGCTCATTGACGACCGACCACAACAGATTGGTGGTCGGCTCGATGGCCAGGGCCGTTGGATTGCGAATGCCGGTGGCGATGGTGCGCCGCGCGCCGGTCGCCCGGTCGATTTCCCACACTGTGGCGCGCTCTTCTTCGACTGCCATGCCGCGCTCGCCGATGTTCGAGTTCGAGCCGGTGCCGACATACAGCTTCGACCCGTCCGCGCTGGCGGTCAGGGACTTGGTCCAGTGGTGGTTGATGCGCGAGGGCAGTTCCGTCACCCGCTCGGCGGGGGTCGCGATGCCGGTCTGGCCGGGCTGGAAGGCGAAGCGAACAAGCGCCCCCTGTTCGGCGACATAGAGATAGCCGTCGATATAGGCCAAGCCGTAAGGTGCATCGAGGTTGTCCACCAGAACCGTCCGCAGTTCCGGCGTGCCGTCGTTGTTCGCGTCGCGCACCAAGGTGATGCGGTTGCCGCCTTTGATCTTGGTGTTGCCCTGCTTCTTGATGACGCCGGCGATCACATCCTTGGGCCGCATGGCGGGCGCATGGCCGCCGCGCCCCTCGGCGATCAGCACGTCGCCATTGGGCAGGACCAGCATCTGACGCGGAATCTTGAGATCCGTGGCGAAGGCGCTGATCGTAAAGCCCTGCGGCACCGTCGGCGTCTCGCCGTTCCAGCCTGCCGGCGGGCTGATCTTCATCGGCGGCACCAGCGTCTCGTTGACCTTGGGCAGGTCGGGCGTCGCGCCGGTCTGATTCAGTTGCGGATCGCTGGCGTTGCCGCAGGATGCGACCGTCAGGGCCATGGCCAGCGTCGCGGCGCTTGCGGCGAGCAGATTCTTGTTCATCGGACGGTCTCCCGCGCGGCGTAGGCGGTCCAGCCGGCGACCAGGACCAGGATTGTGCAGAGGATGGACAGGATCAGACCGAAGGCTCCGACGGAGCTCCACGCGTCCTGGCTGTGTTTGAAGGCGTTCACCAGCCCCAGCACCCAGGCCAGCGCAAGCGCGACCAGATGCACGGTCGCCCGCCGTGACCGCCCGCGGCGCAGGCCGACGACGAAATCAAAGATCGAAAACAGGCCAGCCACACCCCCGAAGACCAGCGCTCCAGTGATCAGCCAGGCCGAGAAGTTCGTCCACTGGACCTCGGCCGTCTTCAGATAGGCGATGTCGGTGAACAGGGCGAAGGTGAACAGCGCGATCGGAAACGCCAGTAAAAGCCCATGCAGCGGTCGAACGACCGCGCCTGATAGTCCGTGGGTGTTCATTCGGCCCTCTCCTGAAGTCAGGCTTGGCTAACCGTCTGGTAGGGAAATGGTTCACCGGATCGCCATATCGGCGGCGCGTCATTTGCGCCCAACGGTCGATCAGACCGGAGCGAGAAGCACCAAGGTCTGAAATACGACTCCGATCCCGCCGAGCAGAGCACCGGCGACCGCAAGCCGAAAACCAAAGGCGCGAGTCTCGTCGCTGGGCTTCATTCTCAGCCAGACGATGCAGCGCCAGCACAATAAGGCGATCACCAACAGACAGATCAGGCTGAAGATCAGACCTGCTCCATTCCATGCGCCGGCATCATCGCGAGCCACGTCGCTGGCGCTCGACAGCAGATACAGGCCCAAGAAATGGGCGGCCCAGATCAGGAGACCGCCCAGCATCAGCAGCCAGAACCTCATGCGCCGACGCCCGGGAAGAGGCGGATCAGAAGGGTCGTCGCCGCGCCCTGAACCGCCGTGAAGGCCACGAACAGGGCGACCACTTCGAAGGTCGCCGGATAACGGGACGACACCAGGCCGCAAAGCCAGCGCAGCAGGACGAACGGCCCCATCAATAGCGAAATGCCGACGAATGTCCCTTGCCAGGCCAACAGCGCATAGACGGTCGCGCCCTGGCTGGAGGCGTCGGGGCGAAGGCCCGAGCTCCACCAGGCCGAGGCCTCAGACGCAAAGGCGCCGCCCGCCGCCACGGTGGCGACCAGCATCAGGACAGAGGCGATGGCGGCGCTGCGCGGCCGGTCCAGCTTCAGCGCGCCTTGCGAAGCCCAGGCGCCGATTCCGGCGGCCGCCAGCAAACCCAGGGTCAATGGCAGCGAGCCGATCTCAGGCGGCTCCTGCCACAGGTCCGGCCGCCGGCTCCATAGGAAGACGTAGGAGAAGCAGGCCATGATCGCGACCATGCCCGACACGATCAGGGTGATGACCATCGCCCACCAGCCGTGACTGCTGGGGCCGGACACATAGGTCGGCAGTCGCACGCCGCCGCCGACGTCCACCGTCGCTGGACCGCTGGGGCGATCCAGTCCCCAGCACCATTTGAGGATGCAGTAGACCGCCAAGACACCGCTGACCAAGGAAGCGACGTAGGCCTGGATCGTCAGGATCAAAAAGAACCCGGCGGTGAAGATCGCGCCCCAGACATACCAACTGGACGGCCGGGGCATCCGCTGGAGATATTGGGGTTCGGCGTTGATCGGACTGGTGATCATGGTCTCGCGCTCGCCGCGCGGCGCGCCGGGCAGGAAGTAGCGGCCGGCCTTGACGTCGCGCGCCAGGTTCGGCTGGTCCCACACCGGATACAGGCTCTTGATCACCGGGACGGAGCGCAGCGAGTAGCGACCAGCGGGCAGCCACTCCAGCCCCGGCCCGCCGAAGACATTGCCCGCGTCCTTCTCTCCGAAGGGCCGGAAATTGCGGATCATGTCGATCAACCACAACACCACCGCCAGGCCGAACATGAACGAGCCGACGGTCGAGATCATATTGGGCAGGTCCCAGCCTCGATCCGGCAGATAGGTATAGACCCGGCGCGGCATGCCCATCAGCCCGGTCAGATGCATGGGCATGAAGGTCACGTTGTGACCGACGAACATCAGCCAGAAGATCCACTTGCCCCACCGCTCGCTCAGCGGCCGGCTGCTGGACATCGGCGTCCAGTAGTAGATGGCGGCGAAGAGCGGGAAGACCATCCCGCCGATCAGGACGTAATGCAGGTGGGCGACGATGAAATAGCTGTCGTGGGCCTGCCAGTCGAACGGCACCATGGCGACCATAACCCCGGTCAGCCCGCCCATGACGAAGATCACCAGCCCCCCGACCGCAAACAGGCCGGGTGTGTTGAACCGCATCTTGCCCGCCGCCAGGGTGGCGATCCAGGCGAAGACCTGCACCCCCGCCGGCACGCTGACGGCCATGGAGGCGGCGCTGAAATAGTTGATCGAGATCTTTGGCATGCCCGTGGTGAACATGTGGTGCGCCCAGACGCCGAAGCTGATGAACCCGGTCGCCAGCATGGCCAGGACCACCAGCCGATAGCCGACCAGCTTGGTCTGGGCGACGGCCGGGATCAGGGTCGACATCGCCCCCGCCGCCGGCAGGAAGATGATGTAGACCTCGGGATGGCCGAAGAACCAGAACAGGTGCTGCCACAACATGGGGTCGCCGCCCTTGGCCGCATCGAAGAAGGGCCAGCCCAGCGCGCGTTCCAGCTCCAGCAGCAGGGTCGACAGAATGATCGACGGGAAGGCGATGATGATCATGCAGGCGAAGATCAGCATGGCCCAGGCGAAGATCGGCAGCTTGTCCACCGTCATGCCCGGCGCGCGCGTCTTCAGCACCCCTACGATGATCTCGATGGCGCCGGCGATGGCCGAAATCTCAATGAAGCCGATGCCCAAGAGCCAAAAGTCGGCGTTGATGCCCGGCGAGTAAGTCGTCGACGTCAGCGGTGGATACATGAACCAGCCGCCATTCGGCGCCAAGCCGAAGAACAACGAGGCGAAGAAGCACAGCCCCCCGACCAGATAGGCCCAGAAGGCGTAGGCGCTCAACCTCGGGAACGGCAGGTCGCGCGCCCCCAGCATCTGCGGCAGCAACAGTACGCCGAGCGCCTCGACCGCGGGCACCGCGAACAGGAACATCATCACCGTGCCGTGCATGGTGAAGATCTGGTTGTAGGTTTCCTGCGCCAGGAAGCCGGTCATCGGCAGGGCCAGTTGGGTCCGCATCAACAGCGCCAGGACGCCTGCCAGCACGAAGAACAGCATGGCCGCGCCGACGTAATAGACGCCGATGTAGTTGTTGTTGATCGCCGTGATCCACTCCCACGGACGCCGCGGTCCGCACCAGACCTCGTCGAGCTGCTCCAGCTCGCCCTCGGGCCGGGCTTCGGTGGTGGGGAAGCGTTTGTAGAGTTCGGGATCGAACCCGGTTTCCGAACTCATTTCAGGCTTTCCAGATAGGCGGCGACGGCGCGCACGTCCTGGCCCGAAAGGACGGCATAGGACGGCATCCGGTTGCCGGGCTTCAGGCTCTGACTGTCCGAAATCCAGCCGGCCATCGTCCCTTGATTGTTCGGCAGGATGCCGGCGCCCAGCGTCTGGCGCGAGCCGACGTGGGTCAGGTCCGGTCCCGCCAGACCGTTCGCCTCGGTTCCGCGAATGGTGTGACACGCGGCGCAGCCCGAGGCGGCGAAGACGTTGCGCCCCTGGTCGATCAAGGCAAGCGGCCCCTGAGCCGAGGGCACGACGGCCGCCGGCCGCGACTGACGCGCCAACCAGGCGACATAGTCGTCCGGCACATGGGCCACGACCACCAGCCCCATCAGGGCGTGAGGACCGCCGCAGTATTCGGCGCATTGGCCGCCGTAGGTGCCAGGCGCATCGGCTTGCAGGCGCATGAAGTTGCGGCGGCCGGGGATCATGTCGGTCTTTCCGCCCAGGCGCGGCACCCAGAAGCTGTGGATCACGTCCGCGCTTTCCAGCTCGAACACGACAGGCTGGCCGGCCGGGATGTGGACCTCGTTGGCGTCCTGGACGATTTCTCGCCCCTGACCGTCCAGATAGGCGACGCGCCACCACCACATTTCGCCAGTGACGCGCACCCGCATTTCGCCGGGCTTGGGCGCATCGGCCACCCGCGCGGTCGTGGTCAGCCCATAGACCAGCAGCCCGGTTAGAACGACCACCGGGAAGACCAGTCCCGCAATCCAGATCAGGCGTTCGCCGCCGACCCGCCGCTTCCACTTGCGCGGCCCGAACAGGGCGATGCCCAGCGCCACGGCCACCACAACCATGACCACCGCCGCCATGATGAACAGCACCCAGGCGACGGTCTGGATCGGTCCGGCGAAGGGTCCGGCCGGATCCAGCACGGGTGGCGGCCAGCCGGCGATTCCGGGAGGGGCGTCAGTCTTCATCGAGCGTGTACAGATAGGCCGCGACGTCGCGGGCTTGGTCTTGCGTCAGGGGCATGGGCGGCATGGCGGTTCCGGGGTCCATCGACGGCGCGTCGATCAGCCAGCGGATCAGGACATCGGGCTGGTTAGGCAAGCGTCCGGCGATCAGGGGGCGCGCGCCGAACCCCGCTAGGTTCGAGCCGGACCGGCCCTCGGGCCAGGCGACGCCGGGAATCCGGTGACAGGCCGCGCAACCGACTTCCTTGATCACCGCCAGTCCGGCGGCCGCATCGGCCTGAACCACCGGCCGGGGTAGGTCGGACTTGTCCACGCAGGCGCACAGGGCGAGCGCCAGCGCACAGGCCGCCGCCCGTCGTCCAATCGCCTCGCCCGTCGTCCGAAAACCCATCCGCCCCCCAAAGCTTCGCCAGAGCAATCCCCTTGTCGGAAGGAGGTTCCCGACTGCGACATGGAGCCTCGCCGCATCGCCCCAAGGAACCTTCGCCATAAGCAGGTGTTGCACCGCCGTGCGCGCCTCCCTTTCCGTCCTTGTTCTGCTGACCGGCCTCGCCGCCTGCGACTCCACGCCTGGCCAGACGGATCGCACCTTCACGGCGAATGGTCAGGTCATCGCCATGAGCGGCGGCGCCGGCGGGGCGGCCAATGCCTGCTTCACCTGTCACGGCCTGGACGGCGGCGGGGACGGGGTCGCCGCCCCGCGCCTGGCGGGTTTGGACGCCGGCTATCTGCAAAAGCAGTTGGAAGACTATGCATCGGGCCTTCGTCCCGACGACGCCATGACCCGCATCGCCAAGGCCTTGGACCAGCAGGGCCGACGCGAGGTCGCCGTCTACTACGCCGCCCTGCCCGCGCCGCCTACGCAAACGCCCGCGTTGATGGCGCCTGCGCCCGCCATCTATCTGAACGGCGACCCTTCGCGCGGCATCGTCGCCTGCGCCGCGTGTCACGGCGACCGGGGGCAAGGCTCGGGCCAAGGCGGCAATCCGCAGATCGCCGGTCAGCCCGCCGCCTACACGCTGGAACAGATCGACCGCTGGAAAGCGGGCAAACGCCGCAACGACCCGCGTGGCGTGATGGCCGCCGCCGTCAAATCGCTTTCGGACCCAGAAGCCCGCGCCATAGCGTCCTGGCTGTCGACGCAACCCGCTTCTCCAGCGCGCGCCAGCGCCGCTGCCACCGGGTCCGCTTCGGTCGAAGCAGCGGCACGACCGGCAGCATCGCGTGAAACACGTCGTCCCTATCGATCAGATGGTGCTTGAGCGCCGCGCCGGCGTGGATCGGGATCATCAGCAGCAGCGTGATGACCAGTCCCCAGTGCATCCATTCCGCCGCCGCCTCGATCGCCCATAGCTGGGTGTTGGACAGATCCTGCAGCGGCAGCAGCGGCCATTTGATGAAGCCCAAGGTCTCCAGCTGACGCGTCCGATCCGTCGCCGAAATCATGGCCCATCCCGACAGCGGCAGGCCGAACAGGCAGATATAGAAGACATAGTGGGTCACATGGGCGGCCATGCTTTCCCAACCTGGCTTGTCCGCATCATTGATCAGGTCGGGCGCCAGTAAACGCCATGACAGCCGGCCGATCACCAGGATCAGCATCAGCACGCCGATCGCGAAATGCAGGTCGTAGGCGGCCATCATGGCCCCGCCCACCGGCTGGCGCCCCATCCACCAGCCCCAGCCGAGCTGGAAGATGACCAGCCCCGCCATCACCCAATGAAAGCCGATGCCGACGGGCGAGTAGCGACCCTCGTCATGGTGACCCGCCGCCCATTCCAGCAGCTGCCTGAACAGTCTTTCGATCATGCCGGATGCGCCTCGGCGTCAGGGCCGATCATCCGCCCCAGCCGACACAGAGCGGCGAAGAGATACAACGCCGCCGCCGGCGCCCACATAATCAGTCCGGCCGCCTGCTGGTCCTCCAGCGGCGTCAGGCCCCATTCCAGGGTCGAATAGGCGTGGGGCCCATAGACCGCCTGACCTGCAAACGTCAGCACCGCCCCGAGCAGCCCCATCGCCAGCATGGCCGCCAACAGGGCGATGACCGCCGCCGGTGCAGACGCCGACCGCGCCGCGCACCAGAACCAGACGGCGCTCGCCAGCAGACTGATCTGCATCAGCCAATAGACCGCATCGCTCGACAGGGCGGCGCCATAGGCGTCGGGCGCGTGCCAGGCCCAGAACACCACCGCCTGCACCGCCGTCGCCAGGATCAGCGACCCATATCGTCTCATGGGCAAGGCCGCCGCCAGCAAGGGCGCGGCGAGGCCGACCAACAGCACATGATGAACCGTCCGCGCGGAGAACAGCGCCGAGCTAAGGGCGCACAGCGGGGAGACAAATCCAACGGCTAAAACAGCGACGGCCGTCAGACCATAGCCGCGCCGCCGCCCTTCCAGCCGCCAAAGGACCAACCCCGTCGCAGCGGCCAGCAAAAGCAGCAGCACCGGATCCAGGTTCCAGCGCCACTCGCCAAAATCCGGCGCAGGCCCGCAGTAGGGTCGCCACGTCCCACCTGACGTCGTCGTCGGATCTTGCACCGCTAGCTGCCCCCTCTCACGCTCAGCTTCCAAAGCGGATGACGGTCCGCGGGGTTCCGAGCTCAACGTTCGACGGCGGTCTCCTGGCTCGGTCGCTCTCCATCCGCGACGACTCGTTGTCGCCGCGCAAGCAGCGGCTTGACCCTGTGGGCGCCATGGTCATCAACTTGACGACACTGCGCCGATCATGATGGTGAGCGACAGGGTTCGGCCGGGCTCCAGGCCGATCAGACCATGATCCTCGACAGGCGGAGCGTTGTGGGCGTCCGGGCGGTGAGTGACGGGTTCGACGCAACAGAAGTCAGCGTCGATAGGCATATAGACCTGGCTCCAGCGCGCGGCCGCGTCGGCGGTCAAGGTCACGCGGCGACCGCCGCCGTTCAGGAACGCCTCTCCGCTCCAGCCTGCATAGGCGTGGTCGACGAAGGGGGCGTCGGTGAGATCTAAGCCGTTCGACCAGTCCACAAGCTCGGCGGCCGGCGCCAGCCGTTCCGGAATTTGACGGGCGTCGGTCATCCATACCGCCTCGGCTGGAAGCGTGAGCCGGCTGTCTGGATATCTGTGGAAATAGGGGTGCAGCCCCAGGCCTGCCGGCATGGCGTCCTGGCCCGTGTTCGTGACGGAAATGCCGATCCGCAGTCCCTCGCTGGACAGGGATACGCTTTGCCGCGCGAACCAGGGCCATGGCCAGCCGTCGGGATCGCCGGCCCAATCCAACGTCATTGCGACTGTATCGGCGGATTGTCTTTCGACCGTCCAGGACTGCAGCCAGCCCTCGCCATGGATCGCATGGGGCGCGAACCGATCACGCACTGGCAGGTGAACCGAGCTTCCCTCGAAAACGAAGCGACCGTCGGCGATTCGATTGGCGTAAGGGACCAGCGGGAAACAGGCCGTCTCCAAAATGTCGGTGGCCCCGTCTGGTGTGGGGCGGAACACCGGCTGACCGCGCCAGTCGAGGCTCAGGACCGACCCACCCAACCCTGGCGCCAAGGTCGCGCGCCAGTCGCCGGCCCTCAGAGCGATCACAGCTTGATCCGGTTCTGCGGCAGGCCCGGCGTCTTGACGCGCACGCGATAAAGCCCGCCCAGGGTCGGCTGCTCGGCCCGCTTGTCGGCGTTCCCCAGCCAAGCCGTGGTCATATAGAGATCGCGCAGGTCCGGGCCGCCGAAGGCCGCCTTGGTCACCGTCTGGACCGGCACGTCGATCTTGCCAACCCGTGTGCCATCCGGGGCGAAGCGGGCGACGCCCCAGCCGTTGAAGAGGCCGACGTGGAGCACGCCGGCCGCATCCATGCTGGGACCGTCGGCATAGCCGTCCTCAGTCACGGCGAAGACACGCTTGTTCGACAGCAGGCCGTCCGTATGGTCGAAGGCCAGGACCGTCTTCTTCAGCGTGTCGTGGTGATAGAGTGTGCGGCCGTCGGGGCTGAGGCAGGGGCCGTTGGTGACCCCGTAACCGTCATCGTGCCGTGTCAGCTCGCCCCGGAACCAGCGATAGAGCGCGCCGGTTTCGACCTGTTCGCTGTCGTCCATCGAACCGAACCACAGCGACCCGTCAGGCGCGACGAAGCCGTCGTTCAGACGGTTCTGCGGCCGGTCCTCCTCGACCGGATGGAAGCGCGAGAAATCGCCCTCCTCCGGGTCGAAGCGATACAGACCGCCCCGCACGCCGCAGACCAGCGAACCGTCCTCGGCGGGCAGAGCAAAGCCGGTCTGGTCGGGCGTGTCCCACGAACGCTTCTCGCGGGTCGCGGGCGTGTAGCGGTGCAGCTTTCGTCCTTTGATATCGACGAACCACAGCGCCCCACGCGCGGCGTCCCAGACCGGGCCCTCGCCCAGCTCCGCCTGAATATCCCAGATCAGTTCCGGCTCGCTCATGGATCAGCCCGCCGAGTAGGAGGTCTTGATCTGGGTGTAGAACTCCACGGCCGCGAAACCCTGTTCGCGTGAGCCGTAGGACGACTTCTTCGTCCCGCCGAAGGGGACGTGATAATCGACGCCGGCAGTCGCCAGATTGACCATAGTCATGCCGGCCCTGGCGTTCTTCTGGAAGTCGCGGGCGTGTTTCAGCGATTGGGTGACGATGCCGGCCGACAGGCCGAACTCGACACTGTTGGCGACGGCGAGCGCTTCTTCATAGCTGGCGACGCGGATGGTTGAGGCGACCGGGCCGAAGACCTCTTCGTTGTTGATGCGGGCGTCGGCGGCAGTGTCCGCAATCAGGGTCGGCTGGACGTACCAGCCGGGCGCGTCGAGGTTTAGACGCTCGCCGCCGGTAACGATGCGGCCGCCGGCCTCGCGGGCGATATCGATGTATTTGTAGGAGACCTCGCGCTGGGCCTCGGTCACGGCCGGGCCCATCTGGGTGTTGGAATCCAGGGCGTGGCCGACGCGCAGGGCCGCGACCTTCTCGGCCAGGGCGGCGACGAACCGGTCGTGGATGCCGTCCTGAACGATCAGGCGGCTGGAGGCGGTGCAGCGCTGGCCCGTGGCGAAGAAGCTGCCGTCCAGGGCGATGTTCACCGCCCGATCCAGATCGGCGTCGTCCAGCACGATCAGCGGATTCTTGCCGCCCATCTCCAGCTGGACCCGCGCCTGGCGCTTGACCGCGCCTTCGGCGACGCCCGCGCCCACGGCTTGCGAGCCGGTGAACGAAATGCCGTCGATGCCAGGATGGGCCACGATGGCGCGGCCGACGTCGCCGTCGCCGATCATCATATTGACCACGCCCTTGGGCAGGCCGGCCTCATGCAGCACCGCGATCAGCGCCTCGGCCGTGGCCGGGGTCGGGCCGGCGGGCTTGATGACGACGGTGTTGCCGAAGGCGATGGCCGGGGCGATCTTCCACGCCGGGATGGCGATGGGGAAGTTCCACGGGGTGATCAGGCCGAACACGCCCACCGCCTGGCGATAGGTCTGGATCTCGACGCCGGGACGGGTCGAGGGCAGGTTCTGGCCGTGGACGCGCAGGGCCTCGCCGGCGAAATACTTCAAGATGCGGGCGGCGCGCATCGTCTCGCCGATGCCCTCGGGCAGGGTCTTGCCCTCCTCGCGGGCCAGCAGGCGGCCGATGAGGGCGGCGCGTTCCATGATCAGGCTGCCGGCCTTGTCCAGCACGTCGAAGCGGACTTCCGGCGAGGCGTCGGACCAGCCGGGGAAGGCGGCGCGGGCCGCCTGAACCGCCTGATCCACCTCGGCGGCGCCGCCCTTGGGCGTGCGGGCCACGACGTCGCGCGTATCCGACGGGTTCAAGCTCTCGCCCGCAAACGCGCCCGCGACCTTCTCGCCGCCGATCCAGTGCGAAAGTTCAAGCGTGTCGGTCATGGAAAGTCCTTTTCATAAGGCTGACGGGCGGCGGGGGAGCGCCGCCCGTTTCGGGGAGGTGGGTATGAGATGGCGAAAGATCAGCCCGTCATGTCTTCCAGTTCGCGACCACGCGTTTCCCTCACCCAAGCCTGGACCAGGAAGAAGGAGATCAGGGCGCTGACTGCGTAGAAGCCATAGGTGAAGACCAACCCGAGGGTGGCGGCCATCCACGGGAAGGTGACCGAGATGGCGAAGTTGGCGATCCACTGGGCGAAGCCCGCGACGGCCAGGGCCGAACCGCGCATCTGGTTGGGGAACATCTCGCCCAGCATGACCCACATGACCGGGCCCCAGCTGAAGTTGAAGAAGACCACATAGGCGTTGGCCGCGATCAGGGCGATCAGGCCGGTGTTGTCATCCAGATGCAGCGACCCGTCGATCAGGGCGGCCTTGGAGAAGCACCAGGCGACGACAGCCAGGGTCACGAACATGCCGGCCGAACCGATCAGGAGCAGAGGCTTTCTGCCGATCTTGTCGATTACGGCGATGGCGGCCAGACAGGCGGCGATCGACAGGACGCCGGACAGGATGTTGATCTGCAGGGCGTCGTTCTCGGAGAAGCCGACCGACTGCCACAGCACCGCGCCGTAGTAGAAGACGATGTTGATGCCGACCAGTTGCTGGAACACCGCCAGGATCAGGCCGGCCCAGACGATGGGACGCACCTTCTTGGTCGCGGGGTCAAGCAGATCGACGAACTTGGGCTTGTGATCGGCGCTCAGCGAGGCGCGGATTTCGCTGACTTTGCGCGCACCGGCGCCGGCCCCGAACAGTTTGGACAGCACGGCCTCGGCCTGGGCGTCCTTCTTTTTGGCGACCAGGAAGCGCGGGCTTTCCGGTATGACCAGCAGGGCGAGCAGATATATGGCGGCCGGGATCACCTGCAGCCAGAACATCCAGCGCCAGGCCGGGAAGCCGAGCCAAAACTCGGCGGTCGAACCGCCCGCCGTCGCCGCCAACACATAGTTGGCCACGAAGGCGCCGGTCAGGCCGGTGATGATCATGATCTGCTGCACCGACGACAGACGGCCACGGATCGAGGCCGGGGTCACTTCGGAGATGTAGGCCGGCGACAGGACCGAGGCCGCGCCGACGCCCAGACCGCCGATGAACCTGGCGATGATGAAGTGGGCCGAACTGTCGGCCGCGCCCGCCCAGATGGCTGAGATGATGAACAGGCCCGCAGCGATCTGCATCACCGTGCGGCGGCCGATGGCGTCGGCCAAACGTCCCGCGATGAAGGCGCCGACAGCGCAGCCCAAGAGGATGGCGCCGACGTTAAAGCCGGTTCCCAGGGCCGACAGGTTGAACGCAGCCTCCAGCCCGTCCTGGGTGCCGTTTATCACGCCGGAATCATAGCCGAACATGAAGCCGCCGATGGTGGCGACCGCCACGATCAGGGCGATGAAAGCCATGTTGACGCGGTCGTCCCCCGCAATGTCATGTCCGCTATTTGGGCCTGAGCCCCCCGTCGGTCCTGCCATCTCGATATTCCCTCCGAAAGCCCGTCTGACGCGGGCGTGAAATCAGAAAACCTAACGCCAGCCGGCGTCCACGAAATACTCGTGGCCTGTAATCAATCGTGCATCGTCAGAGGCCAGGAACAGTCCGAGCGCGGCGACGTCTTGCGGCTGCAACCGACCTGGCAGGCATTGCGCCGCCACGATCTCGGCTTCGCCTTCCGGCGTGTACCATTTCATCTGGCGCGGGGTCTGGACGTTGCCGGGCACGATGCAGACGACGCGCACGCCGTCGCCGCCCAGCTCGCGCGCTAGGGCCCGCGTCATCCCTTCGATGCCCGCCTTGGCGGTTTCGTACAGCGATAGATCAGGCAGGCCCAGATGCCAGCTGATCGAGCCGAGGTTGATGATGACGCCCCGCCCCTGTTCGCGCATGCCCGTCGCAACCGACTGGGCCGCGAAGTAAAGGTGACGCAAGTTCACATTGATCCGCTCATCCCAGTATTCAGGCGTGACCTCGGCCAGCGTATGACGGTCGTCATTGGCGGCGTTGTTGATGAGGACGTCGATGGGACCATGTTCGGCGACGATCTGGGCCAGGCAGGTCTGCAAGGCGGACACGTCCATGAGGTCGCATTGATGAAACGTTGGAGCCGGCGACAACGCAGACAGCGACGCCTCCAACGCCTTGGAGTCCGCCTCGGCGATGTCGAAGAAGACGACGCGGGCGCCTTGCCGCGCAAAGGCTTCGGTGAAGCCCGCGCCGATGCCGGAACCACCGCCGGTGACGACGACCAGACGGTCCTTCAGCGAAGGATAGATTGCGCCGCTCATGCCGTGACTCCCAGCAGGCCACGACCGGCCAGATTGCGCATCAGTTCCATGACGCCGAACTTCCAGGGCGGGGCCTGGTCGCAGGTCGCGACGATGTTTTCCAGCACGCCCAGCTTGTCGGACGAGACGCGCACCCGGTCCCCGATCTTGTGAGTAAAGCCCTTGCCCGGCGCATCGCGATCCTCGATCGGCGCGAACATGGTGCCGAGATACAGGGCGAAGCCGTCGGGATACTGATGCGCACTCAGGGTCTGGCGCACCAGCTCCTCGGGATCGCGGCTGATCAGGCTCATAGAGCTTTCGCCCGTCATCACGAAACCGTCCGTCCCCTCGACCTCCAGCCTGACGGTGGCCGAGCGCACGTCGTCCATGCCGAAGCCGTCGTCGAACAGGCGGATGAAGGGGCCGATGGAGGCCGAGGCGTTGTTGTCCTTGGCCTTGCCCAGCAGCAGGGCTGAGCGCCCCTCGATGTCGCGCAAGTTTACGTCGTTGCCCAGGCTGGCGCCGACCGGACGGCCGGCGGGATCACAGATCACCACCACTTCCGGCTCGGGATTGTTCCAGGCCGAGTCGCCCCGCACCCCGACCTCGGCGCCCCAGCCGACCGAGGCTAGCACCGGCGCCTTGGTGAAAATTTCGGCGTAGGGGCCGATGGCGACTTCGAGATATTGCGACCACAGGCCCTCGGCGATCAACTGCGCCTTGACGGCTTCGGCCTTATCCGAGCCGGGACGCAGGTCCTTGAGATCGCCACCGATCCGGTCGAGGATGGATTGGCGCACGGCGTTGGCCGCATCGGCATCGCCCCGCGCACGCTCCTCGATCACCCGCTCCAGAGCCGAAACTGCGAAGGTGACGCCTGACGCCTTGATGCATTGCAGATCCAGCGGCGAGAGTAGCCGCACGTCCGCCAGTTCCGACGACCAGGCCGAAGCGACCGTCAGTTCGTCCAGCGGACCCATATCCGCGCCGGCCGTGTCCAGATCTTGAAGAGCGGCCGCCTGGGCGGTCGTGGCGACCTGGTTCGAAAGATCATATAGCCGGCCGCTTCGCGCCAGCACGGGCGAGGGACCGGCCTCGGCAAGCACGCGCCCCAGCAGGCGCGCGTCGCGCCAGTCCGCCGGCAGACAATCGGCAAGCAACAAATCTCATCCTCCCCACGTTCTCGGACGTGTTAGCGCTAACATCTTTTAGCGGGGGGCGGATGTCAATCGTTCGGAGGGGCTGTGCTTTCGCGCGCGATGAAGTCGTGGGAAACCGGGAGGTCCCCCTCTCCTCCCCGCCCCAGGATAACCGCAGCGGAACGCGCCATTTCGGCGACGGGTTGACGGATGGTCGTCAGGGTCGGCCAGACGCTGGCGGCCAAATAGGTATCGTCGAACCCAGCCACCGAAATATCGCCAGGCGTCGACAGGCCGGCCGCATGAACGGCGGCCAGAACCCCGGCGGCCATGTCGTCGTTGCTGGCGAAGATGGCGGTCGGTCGCGGCGAGCGCGCCAGAAGCCGCTGTCCCGCCTCGAAACCCGAACGATAGGTGAAGTCGCCCGCCTCGGCCCACATCGTCGCGCCGGCCACCGAATCGACGGCGGCCTGGGCGCCGTGGCGGCGATCGGCGCTGGCGCTCTGGTCGGGATGGCCTTCTACGAAGCCGATGGCGCGGTGACCCAAGTCCAGCAGATGCCGCGCCATCTCATGCGCCGCTCCCTGATCATCCACCCGTAGGGAGATCAGGCCGTCCCGCAGCGCGGGCGCCGCCAGAACCACGGCCTTCATCCCGCTGATGGCGATTGCGTCCAAGGTCGCCGCCGATTCGCCCAGCGGCGGCGGCACGATCACGCCTTGCGCCCCGCCGGCCGCCAACCTCTGCACCGCCTCGCGCTCTTCGTCGGGCGCCCCAGGCCGCGACGGCTCGATCAGCAGGAGCAGCCCCACTGACCGCGCCCCGTCCAGAGCGCCGGCTAGCAATTCGGCCAGATAGGCGCTGGACGGGTTGGCGTAGAGAAGGCCGATCCGACCGCCCCCGGCCCGCGCCAGGATGCGTGCGGCGGGATCGGGCACATAGCCGGTCTCGCGGATGATCGCCTGGACCCGCTCACGCGTCGCCTCGCGCACCCGTGCATCGCCATTGACGACGCGCGACACCGTCATCGGCGACACGCCGGCGAGACGCGCGATGTCGCCCATGGTGTGGTTGCGCCGGGGATTCTGTTGATCAGTCACAGCAAGGACAGCAGCACGCTCATGAAGGCACGTCCACCACTTGCGATGGCGAAAGGACTACATTGATCACTCGGGCGTCAGCGCCTCGGCGATGCGTCCATCTCGACCATGACCACATCGTGGACACGCATGGGAATCTCCATCTGGGCCGTGCCGTCCGCACGTGCCGTGATCACGAGGGTTTCGGCTTGGTCCAGGGTGAGGGTTTGCAGAGTCTTGAGCTGCTCTTCGCTCAGCGCCGCCGGCGCGCCCATTTCCAGATGGGCGGTGTAGGCGTCGTTGGCCTTGAACCCGACGCGGCGGATGCTCGCTGCGTGGACGCCGGGTCGCAACCCTCGCATCTCGATTTGCAAAGGGGCCGCCGCAGCCGGCTCTCGCACCTGGCGGAAGAAGGGTCGGTTGCTGATCGGCTGGTCCGGCAGTTCATAGCGCCAGGCCAACACTTGCACCGTATCGCCCTTTAACGCAGCGATGCTCTGATCGTCGCCGGTCGGCATCTCGCGGTCGCCCAGACTGTTTAGATATTTGTAGGCGAACCACGTCGGCTTGCGCACGCCCTGCGGGGTCATCAGCCCGAAGCCGCCGTCGAACGGTTTGATTTGCGGCCCCGGCTCCTCGAACAGGTCGCTATAGGCCCAGTAGCTCATGCCCTGCGCCAGACCCTCGCTCCGACGCAGTTTGGTCAGGACGTATGACGCGCCGAGATAGTCGTCGTGGATAGGATCGCGCGGATTGTAGCTGGTGCTCCATTCGGTGAAGAACAGCGGCAGGCCCGGCTGGGTCGATGCCTCGATCTCGGCCCGCGCCTTGCGCACGTCGCTGACGACGGCGTCGAGATTGCGTGACAACTTGTTGTCCCCCTCGCCCTTCTCGTCCAGGAAACCGCCCTTGACGCCATAGGTGTGGGTGGTGACGAAATCGACCGGCGCGTCATGCTGGCGCGCATAGGCCAGGAATTCGGGCACCCAGGCGGCGCCGGCGGTGGAGGGGCCACCGACTCGCAAGGCCGGATCGATCGCCTTGATCGTCCGGGCGGTGCGCACATAATAGTCGAAATAGGCCGCCTGGTCGGCACGCTCCCAGAAGCCATCCAGGTTCGGTTCGTTCCAGAACTCGAAATACCAGCTCCGCACTTCCTCGGCGCCGTAGCGGTCGAGCAGGTGCCGCATGAAGGCGTCGATCAAGCCGACCCATTTCTCGGGCTGGGGATGCGAGGTGTTGCCCTTCCAGTAGAAGAGCGTCTGATCCGACGTCTTCATCGCATCGGGGGTGAAGCCCAGTTCGATGAAGGGCTTGATGCCCATGGCCAGGAAGCTGTCGTAGAGATGGTCGATCTTGGTCCAGTCATAGACCGGACGGCCGTCCACCTCGCGATAGACGCCCATGTCGTCATGGAAGATGTCGTGAAAGCGAATGTAGCGAAAACCCAGTTCGTCACGCGCCGTTTTCAGCTGCGCCAACGTCTCGGGCCGGATTGTCGTGCCGGGATAGTCGGCCCCGACAGAAAACTCGGCCATGCGGTCGCGAGACGTGAAGGGCCCCGCAACGTCCACAGTGATCGTTCTAGGGTCCGACGCCTGCGCGCCGGATGCGATAAGAACGCCAAGAGCCCCGGCCGCGCCCATGACACGACGAAGCACTTTCGCTCTTTTCGTCCACATTCGAGCCCCCGATTTCAATGTGTCGAATGATGCGGCGAGCGCCAGCCTACTGCGTTGGACAGACGGCGTCGCCCTCGTTTGAGGCCAGGCGGATATCCTCGACCGTGACGGCAAAGTCGGCGTTGGTGCGCAGGCCCCAGGGTTGGTCGACGGCGGCGATGTCGGCGCCGCGATCGCGCAGGCACGACAGCCGCACCTTCAGCGTGCGCCATTCGCCGACGGGGGCTGCGGCAATCAGGCTGGAGATGTCG
This sequence comes from Brevundimonas vesicularis, assembly GCF_900445985.1. GTDB lineage: Bacteria > Pseudomonadota > Alphaproteobacteria > Caulobacterales > Caulobacteraceae > Brevundimonas > Brevundimonas vesicularis_D. The sequence goes on from NZ_UAQP01000005.1 coordinate 1,404,035, forward strand.
ACAGACCCGGAGCCCAGGGTCAGGAACACCGGCCCCCTGGCGCGGGCGTCCACGCGGTAGCGGAAGGCGATGGCCATCTCGCCGTTCGACTGGCGCGTCAGATCGACCGGCTGCGCCGCGATCAGGGCCTGCCCCCCGCCCTGCGAGAAGGTCAGGGCGCGCGCCGATTCCTGGCCGGCGCCGTCGGTGGAGCGCACCGACACGCCGCCGCGCGGGCTGGCGCCGGTCTTTTCGGAGCCCAGGCGGAACTCGCCGCCCGCGTCGCGCAGCATCAGCGACCAGGGCGCGACGAAGCGGCCATCGACGAAGTAGCGATCCAGATTGCTGCCGGACCCGACCACGCCGCTGTCTTCCGACAGGGCGCCGACGCGGGCGTTGCGCGCATAGGTCAGGCCGTAACCATAGGCGAACTGAGGATCATAGCCGGGCTGACCGACGTTCAGCGGCTCGCCCTTGGCGGTCTTGGGCCAGCTGAAGGACAGGGTTCCGGTAAAGTCGTTGCGCGGCTTGCCCGCCGCATCGCCGATCAGCACGTCTGCGACGCCGGCCCCTTCGGTGCCCGGCAGCCAGGCGGCGACGAAGGCGTCGGACGCATTGATCTCAGGGTTGGTCCACATCGGCCGGCCGGACAGGAAGACCGACACCGTCGGAATGCCCGCCGCCTTCAGACGCTTCAACGTCTCCAGCGGGCCGGTGGGCAGGAAGTCCAGCGTGTCCACGTCGCCCTGGAACTCGGCATAGGGGGTCTCGCCGAAGACGACGATGGCGACGTCCGGCTTCTGGGTGAAGGCTCCGTCGGCGCTGAGGGTCGCCTGGCCGCCGCCGGCGGCGACCGCCTCGCGGATGCCGCTCCAGATCGACTGGCCGTTGGGGAAGTCGGCGTTCGAGTTGCCCGTGCCCTGCCACGTCAGGGTCCAGCCGCCCGAGGCCTGGCCGATGTCGTCGGCGTGACCCGCGACCAGCACCCGCGCGCCCGAGCGGATCGGCAGGACCGAGCCCTCGTTCTTCAGCAGCACCAGCGACTTGCGCACCGCCTCGCGCGCCAGGGCGCGGTGAGCGGGCGAGCCCAGTTCGTTCAGATGCCCCTCGACCGGGCGGCTGTCGTTGAACAGGCCGGTCTTGATCTTGACGCGAAGGATGCGGCGCACCGCCTCGTCCAGGCGCGCCATCGGGATTTCGCCCGACTTCGCCTGGGCCAGGGTGTTTTCATACAGCGGCTTCCAGCTGTCGGGGGCCATGAACATGTCGATGCCGGCGTTGAAGGCCAGGGCGCAGCTTTCGTTCGAACAGCCCGGCAGCTGGCCATGGGCGTTCCAATCCGACACCACGAAGCCGTCGAAGCCCAGCGGGCCGCGCAGCACGTCGGTCAAAATGGTCTCGTTGCCCGAATGTTTGACGCCGTTCCAGCTGGAGAAGCTGGCCATGATCGACAGCACGCCGGCGTCGATGGCCTGGGGATAGCCGGACAGATGGGTGCGGATCAGCTCCTGTTCGGACCCGGCGAAGTCGCCCTGGTCCTTGCCGCCGGTCGTGCCGCCGTCGGCGAGGAAGTGTTTGGCCGATCCGGCGATGTGGCCGGCTGTCAGCGGATGGTCGACCGACAAGGCCCCCTGAAGGCCAAGGGTCATCGGGCCGGCGTAGCTCTGCGCCACCTCGGGGTTTTCGGCATAGCCTTCATAGGCGCGGCCCCAGCGGTCGTCTTGGGGCACGGCCAGGGTCGGGCCGAAGGTCCAGTCGGCGCCGGTCACGGCGACTTCCAGCGCGGTCGCCTCGCCGATCCGCCGGATCAGGTCGGGATCGCGCGCGGCGCCCAGGCCGATGTTGTGCGGAAAGATGGTCGCGCCGACGACGTTGTTGTGACCGTGCACGGCGTCGATGCCGTAGATCAGCGGCACCTTGGCGCCCGGCCGCTGGGCCGCCGCCGCACGGAAGGCCTGGGCGAGTTCGACCCACTTGTCGGCCGAGGCGCGCTCGTCGCCGCCCGGCGAGGAGTTGCCGCCCGCCAGGATCGAGCCCAGCGGATAGGTCAGCAGGTCCTCAGGCTTGATCGAGCCGATATCGGCCTGGATCGTCTGCCCGACCTTCTCCTCCAGCGTCATCCGGCTCATCAGTTCGGAGACGAAGGCTTCCGTCGCCGCGTTTGTCATCGCCGCCGGCGAGGCCGCGCGGGGCCAAAGCGCAGGATGCGCGCGCGTCGCATCCGTCACGATCGACGCCTGCGGCGTCACCGCCTGAACCGGAACGGCCCGAACCATGCCAGGATCAATCGCGCACGCGCTCGACATGAGAACAACGCTCAGCGCCAAGGCGGAAACGGCGCTGGGTGGAGAGTTCAGGATACGCAGGGTCATGTCGGTTCATCAGCCTGTCAGCAGATCATGTGACGAAAAACCCGGCGCGACTACGCAGGTCGCGCCGGAAGTTCGCTCAGGGTTTGTGAAAATCAGGGCGTGGCTTGGCGCGCCAACAACGGCGAAATCCGTTTGAACCCGAGGTTCGCTCCCCGCACCCGTCGCCGGCGCCTGATTTTTACAGACGCAACTTGATGCACCTATGACAATGATGTCAACTGTCTAAGTTAGCGCTAACATTAAGAGGCAGGTTAATGCCTTCGATAGGGGGAGGACGCGGCATGACGACACGCGTGACGCGACGCACCGCCGGGATTATGGCGTTTTCCGTCGCCTGCCTGGCGACAGCCGGAAAGGCGTGCGCGAAAGAGCCCCCCCGCTATGTCTGGCGCAACGTCGTGGTCGGCGCGGGCGGATTCATTCCCGGCATCGTGTTCAGCCCCATCGAGCGCGGGCTGGCCTATGCGCGATCCGACATGGGCGGCGCCTATCGGTTTGACGCCGCCGCGGGCCGCTGGGCGCCGCTGATGGATTCCAGCCCTCTGTCCGGCGATTTCGGCATCGAGAGCATCGCCGCCGATCCTGTCGATCCGAATATCGTCCACGCGGCCGTCGGCGTTCACAGAGGCGATCCGGGCGCCATGCTGCGCTCGACCGATCGCGGCGAGACATGGCTGCGAACCGACGTCCCTTTCCGGATGGGGGGCAACGAGGACGGACGCGGGCTTGGCGAACGGCTGGCCATCGATCCCAACGACAACCGTATTCTCTACTTCGGATCGCGCCATGACGGGCTGCAACGCTCGACCGACGGCGGCGCAAGTTGGCGCAAGGTCGATAGCTTTCCACTGAAGGGTCTGGGTACGCCCACCGACCGCAGCACCCACGGCGGGCTGAGCTTCGTCGTCTTCGATCCCCGCAGCGGCCAGGGCGGTCAGGCTTCCCGCACGCTGTTCGTCGGGGTCGCCGATCCGCACGAACACGCCCTGTATCGATCCGACGACACCGGTCGGACGTGGCGGCCGGTCGAGGGCGGACCGCGCCCCGAGCTGTCGGCGGCCAAGGCGGAACTGGACGACCGGGGCATCCTCTATGTGACGTGTACGCTGGGCATCGGACCGAACGGCGTGACGGACGGAGCCGTCTGGCGGCTGGACACGGACACCGGCGCCTGGAGCGATATCAGCCCGCCCCGCCCCCAGACCGCACAAGGGGGCGGCTTCATGGGCGTTGCGCTGGATCGCAACCGGCCGGGCGTCATCGTGGTCTCGACCTTGAACCGCTGGCAGCCCGGCGACACCCTCTGGCGCAGCACCGACGATGGGGTCAACTGGACCAGTCTGCGGGAAAAGGCCCGGCACGACGTCAGCGCGACGCCGTATCTGAAATGGGGCAATGACAAGCCCGACTTCGGCTGGTGGATCGCCGCGCTGGCGCTGGATCCGTTCGACAGCGATCGACTGATCTATGCGACCGGCGCCACCGTTTATGAGACTCGAAATCTGTCCGCCGCCGACGACAATCGGCCGACCGACTGGAAGCCCTGGGTCGAGGGGATCGAACAGACGGCTGTCATCACCCTGCTCAGCCCGCCGAAGGGGCCGCAACTGCTGACCGGGTTCGGCGATATCTCAGGCTTTGCTCACGAGGATCTGGACCGTTCGCCGCAGCGCCAGTTCACCACCCCCGTCTTCGCCAACACCAACCAGATCGATTATGCGGGCGCCGCCCCCGACATCCTGGTGCGCAGCGGCACGCCGCACGAGGGCGTCGCCTCGGAGGGGCACGATGGTTCGACCCTGGCCTGGTCCGATGATGCTGGTCTGACCTGGAAGCCGCTGGGTCGGCCCCGGCCGGCTTCGGGCGAGACCCAGATCCCGGCTGAAAACCCGCGCATGGATCTGTATCGCGACGCCCCGATCACCGTGTCGGCGGACGGATCGACCTTCGTTCTGGCGACGCCCCGCGTCGTCTGGTCGCGCGACCGCGGCAAGAGCTGGAAGTCGTGCGCGGGCCTGCCCCTGCTGCTGCGTCCCGTGGCGGACCGCAAGGATGCTATGCTGTTCTACGCATTGGATTTCCGCACCGGCGACTGGTACGTCAGCGTGGACGGCGCCGAGAGTTTCGCCGCGGTGACTTCACGCGGCCTGCCCGCCGCCATCGCCGACGATCGTCCGACATGGCGCGAGCTCGCCTTCCCGCTTAAGGCGACGCCTGATCACGAGGGCGACCTGTGGTTCGTGTCCCGCACCGGCCTGTACAACAGCCGCGACGGCGGTCAGCGGTTCGAGCGGATCGACGGCGATCTCATGGTCGAGATGATGGACTTCGGCAAGCCGCCCGCCGGCACGACCTACCCCGCCCTGTTCGCCATAGGCACGCAAGGCGAGGTCAGGGGCGTCTTCCGTTCAGACGACAAGGGCCGGTCGTGGATCCGCGTCAACGACGCCCGCCACGAATACGGCCGCCGTTTCCGGGCCATCGCCGGCGATCCACGCGTGTGCGGCCGGGTCTATGTCGCCACCGACGGCCGCGGCGTCGTCTATGGAGAACCGGCATGACCCTGTCGCGACGTGGACTGCTGGCCGCCGGGGCGTCGGCTTCGATGCTGGGGGCCTGCGCGACGACGTCGAATGTCGCGACGGCCGGTCCGTTCAAGCCGACTTGGGACAGTTTGGCGGCCGGCTACAAGACCCCCGACTGGTTCCGGGACGCCAAGTTCGGCATCTGGTCGCACTGGGGGCCGCAGTGCGTGCCGGAGTTCGGCGACTGGTACGGCCGCCAGATGTATATCCAGGGCAACCCCTTCTACGAGCACCACGTCGCGACCTACGGCCACCCCAGCCGGTTCGGCTTCATGGAGTTGATCGACCAGTTCAAGGGCGACCAGTGGGATCCCGAGGGCCTGCTGGACCTCTATCAGGCGGCGGGCGCCCGCTACATCATGTCGATGGCCAACCACCACGACAATCTGGACCTGTTCGACAGCAGCCATCACGCCTGGAACACGATGCGGGTCGGGCCCAAGCGGGACATCGTCGGCACTTGGGAGAAGGCGGTGCGGGCGCGGGGCCTGAGGTTCGCGGTGTCGAACCATTCGGCCCATGCCTGGCACTGGTGGCAGACCGCCTATGGCTATGACGCCGAGGGGCCGCTGAAGGGCGTGCGCTATGACGCGGCGCGGCTGACCCGGGCGGACGGGGCGGGCAAATGGTGGGACGGGCTGGACCCGCAGGAGCTCTATACCGGCCCGACCTTCGCTCCGCCGGAAGGCATCAGTTCCATCGCCGAGATGAACGCCTGGCACGATGCGCGCGACGGCCAGTGGATCGAGACGCCGCCCGCCAACAATCCCGCCTTCGTGCGGTCCTGGGTTCTGCGACAGCGCGACCTGATCACTAAATACAGGCCGGACATGGTCTATTTCGACAACTACGGCCTGCCGCTGGGTCGTTACGGACTGGAGGCGACGGCCGAGTTCTACAATGCTTCCCTGGCTTGGTGCGGCGAACTGCCAGTCGTGAACGGCAAGCGGCTGGACGATCGGCAACGCAAGGCGATCACCGAGACGGTCGAGCGCGGCTTCTCCGACAGTCTGAAGCCCGAGCCGTGGCAGACCGACACCTGTATCGGCGACTGGCACTACAACCGCGCTCGCTTCACCAACCACGCCTACGTCCCGGCCCACAGCGTGGTGCAGCGGCTTGTGGATGTCGTTTCCAAGAACGGCAACCTGATGCTCAACATCCCCCAGCGCGGGGACGGCTCGATCGATAGCGACGAGCGTCAGATCCTGACGGACATCGCCGCCTGGATGGCGGTCAACGGCGAGGCCATCTTCGACACCCGGCCCTGGCGCATCTATGGCGAGGGGCCGACGGCGGTCGTGGGAGGTATGCATGGCGAGGGCGCGGCGCGGCCATGGACCGGCCAGGACATCCGCTTCACCACCAAGGGCGACGTCCTCTACGCCTTCGCGCTGGACTGGCCGCAGGACCGGAAGATGGTCGTGCGGGCGCTGACCCCGCAGGTGGGGCGTGTCGAGGCGGTCGAACTGCTGGGCGGCGGCGCCCTGCCCTTCCGTCAGACGGCCGAGGGTTTGACCATCGACCTGCCGGCCCAACGGCCCGTCGCCACAGCGCCCGCCATGAGGCTGAGGGGCGCGGGGCTAGTCTGACCGCTTAGCGGATCTCCGCCTCGAACGGGACCGCCGGGAGACCGGCAGGGCCGTAGAGGTTGCAGACCGGGCTGTCGGCCCAGCAGAAGCGAACCTTGAGGTCGCTCGCCATCACGGACGACAAAACGACCTCGTCCCCTGAAAGCGTCGCATCGGCGAAGCGGCACGCGTTGTCGGACCCACACAGCTCGAAGCCTACCGGGCGGTTCGAACCATAGGCGACCAATTGAGCCGAAGCGGAATAGCGAATGTGGACGCCGTCGGCGGCGCGGGTCACGGACACAGGCTGCGGCGAGACGGGCGGGGTCTGACCGTCCAGACGACGAGCCTCCAGCGCCAGACGGCGGCCCACCTCCAGCTTGTTTGTCGGATGTATGTCGTAGCGGTCGCCGATATCGACGGCGACGGCGAGGCCCGCCAGAGGGTCGGCATTGACCACGGTGCGCTGGCTTTCGCGCAGGGCCGCCCAATAGGAGTTGGTCGGTTGGCTGGCCATGGGGCCGAAGTTCGCCAGTTGCACGACCAGCATCCGCATCTCGGGATTCTCGAACCGGGCGCGCCAGTCGGCGAACAGGGCCGGCAGCAGGCGGCGATAGCCGACATAGTCGCCAATGTTCGACTCGCCCTGATACCAAGCCATGCCCTTCATGCCATAGGCGCCCAGGGGCGCGATCATGCCGTTGTACAGGGTGGTCGTGCCGCTGCCGCCGATCCAGGGGGTGCGCGGCGGATTGGGCAGGTCGCCCAGCGGGGCGGCGACGCGGTGACGCCAGCCCGAAGACAGGCTGACGGCCGTACCGTCCGCAAGCACCAGCCGCTTGTTCGCCGCCGGTCCCCAGGCGCCGCCGCCCCCGTTGGTGTCCAGCACGCCGACCGCGATCAGATTGCGACCAGCCTTCAGCGTACCGGCCGGAACCGCATAGGTGCGTGGCGTGTCCCAGCCCTGCTGCCCGCCGATGTATTGGCCGTTGACCCAGGTGACATCGGCATCGTCCACCGGCCCCAGCTCCAGCGTCGCGGCCTGACGGGCCTGGGCGGCCGTCAGCTCGACCTCTTTCCTCAGCCAGACGATACCGTCGAAGGTGGCGAGGCCAGGCACGGTGGACTCCCAGAAGCCCTCGGCCGGAATAGGTGCCCAGTCGGCGTCATTGATGCGCGCCAGATGCCAGCCCTGTTTCGTGCCGGGATCGTTGGCCCGCCACCAGTCCTGCGTCACCCGGCGCCAGATCGCGTCACCCTGCGCCGGATCGCGGGCGTAGGCGTCGAGGGCGTTTAACGCCTCCTGATGGCCGCCCAGCTTTTCGACGGCGTCGCGGCTGAGCCAATCCTCAATGATCGACCCGCCCCAGGAGGCGGCGATCAGGCCAATAGGCACGTCCTCGGTGCGGCGCAGGTCACGGCCCATGAAATAGCAGGCGGCCGAGAAATCACGCACGCTTTGCGGGCTGGTGACACGCCACTGGCCAACGGTGCGCGGGGTCGAATCCGGCGCCGGCAAACTGGAACGACCAACCAGGAAGAGGCGGATCTTGGCGTCGTTGGCGGCGCCGATCTCGCTCTCTGCATTCGTGGCCTGACGGACCGCGAACTCCATGTTCGACTGGCCCGAACACAGCCAGACGTCCCCGATCAGGATGTCGGACACGCTCTGGCTCGCGCCGTCTGACTGGACCGTCAGCACATAAGGACCGCCGGCGGTCTGGGTCGGAAAGGTCGCACGCCAGACGCCGTCGGGACCGGCGGTCGCCTGAGCCTGGGCCTGGCCGAGGCGGACCGACACGGCTGCGCCGGGGGTCACCCTGCCCCACACATCGATCGGGCGACCACGTTGCAGGACGGCGTGGTCCTGGAACATCGGATCAAGCAGGGCCGCGCCTGCAACCGGCGTCGTCGCAGCTTGAGCCGGAACTTGCGCCCTGGCTTGAGCGGGCACGGTCGCCACCATCAGGGCGGATGCCGCGACCGCGGCGAACATGAACGAGCGCATGGCGGCTCCTGAATAAAAAGACGAGCGTTTCCGAACGACAGGGATGCGGGCGGCGGGACGATCCTTAGCGGCGAACCTCTACAGGCTGGCCTGAGTACTGGATCGTCCTTGCAGGCTGGGCGTCGAAGTTTCCGACATCAGCGCCCGGTCCGCTGACGAAGCGCACATTGATAGTGCGGTTCGCCGGCATGGTCGGATACGAGCCCGTCCGCGCGCCGATGGTCAGGACGCCAGTGGCGTCGTTCCAGGTCATCCGGATGTTGGAGAACTCGCCTCGTTCATAGGCGTAGGTCGTGCCTTGATCCTCATAGAGAGAGAAGGAGCCGTTCGCGCCGGTATAGACGATCAGGGTCAGCGGGCCGTCCAGCTTCTCCGCCGTGTACTGGATCGCCGGACCGGTCGGCAGGATGGAGCCGGCGCGTACGAAGACCGGAATCTTGTCCTCGGGCGCCTGGACCGTCGCCGAGCGGCCACCCGAATATTTCTGGCCGGTCAGCATGTCGTACCAGTCAGCCCCTTGCGGGAAATAGACCGAGCGGCTGCGCGCCTTGTATTCCGTCACCGGGGCGACCAGCAGGGCATGGCCGAACAGGTATTGGTCGTTGATGTCGCGCGCCTTCAGGTCGGACGGGAAGTCCATGACCAGGCCGCGCATGATGGTGGCGTCGCGCTGATAGACGTCGCCGGCCAGGCTGTAGATGTAGGGCATCAGCCGGTAGCGGGTGCGCAGCTGGGCAGCGTAGGCGTCATACAGCGGCGTGCCCGGCTGAGCCAGATTATAGACCTCGCGCAGCGGGAACTCGCCGTGCGAACGGAAGACGGGCGACCAGGCGCCGAACTGGAACCAGCGCAGATTCAGCTCGTCCCACTCGGCCTTGTCCTCGGGCTTCATGCCGGCGGGGTTGGAATAGCGGGCCTCGACCGCGAAGCCGCCGATGTCGTGGGTCCAGTTGGCCAGGCCCGACAGTCCGGTGTTCACGCCCGCCGAGATCTGGTCCTTCAGATTATCCCAGCGCGCCACCACGTCGCCCGACCACAGGGTCGAGCCGGTGCGTTGCAGGCCGCCCCAGGCGGAGCGGGTCAGGATGTAGGTCCGCTCGTCGCCTTTCTCGCGCCGGAAGTTATTGTAGACGTTCTCGGCGTTGACCAGCGGATAGGAGTTGAAGACATAGGTGCCCGGACCGATGGCGGTCGGCCCCATGCGCAGGGTCCGCTCGGGGATGTCGAGGTTGGAGTGCATGTCCGGCTCGACCGAATCCAGCCACCAGCCGTCGAAATTCATGCCCTTGAAGCTGTCGGACATTTGCTTCCAGTACAGGTCGCGGGCGGCGGGCAGATAGGGGTCATAGAAGCTGTTGGCATAGCCGGGTCCGACCCAGTCGCGCGCGCCGACATCGACGTTGCGGGTGTACATGCCGCCGATGGCGTCCAACTGTTTGTAGTGATCGGTCGTCGGATAGAATTTCGGCCAGACCGATATGATGATGTTGGCGTTCATGTCGTGAACGTCCTTGACCATCTGGGTCGGGTTCGGGAAGCGCGCGGGGTCGAACTGGTGCGAGCCCCAGGCGTTCTCGGGCCAGTAGAACCAGTCCTGAACAATGTTGTCGATCGGCAGGCCAAGCTCGCGATAGCGACGGACCACGCCGGTCACCTCGTCCTGGGTGTTGTAACGCTGGCGGCTCTGCCAGAAGCCGTAGGCCCAGCGGGGCAGCATCACCGACTTGCCGGTCAGACCGCGATAGTTCGAAATCACCCCGTCCAGATCGTCGCCGCCGATATAGTAGTAGTCGATGGCCGTTCCGACTTCCGACGCCAGGCTGAGCGCGCCGTGATCGGCGGCCGGCAGCGGGTCCTGATGGCGCAACGAGATATAGCCGTCCTCAGGAATCCATTCGATCTTGATCGGCACGCGCGTATTGGCCGCCATCTGAACCTGGAAGTCGTGGTCGAACGGGTTCCAGTTCTGGCGCCAGTTGTCCTCGACCATCCGCCCGTCGATCCAGACCTTGGCGTAGCCGGAAGAATAGAGGCGGAACTTGTGCAGGCCGGCGGTCGCGGTTTCCAGCGTGCCTTCCCAGACGACCCTGACGCCCGCCTGGCCGGGTTTGCCCATGTCGCCGGTCTGGACCGGTTGGCCCGGTTGCGACTTGAAGCCTTCGGGCCAGCGCGACCATTCGCGGATGAACTCGTAGTTCACCTCGGTTTCCTGGCGCTGAACCTTCAGCTGGTCGTTCTGATAGTAGCTGGCGGTCAGACCGCCGAACCGCCCGGTGGCGTCGCGGACGATGAACTGGTCGGCGATCATGCCGTAGGGGCGCGGGTCGCCGAAACGGGTGATCGAGTTGTTGTCCCACAGGACGCCGTAGTTTCGGCTGGATACGACCAGCGGAATGCCGACGTCGATATTGTGCTGGGCCAGCAGGACGTCGTGGCCCTTGTAGTTCATCACGCCCTGCTGGTGCTGACCCAGGCCGTAGAAGGCCTCGTCGTCGGGGCTTTCCCACACCTGACGCGTAGCCAGGAAGCGGTGATCGCCCTTCTGGTCCTCGACCGTGACGGGGCTCAGCTCGCGGCTGCCGGGACGCTCCTTCAGCACCTCTTGGCCGTTCTCGTCGAGGAAGCGGACGGCGCCGGTCTCGCGCGAGACTTCCGCCGTGGCCTCGGCGGTTTTCAGCACGACGGTGTCGCCGCGCGTCTCGACCTGGAACGGGGTGGTGGTCGAGGGCTCCGCCGTGACCATCAGGCTGGCGGGCAGGTCGAGGTCGGCGTTCTCGGTCGCGGTGACGCGGATGGTTTCGGGACCATAGACCTCAAGCCGGACCCGGCGAGCGGCGCCCTCGGCCGGGGTGACGACGATGCCGCTGGCGGTGCGTTCGAACGCGGCCTGCTGGATGGCGCCGGCGGAGGCGCTGTCCATAAGACCCTGACCGGCACAGGCAGCCAGGGGTGCAGTCATCAGGGCGGCCAGGAACAGGCGGCGGGCGAGGGTCGGGATCATGGCGGGCGCTCGCTTTATTCTTGCAGGGGTCAGTAGGTGGCCGTGACGACGCGCAGCAACTGCGGTCGATCACCGGAGAAGTTCAGGCCATAGTCGACCTGGTCGCCGTTCCAGATGCGTTCGAACACCCATTTGCCGGCGTCGTCGAAATGGCCTTCCTCGACGCGCAGGACCATGCGGCGCTTGCCATCGGTTGAGGGTTTGGCGGCGAAATCGATGCGAATGCGGTGGCCGGCCAGGATGAACTGACCCGGCGCGATCTCGGCGATGGCGATGGCCCCATTCGGCTGGGCCGAGGCGGCGGGCACGTCATTGGGATCGATGGGCTGGCTGCTCGGCCCGAACTGCCAACGCTGATAGCTGGTGGTGACGTTCCAGTCGCCCAAGTCGATGACCTCGGGCTTGCGATCGTCAGGTTCGGCGGCGCCCCAGACCTTGCCTTCAAAGGCCAGGCGCGCCCAGGTCCGTTGCCATGGGCCGATCAGGCGATAGAGGTCGCGGAACGGCTCAAGCGTCTTCTCGGTGATCTCCTTGGCGCCCAGCGGATAGTTAGAATAGCCGGTGTAATCGATGCCGAAGGGCGAAAAGCCGATGCCGCCTCGCCCCAGCGCCTCCATCAGATAGCGGGCGTACTGGACGTCGCTGCCGGTCTCGGCGACGAACAGGGCGTTGTCGGGCCGGGCGTAGCGATCCAGATGCGCTTCGTACTCGCCGGACTTGCGCGTGTAGATGTCGGGCGACAGGAAATCGATGGCGGGCGCCGCGGCCTGCCAGACCTCGATCACATTCCAGGTCGGACCGCCCGAGGCATAGGTGGCTGGATCTTGATCGTTCGTCGGATCGCGAAGGGCGGCATTGACGTACATCGGCAGCGGATACTCGGCCTTGCCGGCCGCGGCGACCTGGCCGACGTAATGGCCGATGGACCATGCGTGGAAGAACTCGTCCGCGTCCTTACCGAAGACGGCGGACCAGGTTCCGGGCGCCTTGCCGGTGCGGTCCAGCAGGGCCTGGGGCACGGGACCGTCGAAGGCGGCGCGGGCGGCGGGCGAATAGTCGCGAACGGGGCCGTAGGTACCGACCTCGTTCTCGGGCTGGACCATGATGACGGTGCGCTCGCGCTCGTCGACCTGGCGGATGTGACGCATCAGGGCGGCGAAGGCGCGGGTGTCGGCGGCCAACGTCTCGGCGCCGTAAGGCGACAGGGCATAGCTTTCCTTGCCGCTCTTCTCGATCAGGTGCGGAAAGCGCTCGGGGTTCAGCTTGACCCAAGAGGGGGCATAGGCCGGAGCCGTGTTCTTCCAGGTGGCGAACCACAGGAAGACGACGCGCATGTCGTTGGCGCGGGCCTGGTCGATGGCGTGATCGACGAAGGAAAAGTCAAAACGCCCCTCCTCCGGCTCGATCTGCTCCCAGCCGAGCGGGATTTGGACCGTATTGGCGCCGATGTAACTGAGCGCGGGCCAGGCTTGGGCCAGGGGCGCCGGATAGTTGGACGAGTTGTTGACCTGTCCGCCCAGGACGGTGAAGGGCGCGCCGTCGACCATCAGGGCGTGACGACCATTTCGCTCGACCAGTTGCGGAATGGGCGACTGAGCCAGAACCGGCGAGGCCGCTGCGGCGACCAGAGCCGCAGCAGACAAGGCTGCGGCGAGCCCGCGTGTGAAATAGCCCATCGCCGCCTCCCAACGTCGACAAGAAAACGATCGGGGCGCCGACGACCGCCGGCGCCCCGTTGTCAAAGCCCGATCAGAAGGCGGCGCGCAGCACCACCGCGATCCGGCGGTCCGTATCCACCCAGTTGTAGGGCGGCTTGCGCGTTTCGTTGCCCACCTTCAGGACCGTCCGTTCGTTCAGGATATTGGTCGACTGAACGCCGATCTTGATGTCCTTGGTCAGGCTATAGAAGATAGAGCCATCCAGCTGACCGTAATCGCTTGCCCAGACGGGGGCGTTGATGTTCGCCGCCGAGGTGGTCAGCAGATATTCCTCGCGCCAGTTGTAGGCCAGTCGCGCTGAGATGCCGTATTTCTCATACAGGATGGCGGCGTTGTAGCTGGTGCGGGACATGCCCTCCAGCGGCAGGGTGCTGTCCGAAGCGGCGCCGTTCTGCGTCGTGTCCAGGATGTTCTGGCTGGTGTTCTTGCCGCCGTCCGAGCTGATGTAGGTGAAGTTGCCCTGGAAGCCGAGACCGCTGAGAGCGCCCGGCAAGAAGTCGAAGAACTGCGAATAGGCCAGTTCGAATCCGTCGACCGTGCCCTTCGCCCCATTGGTGTAGCGGGTGACGAGGAAGTCGTAGGTGACGCCGCCGTTGGTGATCGACTGGGTCTCCGTGCCGGTGAAGATGTAGTCCTTGATGTCCTTGTGGAAGGCGGCGAACGTCAGGCTTCCGGTCGGCGCGAAATACCACTCCAGGCTGGCGTCATAGTTGGTCGCCGTGATCGGACGCAGGGCTGGATTGCCGCCCACGCCGGTGAACGGCGTCGTCGGATTCAAAGTGTAGCCGTCAGGCTGGAAATTGATCGACAGGTTGGTGAACGGCTGGAGCTGATACATCTCGGGCCGCACCATGGCGCGCGACACCGCAAAGCGGGCCTGCAGGGTGTCGCTCAGGAAACCGCGCAGGTTCAGGCTGGGCAGCCAGTTGGTGTAGCTGCTCTCGACAGGCTGTCCGTCCAGGGATCCGCCATTCACAAACTGGACCGCGCGGTTGAAGGCCGTGCAATCCGCGCCGGGCGCGTTCGCGGGCGGGCAGGATCCTTGAATGGACGGCAGGGTGGTGACCGTGTTGGAGGTGGTCTTGGTATCGACCGCACGCAGGCCGATGTTGCCGTCGAAGGCTCGGCCGAAGAACCCTGTGTCATTGCCGAAGCGGGCATAGACATAGGCCGCCTGCGTCTTCTCGGTCAGCTCTGTGATGCCGCCGTTGCCGCCGCCAAGACGGTAGCTTTCATAGTCGTCGCTCAGCGGCGTCCAGCCCCAGCCCGAGCTCTCGGTGTTGCGCAGGATATCGTAGGCGTAAGCCGTGCCCTGGTTCAGCAGGCTTTCAGCCGGGAACCAAGCCACGCCCGGAACCGGCGCATCGCCGCGGAAGAAGTTGTCGAAGCGATAGAGGGTCGAAGAGTTGGGCAGACGCGGATCCTGCGTGCCGCCCGGATAGCCCGTGTCGTCCAGATAAACGACCGCGCCGCCGCCGTTGCCCCAATACTGGTTCGACAGCAGGCCCCAGTTATAGCCGGTCTGGCGATTGGTGTAGTTCTTCTCGGTGCCACGCACGCCGAAGGCGACCGACTTAAAGAAGGACGAGTTCTCCTCGAAGTCGTAGCGGGCGTCCAAACGACCGGCCAGTTCGTCGGCTTCGTTGTCCTCGATGTGGTCCATCGCCGCCGCCCACCAATAGGCGGACTGATCTTCAGGCGTGCCGCCGGTGGAGGTCACGGTCGGCAGATCGCCGTCGATGGTGATCGACAAGTCCGGACGGTTCTGAAGCTGGGTGAAGGCCGTCATCGAATAGATTTCGGCCGAAGACTTCACGTACTGTAGATCGCCCGAGAACGACCAGGCCCCGCCGGGCGTGTACTGGAAGTTCAGCGCGACATCGCTGGTCTTCTTGGTGTCGTCGCCGATGCGCGTGTCGGTGTTCCAGTTCGCAGATGGAATATTGCCGCTGACGAACACGTTCTCGTCGTTGTAGCGATAGCTGGAGTTGGGCGAGACGATGCTATCGGTGCCCAGCGCATATTCGACGTTATAGGCGTCCGCCTGCGAAGCCAGTCCTTGCAAGGTGAACAGCCATTGGTCGTTAGGACGCCATTGGGCGGCCAAGGCGACGGCCGTGCGCTTCTGCTCCCAATCAATGGTGCGCCAGCCCAGGTATTTGGGCACGAACACCGTCTCGCCGGCCGTTCCCGAACCATCGGTGCTGGCGTTGCTGGCATCCAGCGTCACCGGATCGTAGCGGTCGACCGAAATCGAATCCGTGCGGTTGCCCACGTTGGACACGCTGACATTGGCCAGCAGACCGATCTCGCCGATGCCGGTCTGCCAACGGTCCGTCGCCAGGATGCTACCTGACCAGAAGCCCTTTTCCGACAGATCACCGTAGTTGTAGTCGGCGTTGATCGCCAACAGCGGGTCGCTGTTGTCGAAGGGAACGCGGGTCCGCAGATTGGTTGTGCCGGCGATACCGCCCTCGATCATGTTCGCCGCGACATTCTTGTAGACATCCACGCCGGCGAGCAGATCGGCCGATACGTCCTCGAAGCTGAGGCCGCGACCGTTGGAGGCCGAGAAGATGTCGCGGCCGTTGGTTTCCGAGCGGACCCACGACAGGCCGCGAATGAAGACGCCACCTCCCTCTGCCGCCAGACGGGCCGGGTCACGCGCGGCGTTCGTGCGCTGAAGGGTGACGCCGGGAATGCGTTGCAGCGCCTCCGACACCGAACGGTCAGGCAGGGCGCCGATGTCAACGGCCGTCACCGAGTCGACGATGACCTCGGACGTCTTCTTGATGGCTTGGGCCGAGCGAAGCTGTGCGCGGATGCCGGTGACGACCACTTCATCGACAGTCGTTGCCTCGTCCGACTGAGCCGGAGCCTCTTGGGCCAAAACAGCGGTCGGCAGGGTCGCCGAGACCGTAATCAAGGATGCGCCGCACAGCAGAGCGACGCGACGAACGTGATTTTGACGAGACATCGGTCTCAGAACCTTCCTGCTGGTCGCGCCCGTCGCTTATTGACGACGTAGGGCGACATCCCTCCCGACGTGAACCCACCCATCGTTCGATGACGTGATCACCTTTCAAGGATGCACAAGTTTTCACGTACTGAAAAGCATTTTCTGTTAGCGCTACCACAATAGCGCAGCCAGGGTGATTTTCGTTACGTTTGCGCTCGAGAAACCGCGCCAAGCGGACGAAGGGAGCACGCATGAGCGATCAAGCAGAACCGGTGCGCCACATCGCGATTGTGGGCGGCGGGACGGCCGGCTGGATGGCCGCCGCCGCGCTAGGCAAAGCGTTCACCCGCAGCAACGGGCTGTCCCTGAAGATCACCCTGGTGGAATCGGAGCAGATCGGCACGGTCGGCGTCGGCGAGGCCACCATCCCGCCGATCCGTCAGTTCGTGCAGATGATCGGACTGTCCGAAGAGGACTTTATCCGCTCGACGGCCGCGACCGCCAAACTTGGAATCGCCTTCAAAGACTGGACCGCGCCGGGTTCGGAGTATTTCCACGGCTTCGGCGACTACGGGCCCACGATCGCAGGACAGGCCTGGCGGCAGTATCTGTTTCGCCTGAAGGCCGCCGGCCGAATCGATACGCTGGCACCCTGGTCCATGCCCACCGCCATGGCTCGCGCCGGCAAGTTCGCCCCGCCCGTCGAAGACAGTCGATCGGTGCTGTCTCACTATTCATATGCGTATCAGTTCGACGCGGGACTGTTCGCACGGCGGCTCAGGACGCTGGCGGAGACGCTTGGCGTCGTTCGGCGCGAGGGGCGGATCACGGGCGTGGATCGCGACGGCGAGACGGGTCTCGTGCGGGCCGTAACGCTTGAACACGGCGGCGAGGTCGAGGCGGATCTGTTCATCGACTGCTCGGGTTTCCGAGGCCTGCTGATCGAACAGACGATGCAGGCGGGCTACGAGGATTGGACGCATTGGCTGCCGTGCGATCGCGCCGTCGCCGTGCCGTGCAGTTCGACTCTGCCCCCCGAGCCCATCACCACGGCGCGTGCGCGAGAGGCCGGCTGGCAGTGGCGCATTCCGCTGCAGCACCGGGTCGGCAACGGCTATGTCTATTCCAGCGATCATATGGACGATCAAACGGCGCTGGACGACCTGCTCGGCCAGATCGAGTCGGAGCCGTTGGCTGAGCCAAATCGGTTGAGGTTCGTCACCGGGCGTCGACGCGAGGCGTGGAAGGGCAACGTCGTGTCGCTGGGCCTGGCGTCCGGTTTCGTCGAGCCGCTGGAGTCCACCAGCATCAATCTGATTCAGACCGGCATCGGCAGGCTCTTGGAAATGTTCCCCGACCGCAGCTTCGATCCGGCCCTGATCCGCGAATACAATCGACGCTCGGCTCAGGAGTTCGAGCGCATCCGCGACTTCATCATCCTGCACTATCATCTGGCCGGTCGCGCAGGCGCGATGTGGGACCGATGCCGCGAGACGGCGCCGCCCGACACGCTGATGGAGAAGATCGAACTGTTCCGCGCGCGCGGAGAGGTCGGCCTGCTGGCAGACGAATCCTTCCGCGAAGACAGCTGGGCTGCGGTGTTCACCGGGCTGGGCACGTGGCCCAAACAGGCGTCGCCCCTGGCCTGCCTCGACGATCTGGAGACCGTGGATCGACAGGCGCGGCAGTTCGCGCAACTGATCGCACGGGCGGCCGCCGCCCTGCCCGACCACTCCACCACCTTCACCGGTTACGCACGATGATCCCTGCCCCACTGAAGCGTATTCTGATCGTCGGGGGCGGCACGGCCGGCTGGATGGCCGCCGCCGCGCTGGCGCACGTCACACGCGGCACGGTGAAGATCGAACTGGTCGAGTCTAAGGTCATCGGCACGGTCGGCGTCGGCGAGGCCACCATCCCGCCGATCCTGCTGTTCAACCAGTTGCTGGGCATCGACGAGAACGAATTCGTTCGCGCGACGCAAGCGACCTACAAGCTCGGTATCCAGTTCCATGACTGGCACCAAAAGGGCGAAAGCTACTTCCACCCCTTCGGCGTCTATGGAACCCGCATCGACGCGGCGTCCTTCCATCAATATTGGCTGCGCCTGAACAAGGCGGGTCTGGACGACGATCTGAGCGCCTATTCGGTCACCACGGTGGCCTCCCAGATGGGTCGCTTCACCCGGCCCGACGGCGATCCGCGCGGCGTCGCCTCGCAGATGACCTACGCCTTTCATTTCGACGCGGGCCTGTACGCCAGCTTCCTCCGTCAGCGCGCCGAGGCGAACGGCGTGGTGCGGCATGAGGGCACGATCGCCGACGTGCGCTTGCGCGACGGCGACGGCTTTATCCAGTCGGTGCGACTGGATGACGGCCGCGAACTTGCGGCGGACTTCTTCATCGACTGTTCGGGCTTCCGAGGCCTGCTGATCGAAGGCGCGCTGAAGACAGGTTACGAGGACTGGACCCATTGGCTGCCGGCCGACCGGGCGGTGGCCATGCCCTGCACCCGGGTCGGCGATCCGACACCCTATACCCAGTCGACGGCCTTAGAGGCGGGATGGCGCTGGCGCATTCCGCTGCAGCACCGCACCGGCAACGGCTATGTCTATTGCAGCCCCTTCATCTCCGACGATGAGGCTCAAGCCAGGCTGCGCGCCTCCCTGGACGGCGAGGTGATGGCGGATCCGAACTTCCTGCGATTCACCACCGGCCGCCGCAAGAAGACCTGGAACAAGAACTGTCTGGCCCTGGGCTTGGCGTCGGGGTTCTTGGAGCCGCTGGAATCGACCTCTATCCATCTGGTGCAGTCCGGCATATCCAAGCTGCTCCTGCACTTTCCCGACACCGGCTTCGCCCAGGCCGACATCGACAGTTACAACCGCCAAATGCGCCTTGAGGTCGAACGGATCAGGGACTTCATCATCCTGCACTATCACGCGACAACGCGCGACGATTCAGCCCTGTGGCGGCACGTGCAGGCCATGGATGTGCCCGAAACGCTCAAGCAGAAGATGGAGCAGTTCCGCAGTCGGGGTCGTGTCTTCCGCTATGACGACGAACTGTTCCAGGAGACGAACTGGATCGCCGTCTTGTTGGGCCAGGGCATCGTCCCCGAGCGCCACGATCCGATCACTGAAACCATTCCGCTGGATCACGTCCGTCAACGCCTTCAGCACATGAAGGCGATGATCCGGCAGGGCGTCGAACGGATGCCTACCCATGAGGCCTTCATCGCCGCCAATGCAAAGGCGCCGCCGCTTAGCTAAGGCCGGCGGCGGCGGCTTGGTCAGTGATTATCGCGCGGCAGGCCGATCGTGTCGACGATGCGGTGGTATTTGACGGCGGGCTCCAGCACGGCGCCGGTTTCCAGCTGGCCGACCACGTCGCGCTGCATTTCCTGCCAAGGGGTCTGGGAGGCGAGGTATTTGTAGCCGCCTGCCGCCTCGAACGCCTGGCGACGCTCGGACAGTTCCGCGTCCGAAATCAGGATGTCGGCGCGGCCGGTGTTCAGATCGATGCGGACCCGGTCGCCGGTCTTCAGCAGGGCGATGTTTCCACCCGCCGCCGCCTCGGGCGAGGCGTTCAGGATCGAGGGCGAGCCGGAGGTGCCGGACTGACGCCCGTCGCCGATGCAGGCCAGGGCGCTGACGCCCTTCTTGATGAGGTATGCCGGCGGGCGCATGTTCACGACCTCGGCCGCGCCCGGATAGCCGATGGGGCCGGTGCCTCGCATGAACAGCAGGGTCTGTTCGGTGATGCCCAGGCTCTCGTCGTCGATGCGGTGGTGATAATCCTCGGGCCCGTCGAACACGACGGCCGGGCCTTCAAAGGCATTCAGATCGTCGGGGTTGGACAGATAGCGTTCGCGGAACTCGTCCGAGATCACGCTGAGCTTCATGATGGCCGAGTTGAACAGATTGCCGGTGAAGACCACGAAGCCGGCGTCGGTCTTCATCGGGGCGTCAAAGCTCTTGATGACATCGGGCAGTTGGATCTCAGCGCTCTTGCAGTTCTGGCCGATCGACTTGCCGGTGACCGTCAGGGCGTCCTCGTTGATCAGCCCCTGCTTCATCAGTTCGGAGACGACGGCAGGGACGCCGCCGGCGTGGAAATAGTCCTCGCCCAGGTAGTCGCCGGCGGGCTGGAGGTTGACCAGCAGCGGCACATGCAGGCCTTCGGTCTGCCAGTCCTGCAACGGCACATCGACATGGGCGTGGCGGGCCAACGCCGTCAGATGGATCGGGGCGTTGGTCGAGCCGCCGATGGCCGAGTTGACGACGATGGCGTTGTGGAAAGCCTCTTTGGTCAGGATGTCCGACGGCTTCAGATCCTCGCGCACCATATCAACGATCCGCAGGCCGGTTTCATAGGCGACCTGGGCCCGTTCGCGGTACGGCGCCGGAATGGCGGCCGAGCCGGGCAGCGACATCCCCAGCGCCTCGGCCAGCGAGTTCATGGTCGTGGCCGTGCCCATGGTGTTGCAGTAGCCCACCGACGGGGCCGACGAGGCGACCAGTTCGATGAAGCCGTCATAGTCGATCTCTCCGGCCGCCATCATCTGACGCGCCTTCCAGATGATGGTGCCCGAACCGGTTCGCTCGCCCTTGTGCCAGCCGTTCAGCATCGGGCCGACCGACAGGGCGATCGCCGGGATGTCCACGGTGGCGGCGGCCATCAAGCAGGCGGGCGTGGTCTTGTCGCAGCCGATGGTCAGGACGACGCCATCCAGCGGATAGCCGTACAGGCTTTCGACCAGACCCAGATAGGCCAGGTTGCGGTCCAGGCCCGCCGTCGGGCGCTTGCCCGTTTCCTGGATCGGATGAACCGGAAATTCCATGGCGATGCCGCCCGCCTCGCGGATGCCCTCGCGCACGCGTTCAGCCAGAACCAGATGGTGGCGGTTGCACGGCGACAGGTCTGAGCCGGTCTGGGCGATGCCGATGATCGGCTTGTCCGACTGCAACTCCCTGCGCGTCAGGCCGTAGTTCAGGTAGCGCTCCAGATACAGCGCCGTCATGTCCGGATTCTCCGGATTGTCGAACCAGGCGCGGCTGCGGAGCGGCTTCTTGGGCTTTGAGGTGTCGGTCATTCAGGTCCAGCCGCCATCGACGACATAGTGTTGATTGGTGATCGCCCCCGCCTCGTCCGAGCACATGAAGACGACGACGCGGGCGATGTCGTCCGGCACGAGCCGGCGTTTGAGGCACTGGTTGGCGTAGATCTCTTTTTCGGTTTCCGGCGTAACCCAGAGCTCCAACTGGCGCTCGGTCATGATCCAGCCGGGGGCGACGGCGTTCACCCGCACGCCGAACGCGCCGAAATCGCGGGCCAGCGAACGGGTCAGTCCGATCACCGCCGACTTGCAGGCCGTATAGGCGGCCATGCCCCCCTGGCCGATGACCCAAGAGGTCGAGCCCAGATTGACGATCGCACCCTTGCCCGTCGCCTTCATGTCAGGCAGCACAGCTTGGGCGGCGAAAAACTGGTGCTTCAGGTTCACCGCCATCCGGCCGTCCCAATACTCTTCGGTCATCTCCAGCGTGGCGTGGCGTTCGTCATGGGCGGCGTTGTTGACCAGAATGTCGATGGGGCCAAAGGCGTCACGCACTGCGGCGATGGCGGCCTTTAGCGCCGGGATATCGGTGAGTTGGCAGGCAACGAATAGCGCGCCCTGCCCTAACTCGGCCTGGAGTTTCGCACCGCGCGCCGTGTCGATGTCCAGAAAACCGACCCGCGCGCCCTGGGCGTGAAAGGCGCGGACGATGCTCTCGCCAATGCCGCCGGCGCCGCCGGTGACGACGACGGTCTTGCTCTTCAGGTCGGAGTAGATCGCAGCCATGAACGCGGGCCTCCCCAGGCCGGAAAGACGTTTGCGCGGCCGAAGGCCTTTTCACAAATGAAACTTGTTGCCGTCAACAAAAAATAGGGGACATCGCGATCAAGCTTGGGAAACGGCGCCCATCTGATCCGAGATCGCCTCTGCGGCTCGCACCAGCAGCGCTGCCGCCTCGTCCTGGGTGCAGGTCAGCGGCGCCTGTTCGATGAAGGGGGTGATCAGGGTGGCGATCACGCCGTCTGCCCCCATCACCGGGGCCACCAAGTCGGTCACGCCCTTCACGAAGTCGCTGGCCCGCTCGACATAGGGACCCTGCGTCATCGCCTGGGAACGCTCCGCGAACGCCTCCACCGCTTGCTGTCCGAACTGGGCGGCCAAAGTGTCATGCAGTTGCTTTTGGGCCCGCGCGTTGGCCCGCGAATAGAACATTAGGCCTGAAGTTGCGTGCAGGATGCTGCGCCGATAGCCGATGCGGACCGAATAGCCGAGGTCGCCAGGGCTCTCGATCCGGGCGATGACCACGATCTGGTCGCCGGACGGCACGACCAGATGGCAGGACTGCATCGTCGACGACGCCAGATCCCGCATCGCCGGCATGGCGACATCCACCAGCGATTTGATCGGCGCCTGGGTCATGCCGAGCGTGAACAGGCGGTTGGTCAGACGATAGCCGTCCGAGGACTGTTCGATATAGCCGCGGAACTCCAGAACCTGGATCATACGGAACAGTTCGCTGACCGACCGTCCCAGGGTGGCGGACATCTGCGACGGCGTCATCGGCTCGCCTTGTGCCGACAGCAGTTCAAGAACGTCGAGCCCCTTCTCCAAGGCGGGCGCGCGATATTTGCGATCGTCGGCGGCGTCTTCGTCTGTCATGGCATTCCTGTGGCTTGAGCCCGTCGTTGCCCCACAGCCGCCACGGTGGGCGGACGCCGAGGGCGATCGCTGGATTATTGCAGGTAAAATGCACCAGCGTATATAAAAATCCGTTGCGGCTGACCGGGGGCTGACCTAGGCTTCGACCTAAGCCCAACACGGGCGCATCGGGGGAAGTGCACCATGTCGCTCGCAGGCATCGATCTGGCGATTCTGGCGATCTACGCCATCTTCATCTTCGGCCTGGCCCAGTGGGTTTCGCGCAGCAAGGCGGGACATCAGAAGACCTCGACCGACTATTTCATGGCGTCCAAGAGCCTGCCGTGGTGGGCCATCGGCGCCTCCCTGATCGCCGCCAACATCTCGGCCGAGCAGATCATTGGCATGAGTGGATCGGGCTATGTGATCGGCCTGGGCATCGCCTCCTACGAATGGATGGCGGCGCTGACCTTGCTGATCGTGGGCAAGTTCTTCCTGCCGATCTTCCTGCGCAACGAGATCGTGACGATGCCGCAGTTCCTGCAGCAGCGGTATGGGCCGACGATCCGCAACGTGATGGCCGTCTTTTGGCTGCTGCTCTACGTCTTCGTGAACGTGACCTCGATCCTGTGGCTGGGCGCCATCGCGGTGCACACGGTCACAGGCTTCAACCAGGACTACGCCATCGTCGCCATCGGCGTCTTCGCCCTGGCCTATCAGCTGTGGGGCGGGTTGAAGGCCGTGGCCCTGACTGACATCGTGCAGGTGGCCCTGCTGGTCTGCGGCGGCCTGATCATCGGCTTCATCGCCCTGTCGACGATCGGCGGCGCGGGCGGCGCGGCGGCGGGCTTCCATACCCTTATCACCCAGTTCCCGGACAAGTTCGACATGATCCTGTCCAAGGACAACCCCCACTATCAGGAGCTGCCGGGCATCGCCGTCCTGCTGGGCGGCCTATGGGTCATGAACATCAGCTACTGGGGCTTCAACCAGTACATCATCCAGCGCGCCTTGGCCGCCAAGTCGCTGCCTGAAGCCCAGAAGGGCATCGCCTTCGCCGCCTATTTGAAACTGCTGATGCCGGTGATCGTGGTGCTGCCGGGCATGGCGGCGCTGATCCTGGCCCCCAATCTGTCGGCGCCGGACCAGGCCTATCCGACGATGATGAACCTGCTGCCGGTCGGTTTGAAGGGTCTGGTCTTCGCCGCCCTGATCGCCGCCATCATCGCTTCGCTGGCCTCGAAGGTGAACTCGATCTCGACCATCTTCACCCTGGACCTCTACGCCAAGATCAAGAAGGACGTGCCCGAGCACCAGTTGGTCACTGTCGGCCGCATCGCCGCCGTCGCCGCCGTGATCATCGGCATCCTGACCGCCCGCCCGCTGCTGGGCGGCTTCGATCAGGCCTTCCAGTTCATCCAGGAGTTCACCGGCTTCTTCACCCCCGGCATCGTGGTCATCTTCATGCTGGGTCTGTTCTGGAAGCGGGCGTCCGAAGCCGGCGCTCTGACCGCCGCCATCGGCTCTGTCGTCCTGTCGGCCATCTTCTGGTGGCTGCAGGAAACCGGCCAGTTCATCTTCCCCTTCATGAACCGGGTCGGCGTCGTCTTCGTCGTCTCGCTGATCGCAGCGGTGATCGTGTCCCTGCTGGTCCCGGCCAAGCCCGACGCCATGAAGATCAAACTGGATCAGATCAGCTACAGAACCTCGCTGGGCTTCAACCTGGCGGCGGTCGGCGTGATCGCCTTCCTGATCCTGGTCTATACGATCTGGTGGTGAGGTGAGTTCAGCGACCGGACTGATCGGGGTCGATTGGGGCACCAGCAATCTGCGCGTCATGCGGATCGCTGAGGGCGGCGCGGTGCTGGACAGCCGCGCCGACCCGCGCGGCGCCGGCGGCCTGGCGTCCGGTCAGTTCCGCGAGGTGCTGCACGATGTCGCCGGCGACTGGCTGAACGACGGCCTGCCCGTGCTGGTCAGCGGCATGGCCGGGGCGCGGGGCCGGTGGCGTGAAATGGCCTATCTGCCCTGCCCCGCCGGCGTCGCCGACCTGGCCAGCGCCGTCGCCAGCCCCGACGATGCGCCCCACGTCTCCATCGTGCCCGGCGTCGCCGTGTTCGAGGACGGCCGTCTTCAGGACTTGATCCGCGGGGAGGAGACCCAGGTCTTCGGCCTGGACGCGCCCGATGACGCAGTCGTCGTCGGTCCCGGCACCCACAGCAAATGGATCCGCACCGCTGACGGCCGGATCACGGACTTTCGCACCTTCATGACCGGCGAACTGTTCGCCGCCATCCGCAAGGGCACCATCCTGGGCGCCGAGATGGGCGAGTCGGGCGTGGACGACGAGGCCTTCGCCGCGGGGGTCGAGCGATCCCTGCGCGATCCCGCCGTCACCGCCGCCCTGTTCTCTGTGCGGGTCGAAGGTCTGGCCGGCCGCCTCTCGCCCGCGTCCTCAGCCGACTATCTGTCCGGCCTGCTGATCGGGGCGGAGGTCGCGGCCCAGGCCGACGCCAACGCCCGCCCCGTCATCCTGATCGGCGCCGAGGCGCTGAGCCGTCGCTACGCCGCCGCCTTGGAGCAGGGCGGTTTCCGCGACGTCCGCATTGCGGACGGCGCCGCCGCCACGGCCAAGGGTCTGTGGCGCATTCATGAGGCCGCACACCGATGATCCCTGTTTCCATCGAAAGCCTGGACGCCCTTCCGCTGATCGCGATCCTGCGCGGCCTGAAGTCGGACGAGGCGGTGGAGATCGGTGAGGCCATCGTCGCCGCCGGTTTCCGCTGCCTGGAAGTGCCGCTGAACTCGCCCGAACCGCTTGAGAGCATTCGCCGTCTTCGCGCCGCCCTGGACGGCCGCGCCTTGGTCGGCGCCGGCACGGTGCTGAGCGTCGAGACCGCGCGACAGGTGGCGGACGCCGGCGGTCAGCTGATTATCTCGCCCAACACCAACGTCAAGGTGATCGCCGAGACCAAGACCTTGGGTCTGCTGTCCCTGCCCGGTTTCTTCACCCCGTCCGAGGCGTTTACCGCCCTGGACGCCGGCGCCGACGCGCTGAAGCTCTTCCCCGCCGAAATCGCCGGACCCAAAGGCCTCAAAGCCGTCCGCGCCGTCCTGCCACCCGAAACCCGCGTCTATCCGGTCGGCGGCGTCGCGCCCGTCAGCATGGCCGCCTGGCGCTCAGCGGGCGCCTCCGGCTTCGGCATCGGCTCTGGCGTGTTCAAGCCCGGCCAGACCCCGGAGCAGACCGGGCTTCAAGCCGCCGATTTTGTGACTGGGTGGTCCGCCTCCTAGAGAAGGCCCGTAGCGTTCGACACCGGCCCGACGAGGCTCCCGCCCTCGAGTTTAGACCTGTCGTCCCGCTTGCTGTGGCCGACATCTAAGCCTTGAAGGGCAAGCGTCTCGTAGCAGGCGCTCCTGCTCCGCCGAACTTTCCGACGCGACCTATCTTGGCGCCGGATTCATCACCTTCTGAAACTGAAAGGCTTCCGCGCCTCCCGGAAAATCTCCTGCAACATCGTCCTCACCCGCATTGGGATCCGGATGACGCGCGTTGAAGAACTCCACGATCTTGAACCCACATATGTTGACGTAGAAGTGGATGTTCCGCTTCTCGAAATAGGGCGTGTGCGTTTCCCAGGCGACGGTGGACGGAAAGCGCTGCTCGATCGCGAACCAGGCTTGGCGTCCCA
This sequence comes from Brevundimonas vesicularis, assembly GCF_900445985.1. Lineage (GTDB taxonomy): Bacteria > Pseudomonadota > Alphaproteobacteria > Caulobacterales > Caulobacteraceae > Brevundimonas > Brevundimonas vesicularis_D. Next base: position 1,430,616 of record NZ_UAQP01000005.1, read on the forward strand.
AACCTCGGGAGTGTTGGCCGACCTTGATGAAGAACAGATCCAGACTGTTGTGCTGGGTCTCAGTGTTGATCGTCACGACCGCGCCGCCGACATCGACGCCGTCCTGAACAATACGGAGCACGACAGCGCCCGGCGCGCTGAACGCCGTCTCCAGCGTTGCGTCCGATGGGATGGGTTCGTCGAGTTGGTCGCCGAACGCCTCCACGACGGCGAGCGCGAACGCCGCCTGCAAGTCGCGTTTGAAGCGCGGAAGGTCATCGGCCGAAGCGGGATGAAGCGTTACGGCGGCTGTCATCGGCAGGTCCTTTCATAGGGCAAGGGGGTCAACCAGACCCGGTTCGAAACCCGGTGAGGTCGCCGCGACTTCCTGCCTGCATTGGTAACGATCATCCTAAGCGCCTCCGCTCGGCGACATGGCGGTCGCACCGCCGACGTCGAGACCGCCACCGAGCGCGCGGTACAGGGTGACGGCGTTTGCGAGGCGCGCCTTCTGGGTCGCCAGCCGGGCGCGTTGCTGGGCATAGAGTTGGCGCTGCGCGTCGAGGAGTTCGAGGCGGCTGTCCAGCCCCGCCGCATAACGCTGCTGCGAAAGCAGTCTGCGGCGCTCGGCGACGCGGACCGCCGCAGTCTCGCGGTCCAACTGGGCGTCATAGGTTTCGCGCCCGGCCAAGCCGTCAGCGACTTCCCTGAAGGCGGTCTGGATCGTGCGCTCATAAGTCGCCACCGCCTGGTCCGCTCGAATCTCGGCAAGATCCAACGCGCCCTTCAGCCGTTCGGCGTTGAAGAGCGGCTGGGTGATGACAGGGGCGAAAGACCATGTTCGATTGGCACCTCTAAACAGGCCGCCGAGATCCGCGCTGGCCGAGCCAAGGCCCGCCGTCAGGGAGAGACGGGGGAAGAAGGCGGCGCGGGCCGCGCGAATGTCGGCGTTGGCTGCGGCAAGTTGGTGTTCCGCCTGTCGAATATCAGGACGATGTTCCAGAAGGTCTGACGGAACTCCAGCGCCGAGCCGCGTCACGATGGGCTCCGCCTCAAGGCTCAGGCGGGCCGGGAGACCTTCCGGCATGGGACGGCCGATCGCGAGCGTCAGAGCGTTCGTTGCTATGGCGAGGTCACGCCTGGCGGCTTCCCGGTCGGCTTCGGCGGTCAAGACCTGACCCTCGGCCTGTGCGACATCGAGACCGCTCGCTTGGCCAGCCTCCTGCAGCCGGCGAGTCAGGTCCAGCGAGGCTCGCCAATCGACGAGCGTCAGGGTCGTCAACGCCACAGCCTCTTCGGCGGCGCTCTGTGCGAGATAGGCGTCGGCGACCGTCGACATCACGGCGATCTGCGCGGCGTCCCGTCCCGATTGCGCAGCGAGATAGGCCGCAAAACTGCTGTCCGATTCCGCGCGAAGCCGTCCGAACAGGTCCAGTTCGAAAGCGGACAGAGCGAGCGACACGGTTGATTGGCTCGTGCTCTGGTCGCCCGGCCCTCCGCTCTGACTGTATCCGACTTGGGCGTCGACCTGTGGGGCGCTGCCCGCATTCTGGATGCGAAGCTGCGCACGTGCCGCATCGACATCCAAGAGCGCGAGCCGCAGATCGCGGCTTTCCGCGAGGGCGATCTCTATGAGGGCCTGCAGACGCGGATCGACGAAGACCGATCGCCAGTTCCGCTCGGCCGCCGATCGCTGGTCCACCTCAACTGAAGACGCGGGAAAGACCGGCGCCACCACGTCGGGGGCCGCCGTTCGCGGGACGGTTTGGCACCCGGCCAAGCCTAAGAGGAGCGCGATTCCGCCTTTGCGCATCCAGCCCGTCATGCCACGTCCCCCGTCTTATGCCGTTTCCACGGCCATTGCAGGCGCGTCACGCGTGAGGCCAGCCGATCCATCAGCGTCAGGGTGAAGACGAAGAAGACCGGCACGAAGAAGACCGCCAGCACCGTGGCTGTGATCATGCCTCCGAAGACCCCCGTACCGATCGCGTGCTGGGTCGCGGCGCTGGCGCCGCTCGCGATCATCAAAGGCAGGACGCCCAGGGTGAAGGCCAGGGAGGTCATGATGATCGGCCGCAGACGCAGGCGCGACGCCTCGATGGTCGCCGCGACGAGCGTCCTTCCCTCTTCGACCTGGAGCTTGCGGGCAAACTCCACAATCAGGATGGCGTTCTTGGCCGACAGGCCGATGATGGTGATCAAGCCGACCTTGAAGAAGACGTCGTTCGGCAGGTCGCGCAGGGTGACCGCGATTACGGCGCCGACGACGCCGAGCGGGACGACCAGCATGACGGCGAGCGGGATAGACCAACTCTCGTAAAGCGCCGCCAGGACGAGGAAGACGACTAGCATGGAAAAGGCCAGAAGCAGGGGCGCCTGAGCACCGCTCTGCTGCTCCTCCAAAGAAGCTCCCGTCCAGGCCGCGACGTAGCCAGCGGGCAGTTGGGACACGAGCCGCTCCATTTCCACCATCGCCTGGCCGCTTGAAACCTCTTTCGCCGGGCTGCCGGCGATACGCGCTGCGGGGAAGCCGTTGTAGCGTACGAGTTGGGCCGGCGAGGCGGTCCACTCCGGGGTGACGACTTCGGACAGAGCGGTCATGCCGCCCAAGCGATTGGGCACATAGAGCTTCAGCACGTCAGCCAGCTGCATCCGGGCGCTGGCGTCCGCCTGAACGATCACCTGCTGAAGCCGGCCGTTGTTCGGGAAGTCGTTGACGTAGCTCGACCCCAGGGCTGCGCTGATCGTGTTGTTGATCGCCTCGAACGAGACACCCATGACTTCAGCCTTCTCGCGGTCAATGCGCAGATTGACGGCGGAACCGGCCGGAAGGCCCTCCGAATAGACGCCCGACAGTTTGGGGCTGGCGGCCGCCAGAGCGAGCAGCCGATCGGTCGCCGCCTGCAACTCGGCGCCCGTCTGTCCGCTCACGGCCTGGAGCCGCATTGAAAAGCCCGAAGACGTTCCAAGGGAGTCGATCGCCGGCGGCATCAGGGTCATTACTTCGCCGTCTCGAACCGCGGCCATCGCCGCCGTCGCCGCCTCCATCTCGCCGGCCGAGGTGGCGCCTTTGCGGGACTTCCAGTCGACCAGGTTGGTGAACACCATCGCGGCGTTAGACCCCGAACCGGAGAAGCTGAAGCCCATGATGCTGGTGGCGCCCGCGATCGCCGGACGCGCCAGAACGGCCTGTTCGAACTGGGCCACGACGGCGCGCGTCCGCTCGGCCGTGGCGTCGGCCGGCAGGGTGATGGAGGTCATCAGCTGTCCCTGGTCCTCGTCCGGCAGGAAGGCGGACGGCAGTCGGACGAAAGCGAATATGGTCACGGCCAGGATGGCCGCGAACACGACCATGACCCGTCCGGCTCGCCTCAGAAGGCGCGCCACCCCGCTGACGTAGGCGTCGGTCATTCGGGCGAAGCCTCGGTTGAACCTGCCGAAGATCCCGGCCTGACCGTCATGACCGCCCGTCACGGGTTTCAGGAGGGTCGCGCACAGCGCCGGCGTCAGCGACAGGGCGAGGAAGGCGGAGAAGAGGATCGACACCGACATGGCGAGGGTGAACTGCCGATAGATCGCGCCCACCGACCCGCTCGCGAACGCCATTGGGATGAAGACCGCAGACAGCACCAGGGTGATGCCGATGACCGGCTTGGTGATCTCCGTCATCGCCTTGATCGTGGCCGCCTTGGGCGACAGTCCTTCGACCGCCATCAGTCGCTCGACGTTCTCGACCACGACGATGGCGTCGTCCACGATGATGCCGATGGCGAGGACCATGCCGAACATTGTCAGCACATTGATCGAGAATCCCGCCGCCGCCATGACCGCAAACGTCCCCAACAGCGCGATGGGCGCGACGATGGCGGGAATGAGGGTGTAGCGGATGTTCTGCAAAAACAGGAACAACACCAGAAAGACCAGGACCATGGCCTCGAGCAGGGTGTGGACCACCTTTTCGATCGAAACCTTGACGAAGGGCGCATTGTCGTAAGGGATCGAATAGCTCATGCCTTCCGGCATGGCCGTCTTCAGCTGCTCCAGGCGCGCGATGACGGCTTTGGACACGGCGACGGAGTTTGCGCCAGGCGCGAGCAGGATCGCCGCGGAGGCTGCGGGCTTGCCGTTGTAATAGCTATCGAAGCCGTACGACTGTTGGCCGAGCTCGACGCGCGCGACGTCGCCCAGGGTCAGGCGTGAGCCGGAGGCGTCCGCGCGCAGGGTGATGGCCCGAAACGCCTCGGGACTTTCAAGTTGACCCGTCGCGGTCAGAGGTACGGTGACAGTTTGCCCGGCGAGCGTGGGCGCGTCGCCGATGCGCCCGGGCGCAATGGGTAGGTTCTGGTTGGCGATGGCGGTCGTGACATCCGTGACGCTGACGCCATGCGCGGCCATCTTCTGCGGATCGATCCAGACCCGCATCGCCTGTTCCGACGAGAAGTTCTGAACCCGTCCGACACCGGGCACACGCTTGAGCTCCTCGACCAGGTTGCGGCTGAGATAGTCGCCCAAGGCCTGCTCGTCGAACTTGCCGTCCGAGTTCAGGCTGACGATCATCAGGAACCCGGATGAAGCGGATTCGACGCTCAGGCCGGTTTGTCGGACGGCCTGCGGCAAGCGCGGCTCGACGCTCTTGAGCCGGTTCTGAACGTCGATCTGGGCCAGTTCCGGATTGACGCCCGGCTTGAAGGTCGCCGTGATCGACGCCGATCCGGACGTATCGCTGGAGCTCTCAAAATACAGCAGGTTCCGGACGCTCGAAAGTTCGCGTTCGATGGGCGCGATCACGCTGTCCGCCAGCGTTTGCGGCGTCGCACCGGGATAGCTGGCGCTGATGCTGACGCTGGGCGGCGCCACGTTTGGAAAGCGTTCGATCGGCAGGCGCGGAACCGCCAGGACGCCGAGAAGGATGATGAAGATCGAGATCACCCAGGCGAAGACGGGACGTTCGATAAAGAAGCGAGGCATGAAGGGCGCCGATCAGCGAACAGGTTTGCGCCAGGCCGTGGCCTGGACCTTGACATCGGGCCGGACACGGTCGCGCCCTTCCACGACCACACGGTCACCCGGGCTGACGCCAGAAAGGATGACGTAGTTGTTGTCGATCACCTCCCCGAGCCGGACATTTCGGGTCTGCACCCGGCCGTCGCCGGCGAACACCATGACCTGAGCTTGAGGGCCAGCGTGAAAGACAGCCTGTTGCGGGACGCGAGGCAGCAGCTGCGCGGGCCCGCGCGGCAGGCCCACGCGAACGAACATGCCGGGCAGGAGCTGGCCGGACGGATTGTCAACGAGCACACGGACGGTCACATCGCCGGTGGCCGGATCGACCCGACGCTCCGAGAACATCAGCCTGCCCATCAACCCCGTGGGCGGTCCGTCTGCGTCCAGGACGGTGACGGGCGCCGAACGCATCGCCTCTTCGCTCAGGCCCGTCAGCCGGGTCGCAGGCTGACGCACGTCGATGTAGACTTGGCCGATCTGTTGGATCGAAGCCAAGGCCGTCGTGTCGCCCACATTGACGAGCGCGCCCTCGCTGATCGCCGCCGCGCCGATCCGTCCCGCGATCGGCGCGGTGATGGTCGCAAACCTCAGATCCAGGCGGCGGCGCGCCAGGGTAGCCTGCGCCGCCGCCACGTCCGCCTGCGCTTGTGCCAGAGTCGATGCGGCGTCGTCGACCGTTTGGCGGCTGACCGCTTCGGTCTCAATCAGCGGCTTGAGGCGATCGACCTGAAGCCGCGCGCGATCTCGGACGGCCAGCGCGCGCTGAAGGGCGGCGGCGGCCGCGTTAGCGTCGGCTTGGAACGGCGCCGTGTTGATCTGGAACAGAGGTTGCCCCGCCCGCACGGTCGCGCCCTCCGCAAAGAGACGCTTCTGGATGATCCCCCCGACCTGGGGTCTGATTTCGGCTGTGCGCAACGCCACCACCCGGCCGGGCAGCTCATCGGTCATCGCCACCGGTCCGTTGACGGCGGTCGCTATCGACACCTGAACAGGGGCTGTCGAAGGCGCCTGTTCAGGCTTGCCGCATCCGGCGAGGGTCACGGCGCACAAAAGACCGGTCAGCAGGATATCGGTAGGTTTCGTCACGAAAAGCTCCACGATCGCGGCCGCGCCGCTTGCGGGCTGTCGCACCAACGCCCTGCGTGATGGTGGACGCTTGATGCACGAATGGTGGACGATGCGGCCCCACGCTTTCCTTGCGGCGCCTGGCATGCGACGCGAAACGCAGGAGGCCTACGATGAACGCTCTGGTGCTTATCGCCGAAGACGAACCCAAGATCGCAGAGGTTTTGGAGCTCTACCTTGTGCGAGAAGGCTTTCGCACGATCACAGCGCGGGATGGCCAGACTGCGGTGGATCTGCACACCAGTCTGCGACCTGATTTGGTCCTATTGGATGTCGGCCTGCCGCGAAAAACCGGCTGGGAAGTCCTCGGCGATCTGCGTCACCACGCGGATACGCCCGTGATCATGATCACAGCCCTCGACCAGGACATCGACAAGCTTCAGGCCCTGCGGATCGGCGCCGACGACTATGTCGTCAAACCGTTCAATCCGCTGGAAGTGGTTGCGCGCGTGCAGGCCCTTCTCCGCCGAAGCGCGACGCGATCGCCGCCGGGCGTGGTCAGGCTGGGCAAGCTGGAGATCGATTTCGACGCCCACCGCGTCTACGTCGCCCGAGAGGGCGTCCGCACGGGACTGGACCTCACCCTGACCGAGTTCCGGCTGCTCTCCTATCTGGCTCGCCCCCCGGGGCGGGTCGCCTCGCGCAGCACCCTGGTCGACGCCTGTCTGCCGGGCCAAGACGCCTTGGAGAAGACGGTTGATAGCCACATGAGCAAGCTGCGCCGCAAGTTGCGAACGGTGGACTGCGACGGGATGCTGCAAGTTGTGCGCGGGGTGGGCTATCTGCTGGAGCCCTCCTTGTCATGAGGTTTAACAGTCTCGCCACCAAGGTCAGTCTCTATATGACCGGCGTCTCTCTCGCTGGCGGCCTTCTGACCTCGGTCGGGGCCTATTTCATCTATGCTCTGATCGCCTCACAGAAGCCGGAGTGGCTCGCGGACCAGACCGGTGGAGCCTGGTACCCGATCGACTCGATCATCCTATGCGCCCTCATCCTGCTCGGTCTGTCCCTGTCCGCCGTCGTCTCGGTGATGTTCACGCGGCGTTTGCTTCAACCGCTCACCTCTCTGGCGACGACGGCCCGTCAAATCCAGGAAGGCGATCTCGGTGCGCGCGCCCGCGCCGAACCGGGGTCGGCCGCAGAGGCCGAGGCGCTGGTTGCCGATTTCAACGCCATGGCGGCGCGGGTGGAGGCGGTCTCGAACGACATCACCTTGTGGAACGCCTCGATCGCCCATGAACTTCGTACGCCGGTGACGATCCTGATCGGTCAACTCAGCGCCGCGAGCGACGGCCTCTTGAAGCTCGACGGGCCACTGTTGGCCAGTTTGAGGGATCAGGCGGCGAGCCTCGGGCGTCTGATCGAGGATTTGCGCGTCGTCAGCCTGGCGGGCGCCCAGAAACTGATGCTCCACACCGAACCGCTCGATCTCGCCGCCGCCGTCACGGCGCTCCGGCCCGCGGTGACCCCGCTGCTCGCCGAGGCCGGCTTCACGGTGGAGTGGCGGCTCTCGCCGGCCCAAACGGTCGGGGATGCGGCCCGTCTTCGCCAGGCCATCCTCGCGCTCATCGACAACGCCATCAAGCACGCCGAAGCGCAGGCCGGTCCCTTGATTATCAGGACCGACGTCATCCAGGGCGTGGCCCGGATATCTGTCAGCGACGCCGGTCCCGGCCTTGCCGCCGACATCGCACCGCGCCTGTTCGATCCCTATTTCCGAATGAGCGAGGGGCGCGACGGCAGCGGGCTTGGGCTCATGGTCGTGCGGGCCATCGCCGAAGCCCACGGCGGGTTTGCGTTCTGTGACCGCAATGACCGGTCAGGCCTGGATTTCAGCCTCGATCTTCCAGGCCTTCATGATCCGCTGGCGCCCCGCTGAGCGGCGCCCCGTTGATAGCGCCCCTCTCATCTCCACCTCTCCTCAGCCATCTGTCCACCAGATCGCAAGGTCCCAAGCGCACAGTCTGAGGCTCTGCTCACCCCCAGTCCGCCCTTCCAACGGCGCTCGACCCACATCAAAGGCCGCCCACCGGTGACACACCAACGTTACTCCCGCCCGATGCGCGCATTGCATTGGATACGGGCGATATTGATCCTGGGTCTGATCCTGCTCGGATGGAGCATGACAACCCTTTCGGACGACACCGCCGCCAAGTTCGATTGGATGTATCCTGTCCATAAGGAATTTGGTGTTCTGGCCTTTGTCGTGGGGCTCATCGCGGTAATTGTGCGGTTACGATCCGCCCTTCCGCCTCACCCAGCCGATCTGAAGCCTTGGGAGGCGGCCCTGTCCGTTGCGACACAACGGCTCATGCTAGCGCTGGGCATAATTGTCCCTCTGATGGGTTATGCGATGTCCAGTTCATACTCTCAGAGCGACGGCGTCCCCTTCTTCTTCTTTGATCTCCCGGAACTGCTCGGAAAGAACGACAAGGCCTTTGCGATTTTCGCATGGGCCCACAAGACTACAGCCTACACGCTGCTGGCGCTGATCAGCCTGCATGTCCTCGCCGTCATCAAGCATCGCTTTTTTGATCGAGGCCGCGACACAGACGTCCTTTCGAGGATGATCTGAAGCTGGCCTAAGCCTTTAGCTTAGCGGGCGATCCGAAAGCGATGTCGAAAGTCTCCCAAGCCTGACACATCATGCGTCGAAGATTGCCACGAGCAGACCAGGCGAATGCCGACCTTCTGTCGACACGATCAACCGGTCTAGCCCATCGGACCATCCGCTTGAGCAAACGCAGACACGACATTGATGCTCAGGAATGTAATAGGCGATTTAGAAACTCAGCGCGGACCTCACAACGACTGTGGTCCCCGTGTCCGCGCCTTGGAAGGCGCCGGTCCGGTTGTCTGTTTCCCACCGGGTGGCGTTCAGCATGAAGCGGAGTTGGCTCGTCCAATACCAGTTCACGCCGAGCGTCACTGCCGTGGCATCCCCGCCAGTCGGTGCGTCGGTGAAATCGTAGGCATCATAGCGCGCCAGAACTTCCCACGCGCCGGTTCCGCCCTCCGTCACGGGCGAGTGCACAGTCGTGCGCGACCAGGCGCCGGTCTTGGCTGAATATCCCGCCTTATCTGGCGTGAGGAACCAGCCGCCCGCCAAGGACCAGGCGTTTTGGTCGACAGCGTAGCGACCGGTTACAGGCCCACCTTCAACCGTGCGGCGGCCAGCTTCGGCGTAGATCCAGGCGCGCCCGAAAGCCCCGGCTTCCACTCCGTAGGCCGATCCACGCTCGGGCGCCACGAGCGCGCCGCTCGAACTGCGGACCAGATCATTGAAATGACCGGCGATATAGGCGTTGCGCGAGATTGAGTTGAGCGTTCGGGGATAGTTTTCATAAAAGGCCCAACCGCCAAGATGCAGGATGACGTCAGATGTCTTGACCGGATTCCAGTGGGCGCGAGTGGTGACGGTGAAGGTGTCGTTGTTGTCCCCGGCATTGGACAGATCCTCGCCGGTGATCGCCGCCGTCATGTGCCAGTTGGAGCCTGTCAGGCGGCCTGTAAGCCCTACGCCGAAGGATCCCTTCTGGGCGCCGATGGCCGTTCCGACTGCGTTTCGTTCGACGAACGGAACCGAGATGACGCCCGACGCCCCATCCAGACTCCGGTCGTTCAGCCTCTGACCGATGGTGAGCGACCCCTCAACGTCGCCGAATTTCTTGAGCAGCTCGATATTGGCGGAACGCACACTGACGACGTTGTCCGTCAACTCAGCTTCCACGGCATAGCGAACATTGGGTGAAATGGCGCCCTCGGCGCCCAGCCGGATCGCGCGAAGTTCGGTGCCGGAAATATTGCGATCGGCGAAGTCCGATCCCGACGTGTTTGATGCATCGACCTGCACCCGTCCACGTAGGCGAAACGATGCGCCGCCTTGTGCAAACTCTGGCGCGCCCTTGCTCCAATCGATCCGAAGGTCCGGACGCGGTGGCGCCGCGGCGGCGACTTGCGGGGCGGGAGGCGTCGCAACAGCTGCGGGCGCCGGTGCAGGCTGCGGCTTGGATTCCAAGGCGTCCAGCCGCGCCTCCAACGCGGCGATGGTTCGCGCCTGGGCCTGGACGATCGCTGCGAGATCCGCCTCGTTGACCGACTGGGCATGGGCGCCCGACGCTGTCGCCAGAGCAGAGGCGGCGACGGACACGATTAGAGTGCTCTTGAACATGGTTGCTCCTCCCAGGGCGCAGGCTCTCGATCGACCGAAGAGGCGGTCGAGGGGGCCGTCATTATTCTTGGAAATTCCGCGAACAGGCCCGTCGCATTCGCTGCGGGCATGTCCGTCATGGATCCCGCCCGGGGTGGCGCCCGGGCGGGGTCGTCGTCAGAGAGTGGCGGGCTTGGCGTCTGCGCGCGGCCGCCACGTGATCAGGCGGTTTTCAGCAACGTCCAGCAGTCGGTCAATGAAGAGGACGAAAACGGCCAGGATGATGATGCCGGCGAAGACGCCCACTGAGTTGAAGTTGCCCTCGGCCTGAGCAATCAGATACCCAAGTCCGGCCGACGCGCCGAGATATTCGCCGATGATGGCGCCGACGACCGCAAAGCCGACGGAGGTCCGCAGGGACGACAGGATCCAGCTCGCCGCCGCCGGGAAGTAGACGTGAACCAGCAGATCCGAACGTTTGGCGCCCAGGATGCGGGCGTTGGCCAGAACGGCCGGGTTAACCTCACGCACGCCCTGCATGGCGTTGAAGAAGGTGATGAAGAAGACGAGCGTCACCGCCAAGGCGACCTTGGACCACAGACCCAAGCCCAGCCACAGCACGAAGATCGGCGCCAAGACCACGCGCGGGATGGCGTTGAAACCCTTGATGAAGGGATCAAGAATCCGGGCGGCCATCGGGCTGAGCCCCAACCAGACGCCAGCGGCGACACCAAGCATCGTGCCGATGATGTAGCCCAACACCGTCTCGGTCAGTGTGATGACGACGTGGTGGAAGAAGCTGGGATCGGACACCCAGTTCCAGATTTGGAGGCCGATATCGCTGGGAGCGGGGAAGAAGAACTTGTCGATGACGCCCGTCATCACCCCAAGCTGCCATCCGCCGAAGATGAAGATCGCCAGGGCGATCTGCATCGCGCGTTCATTTTTCAGGACGTGCATAGCTTTTCTCCACTTCGCCGCGCAGGCAGGCCCAGATGTCGCGGTACAGATCTGTGAATCGTTGATCGAGCTTGATTTCGGCCACATCGCGCGGCCGCTCCAGATCGACCGGGAAGCTCTCGACCACACTGCTGCGTGGACCGGAGGCCAGGACGACGACGCGGTCGCCCAAGGCGATGGCCTCGTCCAGATCGTGAGTGATCATGATCACTGCGCGCCGATCTTCCTGCCAAAGCCGCAAAAGCTCGTTCTGCATCAGGTGGCGGGTGTGGATGTCCAAAGCCGAAAAGGGTTCGTCCATCAGGATCACCTTGGGTTCGGTGATCAGGGCCTGGGCCATCTGAACGCGCTTGCGCTGGCCGCCGGACAACTGGTGCGGATAGCGTTTTCCAAATCCGGCCAGACCCACCTTGGCCAACCACGCGTCGACCTTCTCGGCACGTTCGGCTTTGGAGATGTCAGACCGGAATTTGAGCCCCAGCTCGACGTTCTCGAAGGCCGTCTTCCAGGGCAGCAGCGCCTCCTGCTGGAACAGATAGCCGATGTCGCCCTGAATTCCCGAAACCGGCTGACCGTCGATGGTCACAGAGCCCTTCGCCGGTTTCAAAAGGCCAGCGACCGCATTCAGGATGGTGCTTTTGCCGCACCCCGTCGGACCGACGACCGAGACGAACTCGCCGTCGGCTACCGTGATGTTGACGTTTTCCGTGGCGACGAAATCACCGAACGCCATGGTGACGTCGTCGATGCAGACCATCGGTTTGGGATGCTTAGCCGGTCGGATCGGCGTCGGCATCTTCAGTACAGCGGAAGCCATTCCCGGCCCTTTCTGTTTAACTGGGGTTGAACTCAAGGTCGGCCCGCCGCGGCCGGAGAGGCGGCGGCGCGATCGACAAAGGCGTTGGTGTAGGTCTTGGTCAGATCGACATTCGCGCCCTTAACGTCGGGATTGAATGCCGACAGCACACGCAGGGGCGTCTGAACGTCCGTCGCGTTGAACCGGCCATCGGCGGAGAAGATCGCCTTGGCCTTCTCAACAGCCAGCGTGTAGGTCGCCTTGTCGCCGGAAATGAAGTCCGAGGGCAGGCTGGCGACGATCTCTTCCGCGGAGTGATCGCGGATGAACTGCAGGGCCCGGAGTTCGGCGCGAGTGATCTTCTCGACCGTCTTGGGATTGGCGTCGATGAAGCGCTGCTCAGCGTAGAGCACCGACGTGGGGTAGATGCCGCCGTACACTTCGCGCGCGCCTTCATCGCTGCGGGCGTCGATCAGGATGCGGCCGATGCCCTTTTCCTCGATCAGCGTCGCGGCCGGATCGTAGTTCACCAACAGATCGATATTGCCCTGCTCGAGCGCAGCCACGGCGGCGGCGCCGGATCCGACGCCGATCAGAGACACGGAATCCTGAGGGATGTTGTGGCGCTGGAGGTAGTACCGGACGAAAAAGTCCGACGACGAGCCTGGCGCGGTGATGCCGATCTTGGCGCCGCGAATGGTCTCCGGCCTAGCCGGATCGAAGGTCGAATTCTTGCCGCCCGCCAGCACCAGGCCGGAGTTGCGCGACAGGACGACGAAGCCCACCACATCCTTGTTCTTAGGCTGCAACTGAATGGTGTGATCGTAGAAGCCGACCGCCACGTCGGTCGAACCCGCGACCAGCGCCTGCAGCACTTTGGAACCGCCCTGGGCGAAATTCTCTGTGCGGACGTCCAGCCCCTCGTCCTTGAAGTAGCCTTTGGCGGCCGCCACGAAGAACGGAAGATTGTTGAGGTTGTAGGAGCCCACGCTCATGCGCACGGTGGCGACCTCGCCCGCCGGGCCATCGGTTTTAGAACAGCCTGCGGATGCAAAGGCTACGGCGCAGACGGCCGCCAGGATCAGTTTACGCATCTCTTCCTCGTTTCAGTCCCTATGGTTGATGTCGCCTTTGCGGCGCTCTTGGTCTTGGGATGTCGCCTTAGGCGGCGGCGGTCCAGTTCTCCTGTCCATGCGACAGAGGTTTCAGGAATACGCGGCCCTCAAACAGGCGGCGGGCTGTGCGGACCAGGCCGGCGACGATCTCACCGCGCTCATCGCGTGTAAGGCTGACTTCCAGCGTGCCGCTCGGATGTTCGATGGTGACGACCGAGGGTGTCTCGATCCGCCCGACCAGATCTGCGGCGACGGTGCCCGGAGTTGCGCACGCTGTAGCGATGCCCACGGCGCCGGTGGTGGCCAGGGCGGTGTGACACGAGTGCGGCATGAAATAGCGCGCCCGGATCGTGCCGCCGTCTGAAGGCGCAGACACCAGGACAGGCTTCGGAACCACGCGTCCGCTGGCGTTGGCGATACCCATCCGATCCGCCGCGACGAGCCTGATCGTCTCAAGCCGCGCCATGAAATCCGGGTCGGAGTCGAGTTGCGCAGGGGTTTCTCCGCCGGTGACGCCAAGGTCGCTTGCGTTGATCAACACCATGGGAATCGCACAGTCGAAGCAGCTGATCCGCACACCGTCTACGGTTTCGCTGGTCAGTCCCGTGGGCAGCAGCTTGCCCGTCAGGGTGCCGGCGGCATCGGCGAAAGACAGAGAGATCGGCGCGGCCGTCCCGGGCGCTCCCGCGATCTCGGCGTCGCCGAGATAGGTGACCCGGCCAGCTTCTGTCGGGACGTGGGCCTCAATCAGCTTGTCGGTATTCACATTGTAGATCACGACCCGCGTTTCACCCTCCGTCGGCGAGACGAGACCGGCCTCAATGGCGAAGGGACCGACCGCGGCCAGCATGTTTCCGCAGTTCGGTGTCAGATCGACGATCTGTTCGTCCACACGGACCTGCGCGAACAGGTAGTCGACATCCGCGCGCTCGTGGGTCGAGCGAGACACGATAGCGACCTTGCTGGTCAGCGGGTTTCCACCGCCGATCCCGTCGATCTGCAGCGGATGTCCCGAACCCATGACCGCCATCAGGGCGGCGTCGCGATCCTTGGCGTCGGACGGCAGGTCGCTTGCGAGGAAAAAGGGACCTTTGGAGGTACCCCCTCGCATGAGCACGCACGGGATGCTGTCGAGATCGTTGGACAAGACACAAATCAACTGATGCACAAACCGGAATAGTTTGTTTCGTTGAGACGCAATTCGCATCAGTCGTATTGATTTGTAAAATGCGTTATTCGGAGCTACTCATGCGTCATGGCTATCAATTGTGAACTGCTGGACATCCGCGCTTTCCTCGCGGTGGTCGATATGCGCAGCTTCCATAAGGCGGCGCGGTCGCTGAACCTGTCTCAACCGGCGTTGAGCCGCCGGATACAAAAGCTTGAAGCCTCGATCGGCGCCCCGATCCTGGAACGAACCACACGAAATGTGGCTCTCACGGCGGTCGGCACCGAACTGCTGCCGTTGATGAGGCGAATGATCGAAGAGTTTGACTCGTCTCTGTTCGCCGTTCGGGAGCTGGGGCCTCAGCGAACGGGTCAGGTGACGATCGCCTGCCTGCCCACCGCCGCCTTCTATTTCCTGCCGACGGTCATCAAGCGGTTCAACGACGAGTTCCCTCACATTCGAATTCGCATTCTCGACCTGCCCGCGAATGAAGGCGTGCAGGCTGTGGCGCGGGGGGAGGTCGAGTTCGGGATCAATCTGATGGGGGCTTCTGATCCGGACCTGAGCTTCGACACCCTGCTCGACGACCCGTTCGTTCTCGCCTGTCGCAGAGATCACGCGCTTGCAGCCTACGACAACATTCACTGGCCGCAGTTGGTCAATCACCGGCTCATCACTGTGTATCGCTCAAGCGGGAACCGCGTGCTGCTCGACTCCGCCTTGGCCAAGGCCAATATCAAGCTCAACTGGTTCTATGAGGTGACCCACCTGTCCACCTCGTTGGGACTGGTCGAGGCGGGGCTGGGCATCTCGGTGCTGCCACGGCTTGCAACCCCCCAGGCGGAACACCCGATACTGGTCACCCGTGCAATCGTCGATCCGATCATTTCCAGGCCGATCGGGATCGTTCGGCGACGCGGCGCGACCCTGTCTCCCAGTGCAGAGCATTTCTTGGAAATGCTGACTGACATCTGGCGTACGTGAGCCCAGAGCGACAGGTCCGAGTCTGCTATATCATGGAAGTGGCTTACCACAGGCCAGTCCAATACAACAGAGGAATACCCTCTAGGGGCTTCTGCAGAATAGACGAAGTTTACAAGGCTATCAAAAGCTTAAAGGCCTCTTCGGAACCAGGTCGAAAGCGCCTTCGGCCTCCAGTTATTCCCACTCGATTACTGAAGCCGGACCAGAACATTGAATGTTTTGGATTTTTTGTTCGACATCGATAGGAAACCGATCCGTAGACCGAACAAATCTCGAGGTATTGAAAACATTGGTGAAATTCTAATCAATAAAATTTTCGTGATGTCGAGGCCTTTCGCAGTCTGTTGTGACCTTCGACGACATCTTTGACCCAAACGACATCAGTATCAACTTGGAGCTTCTCCACCATGATGGAGTGTATTCTGCGGTCCAGGCTAGCCGAGAGGTTTGCCGGATTCGCACGAATAGGTCGGCACAGCGGCTTCTGCGTAGCCACTCCACAAGCGACCGACCGGAACCGGGCGAGGAGTTGACGGCATGGTCGAGGACGCGATGAGAGGCGATATCGATCTGGCCCCATTCGTAACCCACACGATGGGTTTGGAGGAGATCAACGAGGGCTTCGCACTGATGCACGAAGGCAAGTCGATCCGCACGGTCATTCACTACTGACCCGCCGATCCGAAGCGGCGCGAGGCGCTCGGATCGACAACTCGGCCGTCATCATGTCCCGACCCCTGCCATGATGAAGCGCGCTCTGGCAAATGGGCAACGCGTCGCGATGCGGTAACAAGCGCCGAAGTGCGGTCGTTACATGCCGATAGCGACACGGACCAGGGCCGCCTGGCCCAGGCGCTTACCAGCGGAGTGTGTCTGGCCTCGTCGCGCGACCCAACGGGAAAATGGTTTTGGTCTAATGCTGGAAAAATATTTCAAAGGTACCGAACATCGGGCCAGCCTGGCCGTTGGATGTATTGAGTCGGAAATGCATTCATCTGTTACCCGGCTGTGATGAACCACGGGCCGCACGGGCGTATAGGGCAGGAAGACTGAATTGAAGAGCAAGGATATTCACGCGACGACGCCGGCCACCGATCATGGGCATACGGGGCCGCCCGCTTGCGTGCAGGTTCGCGGCGCGCGCCAGAATAACCTCAAAAATATTGACGTCGATGTACCGCGCGACGCCTTCGTGGTGTTCACCGGCATATCGGGCTCGGGCAAGTCATCGCTCGCGTTCGGCACCCTTTATGCCGAAGCCCAGCGGCGTTATCTGGAATCGGTTGCGCCCTATGCCCGTCGCCTGATCGACCAGGCCGGCGTGCCGGAGGTCGACGCGATCGACGGTTTGCCGCCTGCGGTCGCGTTGCAGCAGCAGCGCGGCTCGGCCAACGCGCGATCCTCGGTCGGCAGCGTGACGACGCTCTCCAGCCTGGTGCGGATGCTCTATTCGCGCGTCGGCGAATATCCGCGCCATCAGCCGATGCTCTATGCGGAGGATTTCTCCCCCAACACGGTCGCGGGGGCCTGCCCGACCTGTCACGGCATCGGGCGCGTCTATGACGCGACCGAAGAAACGATGGTGCCCGACGACACGCTGACGATCCGGGAACGCGCAGTCGCCGCCTGGCCGGCGGCATGGCATGGCCAGAACCTGCGCGATATCCTCGTGTCACTCGGCTATGACGTCGATACGCCGTGGCGCGACCTGCCGAAAAAGGATCGCGACTGGATCCTCTTCACTGAAGAGGCGCCGACGGTGCCGGTCTATGCGGGTCTGACGCCCGAACAGACCCGCGTGGCGCTGAAGCGCCGCATGGAACCGAGCTATCAGGGCACCTTCACCGGCGCCCGCCGCTATGTGCTGGAGACCTTCGCCAACACGAAAAGCGCGCTGATGAAGAAGCGCGTCTCGCAATATATCATCGGCCGCGATTGCCCGACCTGCGACGGCAAGCGCCTGAAGCGCGAAGCCCTGTCGGTCAAATTCGCCGGCCTCGACATTGCCGAGTTCGGCGACCTGACGGTGCTCAAGCTGAAAGACTTGCTGATCCCCGTCGCGCATGGCGCGTATGGGGCGGTCTCCGCCCCCTCAAAGGGCCATGTTCTGGAAAAAGCGGCCCGCGATGCAGCGGTCGAACAACGGGTTGCGGCGGGCGGCTCGGCGCACAAGAGCGCGCCCGACGTACGCCGCACGCCCAATCTCTCCGACGAGAAGCGGATCGCCGCCCAACGCCTTGCCTGCGAATTGATCGAGCGGCTAGAGCCGCTCATCGATCTTGGCCTTGGCTACATTTCGCTCGACCGCAGCACGCCGACGCTCTCCTCCGGAGAGCTGCAGCGCTTGCGGCTTGCCACGCAATTGTCGTCACAGCTTTTCGGCGTGGTCTATGTGCTTGACGAGCCTTCGGCAGGGTTGCACCCGGCAGATGGCGAAGCCTTGCTCACCATCCTCGAGCGTCTCAAGGCGGCGGGCAACTCCCTGTTCGTCGTCGAACATGATCTCGACGTGATCCGCCGCGCGGAATGGCTCGTCGATGTCGGGCCAGGAGCCGGGGAAAAGGGCGGTGAAGTCCTCTACAGCGGGCCGATAGAGGGGCTTGCCGACGTCGAGAATTCGATCACCCGCCGCTACCTGTTCGCAGAGCCGCTCCGCAGTGAGCGCACACCGCGCGATCCCAAGGCATGGCTACGCCTGGAAGGGATCAGACGGAACAATCTCCATGGTCTCGACGTCGAGTTTCCCATCGGCTGCTTCACCGCTGTCACCGGCGTTTCGGGATCGGGTAAATCCAGTCTTGTCAGTCAGGCGCTGCCCGAGCTCGTCACGGAACACCTCGGCGGCTCCCCCGTGGCCGAGGAGGAGGATATCGACCCGCTGCTCGATGTTGCGCAGAACGACACTGAAGGACGCATTGTCGCAGGCATGGAGCATGTTCGCAGGCTGGTCCGGGTCGATCAGAAACCGATCGGCCGCACGCCGCGCTCGAACCTATCCACCTACAGCGGCATGTTCGACCATGTGCGACGGATATTCGCTGATACGCCGCTCGCCCGCCGGCGGCACTACAGCCCGGGAAGGTTCTCGTTCAACGTCGCGCAAGGCCGCTGCCCTGTGTGCGAGGGCGAGGGATACGTCATGGTGGAGCTGCTGTTCCTGCCGAGCGTTTTTGCCCCCTGCTCGACCTGTCATGGCTCTCGCTACAACCCGCAAACGCTCGAAGTCGAATGGAACGGGCGCAATATCGCCCAGGTGCTCGAACTGACGGTCGACGATGCGTGCGATTTCTTCGCTGGCGAGGCATCTGTGATGCGCTCCCTCGACGTGTTGCGGGAGATCGGTCTTGGCTATCTGAGGCTCGGTCAGCCGGCGACCGAGCTGTCTGGCGGGGAGGCGCAGCGCATCAAGCTGGCGACTGAACTGCAACGCGCTCAACGCGGCAACACGATCTACATCCTCGACGAGCCAACTTCGGGGCTTCACCCCTCCGATGGCGACCGGCTCATGCAACACCTGCAGGGCCTCGTAGACGCCGGCAATACCGTCGTAGTCGTCGAACATGACATGCGCGCCATCACACAGGCGGACTGGATCATCGACCTGGGACCGGGGGCCGGGGAAGATGGGGGCCGTATCGTTGCCAGCGGCGTCCCTGGCGTCGTTGCGGAAGCGGAAGGCAGTCTCACCGCCCGCTATCTCAAGGCGGCGCTGTAGTCGTAAATCTGGCGGAATGCACGTTCGATCAGGTGCATCTCAACCACACGTTGGAATGGGTCGAATCTGGAAGCGGGAGCCGGCGATGTGTCACCGCGGTTGACGCGGCTTAGGGTTTGAGTGCCCGTCAGGTGTGCCGTGTTCGTGCGATACGCGGCGTGGCGGACGGCCATCGCTGGCCATCCGCCACGCTTGCTTTGTGCGGACCTTCTCCAAGGAGAGGGCCCTCACATGGTTCGTCGAAACGCCCCGTCTTAATTCCCTGCTGCGAGCGCCGCGGCCACACCTTCTGCGATCTCCTCAACGAGTTTGGCACAGAAGGCGGGCAAATCATTGGGATCGCGGCTGGTAACAAGGCCGTTGTCGACCACGACTTCCTCATTGGTCCATGCACCGCCGGCGTTCTCGATATCGACCTTCAGCGTCGGGTAGGACGTCAAGGTGCGACCCTTAAGCACGCCCGCCTCGATCAATGTCCAGGGTGCATGGCATATAGCCGCAACAGGTTTTTTCTGATCGAAGAAAGCCCGGATGAAACCAATTGCCTCGACGCTGCCGCGCAGCTTGTCGGCACCGACAGTCCCTCCGGGCACAACAAGTCCGTCGAAATCGTCGGCTTTGACCTCGGAAAACGTCTTGTCGATAGTATAGCTGCCGCCCTCGTCAAGATCGCTATTGACTGTGCGAGCCTTGCCCGGCTCAAAACTGACCACGGTCACTTTGCCACCAGCGTCCTCGACAGCTTGCTTGGGCTTCGAGAATTCTGGTTCTTCCGTCCCGCGGGGTGCGATCAGAATGGCAACTGATTTGCCTTCCAAAGTCATAATTTATTTCCTATTCCGTCGAAAACTAAGGTCAGGCGCCCGGCTTGAGCACGACCTTCGTCCAACCAGCATCGCGCTCGTCGAAATGCTTGTAGGCGTCTGGTGCCTGATCAAGCGGCAGTCGGTGCGAGATGATTTGGGCAGGATTGGCCCGGTCTTGCTCGATAAGCTTCATCAGTCGCCGGTTGTAGTGCTTTACATTGCACTGGCCGGTGCCGATCTTCTGGCCCTTGAACCAGAAGTTGCCGAAGTCGAACGCCATCTTGCCTTCCTTCTGGAGATCGTCGGGCGCGTTCGGGTCTTCCGGAATGAACACGCCGACGACGCCGATTCCGCCGGTGGCCTTCGTGCTTTTGACGAGGCAGTTCATCGTGTAATTGCTGCGCTCCTTGCCGTGGCGATCGCAACACTGATACCCGACCGCCTCAACCCCCCGGTCGGTCCCGAGGCCGCCGGTCGCGTCAAGGATCTGCTGGGCGGGATCGCCCTTTCGCATGTCGATCGGAATGGCGCCCATGGCCTCGGCCAGTTTCAGGCGGTCATCGTGAGAATCGACCACGAAGATCTGAGAGGCGCCGCGGATTTCGGCTGAGTGCGCGGCCATTAAACCGACCGGACCGGCGCCGTAGATCGCGATGCTTTCGCCAGGCAGGAAACCTGACAGTT
This sequence comes from Brevundimonas vesicularis, assembly GCF_900445985.1. Taxonomy (GTDB): domain Bacteria; phylum Pseudomonadota; class Alphaproteobacteria; order Caulobacterales; family Caulobacteraceae; genus Brevundimonas; species Brevundimonas vesicularis_D. Next base: position 1,451,102 of record NZ_UAQP01000005.1, read on the forward strand.
CGACGCCATGCCAACCCGTCGGGAAGATGTCGGAGAGCATGACATAGTCATCCTCCTTCTCCTCAGCGTCCTCAGGCAGCTTCAGACAATTGAAGTCCGCATAAGGAACGCGCATAAACTCGGCCTGACCACCTTGCCACGGACCCATCTCGGCAAAGCCATACGCTGCGCCAGCGGTTCCAGGGTTGGTCGTGAGGCAAAAACCCGTCAACCCGCGTTCGCAATTTTCGCAGAAACCGCAACCGACGTTGAACGGCATGCACACGCGATCGCCCTTCTTGATGCGATCTACGGCAGAGCCGACTTCGATGACCTCGCCAAGGTTTTCGTGGCCGAAGACCTTGCCCTTCTCGAAGCTGGTACGGCCTTCATACATGTGAAGGTCCGACCCGCAGATATTGGTCGTGGTCAGCCGGATGATAACATCGGTCTGCTTTTCGATCTTGGGATCGTCGATGGTATTGACAGAAACATCTTTGGGCCCGTTGTACACGACAGCTTTCACGGATCTTTTCCTTTCTCAGCTCTTTTCAACGAGTCATCAAATCGAGAGCTTGGCGATGATCCGGTCCATCGCAACGGCGGAGGACATCGCACCCTTCCAAGTGATCTCAGTTTCCTGAACCTTTCGCTACCTCAGAGGTTCCTTCCCGTAGGGCCGTCCTGGGATCAATTCACGGCGGTTTTCTGAATGACTGGGCCAGAACGGCCGAATAACGCGCCGAATTGATGTGCTCAAGAATCTCCCGCGAACTAATGGCGCCCTTACGTCGGGACACATCAACGGCGCCTTATCAGTAAATTCAGAAGTGTGATAATCGCAAAAGACAAGGCCATCCACTTTCGCGGATGACCTGTCGTATTCATTTATTCATTTCCCGATCCGACCGGGCCATCCATTCCGGATAGAGACACGAGCCTTACCCTGCGGTCAGACGGCAGCTTAGGGTGCCGACCGCTCCGCTATTTCGCGGCCAGTAGGGTGAACTTGTGAATCTGCGGCGGTTCAGAGAACAGTTCTTCTGCCTTCTCCATCAGTGCGGCGGCAACCTTGCCGTCAAGATGGGCCTGCCGATGCTCCTCTGTGTCGAACGTATCGAAGATCGCGTACGCACCGGGACCTTCCTCGATCGCATACCAGGTCAGAGTGCCCGCCTCAGCTTGAACGAGCGGCAATGCCGAGGTCAGGAAATCGGCGACATCGCGCTCTTTTCCGGGCTTGGCCTTCAGCGGTACATACAGGGCAAGTTTGGGCATAAATGACTCCTCAAGTGAAACGGACACATATTATTCGGCAAAGCAACGGACGAGCGGGCCGATACGTTCCCCATGAGGCGGAGCACACGCGGCCCCGCCTCCTCATTGCAATCAGAACTGCTGTGCGGTCGGACGGATGACAATCGCGTTGACGTCGACGTCATCAGGTTGTTCGACAGCGAACGCGATAGCACGCGCCACCGATGCCGCCGGGATGGCCTGCTTGTAGAAGTCCAGCACCGTCTCGGCAGCCGCGCCAGAGGTCGTGAATTTCAAATCGCTTTCGACAGCTCCAGGCTCGATTGACGTAACCCGGACCTTTTCCCCCACCTCGTGGCGCAAGCCCTCGCTGATCGCGCTGACGGCGAACTTGGTGCCGGAGTAGACAGTGCCGCCTGGTGCGAAGACCTTGATGCCCGCAACCGAGCTCAGGTTGATGATGTGGCCGCTGCCCTGCTCGAGAAAGCCGGGAAGGGCCGCCGCGATGCCGTAGAGCGTACCCTTCAGATTGACGTCGATCATCTGGTCCCACTCGTCGGTGTTGACCTCGGCCATCGGACGGATCGGCATCAGCCCGGCGTTGTTGATCAGCACGTCGAGGCGGCCAAAGTCGGCAATGATTGAGGCGACGACGGACTGGACCGCCGATTTGTCGGTCACGTCCAGCGCGTAGCTACGTGCCGTTCCGCCAACTGCGGCGATGTCCGCGACGACCTCGTCGAGCCTGTCCTTGCGCCGCGCGGCGATGGCCACCTTGGCGCCGCGTTCCGCGAGAAGACGCGCAGTTTCCGCGCCGATGCCGCTGCTGCCGCCGGTTATGAGAACGACCTTGCCTTCGATACCCTTGGTCATGACTGTATTCCTTCAAGTCAGTTGTTGATTTTTCGCCGGATCGCGGCCCCGCGCGAGCCCGCCCGGCCTGATGGGGTCACCGCGAGCGCAACAGGACGGGAGCCGCGCCCACCTTGATGCGGAGCAGCTCGTAGGGCTTGCGGCGCAAGTCCCGCCCGCCGTGGAAGCCTGGCTGGCGGTGAAGCTGGTTGGCGGTGAAGTAGAGGTAGCCGTCGGTGCCGATCGACAGCGTGTCGGGCCAGCTGATGCGCGGGTTGCTGACCACCGTCGTCCAGCTGCCCTGGTCGAGCACGCGGATCGCGTTGTTCTCGTAATCGCCGGCGAACACGCGGCCCTTGTCATCCTCGGCTATCCCGTCCGAGGCGCCTTTGCGCCCCAGGCTGCGGACCGCGCGGCCCAATGCCTCCTCGGACACCGCGGGATCGCGCAGCATTGCCGTGGGCACCGCGTGCAGCGTGCGGCCCGACAGTGGACCGTAATACAGCAGGCTGCCGTCGGCGCTGAGCGCAATCGCGTCGCTTGCGATCGTGACCGGCGTCGCGGGGCCGTCAGCCGGGCGGTTCATGAGCACCGCGCCATCGACAACCGGGGTGAAGCCGGGCTCGGGGTTGGTCGTCGCATGGTTCGACAGGCGCCGGATCGCCCGCCCGCTTGCGATATCGACGACGATGATGCCGCCGATCCCCTCGTTGCTGCTGTCGGTGATGTAGGCGACGCCCTCGGCACCCTGACGCAGATCGAAGCGCACGTCGTTGAGGTAGGTCGTGGGCAGCACCACGCTGGGCGGCAGGACGATCGTCTTCACCACCCGGTCGGTCGCAAGGTCGATTGCCACCAGCTTTGCACCGCCGGCCTGTGGTTGAGAGAATTTGGGCGCCGCCGTGTCGAGCACCCAGAGGCGATTGGCGCCGTCGGCCACCACGCTCTGCACCGAGATGAAATGCCCAGCCGGGTCGGCCGGATCGGGCTGGTTGGTCGCGGCGTCGGGATAAGGCACCGCCTTGCCGTCGACCAGCTCGGCAACCGTGAACGGCGCGTTGTCGCCCCATTGCGGGAAGTTGACGAAGATGCGCCCGTTGGGGGCGACGGTCACGCCAGTCGGCATCGCGCCATCGAAGGTCGCGACCTGTTCGATCTGGGGCGCGGATGCACCCTCGCGGGTCGTCGAGCAGGCGGCAAGCGAGAGGGCACCGCCAGCGGCAAGAAGCAGTTTGGCGGAGGTTTTCATGGGGTCATTTCCTCGAGGATGCGGCCCGCTTCGTGGGGCTCGGACCGGAGATATTGCGGGGGCGCCTTGACCGATGCACCAAGCGCGGCGGCGGCGTGCCAGGGCCAACGCGGATCCCACAGCGCAGCGCGGGCTATCGCTATGGCGTCGGCATGCCCGTCTTCGAGGATGCGCTCCGCCTGGTGCGGATCGGTGATCATTCCGACCGCCACGACAGGCATGGCGACCGCGTCCTTGACCGTCCGCGCCAGCGGCACCTGATAGCCGGGACCGACAGGGATCTGCTGGCGCGGGTCGAGGCCGCCGCCGGAGACGTGGATTGCCGAACAACCGCGCCGCTCCAGCTCCTGTGCAAACAATGCGGTTTCCTCCGCTGTCCAGCCGCCTTCAACCCAGTCGGTCCCAGAAACGCGGACGGTCACCGGGCGGTCGGCCGGAAACGCTTCGCGCACGTCATCGAACACTTCGAGCGGGAACCGCATCCGGTTGTCGAGGCTGCCGCCGTATTCGTCGCCGCGCCGGTTGGAGATCGGCGAAAGAAACTCGTGGAGCAGATAGCCATGCGCGACGTGGATCTGGATGGCTTCGATGCCGAGCCTGCCGGCGCGCCGGGCGGCATCCGCGAACGCCTCCCGGATGCGGGCAAGCCCTGACTTGTCCAGTTCGACAGGGGGATTGTCGTCCGGAGCGAAGGGAATGGCGCTGGGTGCCACGGTCTGCCAGCCATTCTCCGCATCGGGGGCGATCTGCGTTCCGCCTTGCCACGGCTTGGCGCAGCTCGCCTTGCGGCCGGCATGGGCCAGCTGGATGATCAGCGGCATGTCCGACCAACGGCGCACACTTTCGAGCACGCTTCGCATCGCCGCTTCGGTACGGTCATCGTACAGGCCGACGTCACCGTAGGTGATGCGCCCTTCCGGGCTGACCGCGGTCGCCTCTATCGTCAGCGCGCCCGCGCCCGAGAGCGCCAACTGGCCGAGATGCATCTGGTGCCAGTCGGTCATCGCGCCGTCGACTGCCGAATACTGGCACATCGGCGCGATGACGATGCGGTTGGCGAGCCGCAGCCCGCCAACCTCAATCGGTTCGAACAATTTCGCCATCACCATTCGCCCGTGTTGGGCATGGAGGCCCAGGGTTCGGCCGGAGCCTTGTGTTCGCCCGTCTGCAGCAGTTCGATCGAGATCCCGTCCGGCGAGCGGACGAACGCCATGTATCCGTCACGCGGGGGGCGATTGATCGTCACGCCGCCCGCCTGCAGCCGCGCGCACGTTTCGTAGATGTCGTCGACCCCGTAGGCGAGATGGCCGAAGTTTCGGCCGCCCGTGTATTTCTCGGAAGCGCTGCCATCCTCGGGCGGCCAGTTGTACGTCAGCTCGACCTCGGCATCGCCCTGCTCGCCGTCGCCGCGGAAATCCTCGTCGGCGGCAAGGTAGATCAGCGTGTAACGCCCGGCCTGGTTCTCCATGCGCCGGGTCTCCCTGAGACCCAGCAGCGTGAAGAACCGGACCGCCGCCTCGGGATCGGCGACGCGCAGCATGGTGTGGAGATACCGCATGATCAGGCGTCCTTGTCCTTGAGGGCTTCCATCACGAGCTCCGCGGTGCGGGTTGCGCTGGCGGGGTTCTGGCCGGTCACAAGGTTGCCGTCGCGCAAAGCGAATGGGGCGAAATCGGGGCCGCTCTCGTGCTTGCCGCCAAGTTCCTTGAGGCGCGTTTCGAGCAGGAACGGCACGGCCTTGTCGAGGCCGACCGCGCGTTCCTCGCTGTCGGTGAAGCCCGCGACACGGCGGCCAGCCACGAGGGGCGTGCCATCGGCCTTCTTCGCCGAGACCAGCCCTGCCGGTCCATGGCAGACGGCGGCAACGATCTTGCCTTCGCGGTCGAAGCGTTCGACCAGGCGGGCCAGTTCGTCGCTGCCGGGGTAATCGAACATGGTGCCGTGGCCGCCGGGCAGGAACAGCGCGTCGTAGCCGGCGGGATCGATGCTTGTGAATACAGGGGTGCTGGTAACCTCGGCCTTCAGGGCCTCGTCCTTAAGATAGCGCTCGACCGAAGCGTCGTTCTCGCCGTCGGCGTTGACGCTGCGCTGGTCGACGGGGATGGCGCCGCCCTTGATCGAGGCCAGCGTCACCTCGGCGCCCGCATCGCGGAAGGCATAATACGGGGTGGTAAGTTCCTCGAGCCAGACACCCGTCGGTTCGGTGCCGGGAATCATTCGGTCGGCGGAGGTGGCCACCATGAGAATGCGGGTCATCGTCAATTGTCCTTCTCCATTGATGTCGGGGACACGAGCAAACGCAACCGGCGCAGCCGCACCCGCCACAAAGACAGCGGTGAGTGCTTTCAGCAGTTGGCGGCGATTTTGCATTCAATCGTTCCTTTCGGCGGCTTAGATACGCAGGGAACGGCATCATGAAATCCAGCGGGAATGGCGGACGGCCATAAATCCAGTTATGGAACCGGAATGTCCCTCCTGCAGTTGCGCACCTTCGTCGAAGTCTACCGCCGTCGTTCACTGAGCGAGGCGGCCCGGGCAATCGGCATCACCCAACCGGCGGCGTCGCAGCACATCGCATCGCTCGAGGCGCAACTGGGCCGTCCCTTGTTCGATCGCCATTCGCGCGGCGTCCGACCGACAGCGATCGCCGACGATCTCGCTGCTTCAATCGGAAGCAGCCTCGACACGGCGGAATCGGCACTGGCCAGCGCGCGGGCCCGTTCGTCCCGCATCTCGGGCACGGTCCACATCGCCGCGCCGTCGGACATGCTGGGCGAAATGATCACGCCCCGACTGGCTCCGCTGCTGGAAGCAGGGCTGGACCTGCGGCTGCATATCGGCGGGCGCGAGGCGCTTTATGCCATGCTCCTCGAAGACAAGGTGCACCTGGCCGTCACCGCCTCGCAACCCGAAGATCCGCGGTTGGCCTTCCATGCGCTGGGCGAAGAGCACCTGCGCGCCGTAGCCTCGCCCGCCGTGGCCATGCGGATTGCCGAATTGCCGCTTGCCGACGGGCTCAACCGGACGGCCCACCTCGCCTACGACCTCGACCGGCCGCTGCTGCGAACCTGGCTCCATGCAAACCAGCTCGAGCTGACGAGCCAGCCCGCGTTGACCGCGCCCGATTTGAGAGTATTGCGATCGGGATTGTGCGCGGGTCTCGGCTGGACGGTGATGCCCGGCTATCTCACCCGCAGCGAACGCGCTGCCTGCACGCTGATCGAGATACCCGCCCCGGTCACGGTGCCGCGCAACGCTTACTACCTCGTCTGGGCACGCTCATCGCTGCGACACCCGCGCGTGGCCATGGCTCGGGACGCCCTGATTGCTGCACTCCGAACATAATGGTGGCCACACCTGTTGGGCCGTGAGCGCAATGTCGGGTCTGAACCAGTTGAGCGCTGGCGGAACAAAGGGCGGCTTTCGGGATCGTCGGCTACAAGGCCGAACGGCCGGATGTGGGGCGCAAAGCGGTCATCCTAGGAATGAAAAGGTTGTGTCCTCCCCTGCCCCAAAGTCGGCCACCTCTGTTCGAATCCTCAAGCGGGACTCGAACTCACGTTAAATAATTGGGATCTTTCCGACCAATCCCGTTGCGGAAGGGCTGGGGCACGCCGTTGCACTAGCGTGAGAATCCGGCTGTGAACGCCCGCCGCCACGGCCTCGATGCGGGTCCGTACGCCCATCTTCGAACAGGCCTTCTCCAAGTAAGATGTCTCAACCGCGCCAGGAGCGGAAGTTGGACCAAGGGCGGGAATGAGACTTCCCAAGTGAGGGTCCGTTCCCGCCAGAGCTTCCGTTACGATCCCGATCCCGGCTCCGCCATCTTGCGATGCTGTTCTGCCAGCGCGGTCTGGGGCGTGACGGCGGCCATCGCCGCCTGGACCTTGTTCTTCATGCCCGCGACCACGTCGCCGTCGCCGCGCTTCATGGCCTCATAGCCAGTCCTGGCGACATGGGCGGCTTCGGCCTTGTGCTCGTCCTGGCCGACCCTGGTGTCCATCAGGCCGGCGCGCTCGAAGAAATGGGTGTTGACCGGTCCGGGCATCAGGACGGTCACGCTGACGCCACTGTCCTTCAGTTCGTTGCGCAGGGCGAAGGAGAAGCTGTCCACGAAGGCCTTGGTGCCGTTGTAGACGGCCTGGAAGCTGCCCGGCATCAGGCCAGCGATGGAGCCGGTGAAGAGGATGCGGCCCTGGCTGCGCTCTCGCATATGACGGCCGATCAGCCAAGCCAGCCGGATCGTGCCGGTGATATTGGTGTTGATGACATGGACCACGTCGTCGAAGTCCTGGTCGAGGAAGGCCTTGCCCAGCCGCTGCCCTTGCCCCGCATTGGCGGCAAGCGCATCGACCGGGCGAGCGCCGATGGCGGCGTAGAAGGACTGACGCCCTCTTCCGTCGCCAGGCGGAGACCAGGTCGCCGAGCCCGGTCAAGGTCTGGGAGAACTCGGCAAGCGCGGTGTCCGCGGCGATGATGAGGTCGTATCCGTCCTCGGCGAAGAGCTTTGCCAATTCAAAGCCGATGCCGAAGGAAGCGTCGGTGACGACGGCGAGGCGACGGACGGTTTCGGCGGCGGTCGGGTTGAGGATGTCGGTCATGAGGACGGCACCTGGGCTAGATGCTCTTCCCACCCTTAACCGAGGTGCCTGTTCCTCCGCTCAAGCTGGAACGAAGCCCATCGCGGGTGGTTGACGAGGTTCAGCCCATCGGAGCTAAGCCTATGTCCAATAGTGAAGTTTCCACCGACGCCGACGTTGGCTCGACCGCCTTTGTCGACAAGGATCGGCGCGAGGGCGAATACGAGGCCTCAAGCTTGAGGGCCGTCCTGATCAATCGCCCCCGCGACGACCTCTACGCCTTTTGGCGCGATCTGACGAATATGCCGACCTTCTCGGAGACGGTGAAATCGGTCGAGCTTCTGGAGTCCGGCCGTTCTCGCTGGATCGTCGCCGGGCCGGCCGACAAAGACATCGAACTGACCAGCGAGATCACCGAGGACGTCTCCGGTGAACGCATCGCCTGGACCTCTAGCAAGGACTCGGACGTCGATCACGAGGGCTGGATCGAATTCCGTGACAACGCCTTTGGTCGCGGCACGGAGGTGCGACTGTTCATCAGCTACGACCCGCCCTCCGGCGTCATCGGCAAGGTCGTCGCCAAGGTGATGCAGCGCGAGCCACGTCTCCAAGCGCGCCGCGAACTGCGCCGTTTCAAGCAACTGATGGAGACGGGCGAGATCTCGACGTCCAAGGCCCCCCACGCCGCGCCTCGGTCCGACCGTCACATCTGATCCCCCTTCCCAATTCTAAGGAGTCGCCCATGCGCGCCCTCACCTGGCACGGCAAGCACAACGTCCAAGTCGATACTGTCCCCGACCCGCAGATCGCCAATCCTCGCGACGCCATCATCAAGATCACCGCCACCGCCATCTGCGGCTCAGACCTGCATCTCTACGACAGCATGATCCCCGGGATGTCCAACGGCGACATCCTGGGTCACGAGTTCATGGGCGAGGTCGTCGAAGTCGGCCGCGGCAACACCAGTCTGAAGAAGGGCGACAAGGTGGTCGTCCCCTTCGTCATCGCCTGCGGGAAATGCTTCTTCTGCGAGAAGTCGATGCCGGCCGCCTGCGACAACTCCAATCCGGCGGACAAGGCGGACGCGTCAGAAATCGCCTATGGCCAGTCGGTGTCGGGCTTGTTCGGCTATTCGCATCTGACCGGCGGTTTCGCCGGCGGACAAGCTCAGTACGCGCGCGTCCCTTATTCCGACTACGGCCCGATCAAAATCCCGGAGGGCATCGAGGATGAGCGGGTGTTGTTTCTCTCGGACATATTCCCAACGGGCTGGATGGCGGCTGAGAACTGCCAAATCCAGCCTGGCGACACTGTCGCCGTCTGGGGCTGCGGCCCGGTCGGGCTGTTCGCGATCAAGAGCGCGATCCTGCAGGGCGCCGGTCGCGTGATCGCCATCGACCACCATCCCAACCGACTGGCGCTGGCCAAGGCGAACGGAGCGGAAGTCCTGAACTATCACGAGGTCAAAGTGCGCGAAGCCCTGCTGGAGATGACAGCTGGCCTTGGACCAGACAGCTGCATCGATGCGGTCGGAATGGAGAGCCACGGCTTCTCACCGGACAATATCGTCGATGCGGTGAAACAGGAGACCAAGCTCGGCACCGACCGTCCCCACGTCCTGCGCGAGACGATCATGGCGGTCAGGAAGGGTGGTACGGTCTCCGTCCCGGGCGTCTATGGCGGCTTCGCCGACAAGTTCCCGGTCGGCGCCTTCATGGAAAAGGGACTGACGCTGAAGACCGGCCAGACCCACGTCCAGCGCTACCTGCCTCAGCTGCTGCAGATGATCCTGGAGGGCAAAATCGACACCACCGATCTGATCAGCCATCGTCTGCCGCTCGAACAAGCGCCCGAGGGTTACAAGAACTTCAAGGAGAACCAGAACGAATGGACCAAGGTGGTCCTCAAGCCTCACTGATCGATGTCGGCGGGCGCGTGCGGGGTTTTTCCGGCCGGATGCGCTCGCCCGTCAGCGTCGCTGGCCCGCGCAGTTCGCCGATCACATAGAAGCCGCGTTCCGCCAGCTGCTGGGCCAGCAATGCGACATCGACGGACTCGTCCGCCGTTTCTGCCCGCCGGTTCTCGGTCATGGCGCAGTCCTCCCTGATCTTACAGAACGCCTGGCGCGTGTGGGCGCTGCGTCACGAAACCGCGAGGTCGCCGCCCGCCGGCCAGGGCTGAGCGGAACCGGGGGGGCGGCGAGCGACTTGGGCAGCGGTGGAGGAGCGATCATGCTGAAACGCTACGCCTACGCCTGGATCACCCTGGCCTTCTTCGCCATCTCCATCGGCCTGCATTGGCTGTTCGGCTGGTACGCCTTCATCGACGAGGCGCGCGAGCACGGACAGACGCCCGCGCTGACACCGTACCTTCTGGAGATGGGGCGCGACACCTTCGAGAACTGGCAATCCGAGTTCCTCCAACTGCTGTGGCAGGTCGTCGGCCTGGCCTACTTCCTCTACGTCGGCTCGCCGTCGTCGAAGGAGAACGACGACCGAATGGAAGCCAAGCTGGACGCCCTGCTGGAACTGGTCGGTCGCGAGCGCGGCCTGGCCATCGTCGACGAGATCGACCGCCATCACGAGCGCCGCACCGGCCACGCGGCCCTGCACCAGGATCCGCCCTATGGCGCGGTCTGATCCGCACCGGCCGATCAGCCCGCCGCCGGCGACCGGCGCCCTGGCGGAGGATCTGCCCGCTTATGTCTCCAACGGCGTGATCGGACTGCGGGTGCGCGACGTGCCCCTGGTTCCCGGCATGGCGATCGTCAGCGGTTTCGTCGGCGAACATCACGAGCGGCACGTCGAGGCCGCCGTCGCGGCGCCCTATCCGCTCGGCGGCGACATCGCGCTCGACGGAGTCTGGGCGAGCGAGGTCATGGGCGGCTTCGAACCCGTGGACCAGAGTTACGACTTCGAGACAGCGGAACTGACCACGCGCTTTCGAGTGCGGCTACCCGCCGGCAGGGCCGAGGTCGAGGTCGTCACCTTCGCCAGCCGCTCGCATTCGACCGTGGTCTGCCAGGAGGTCCAGGTCACGCTGGACCAGGCCTGCGAACTGACGTTCAGGGCGCGGGTCGATCCGGCGGGCGTACGCGGATCGATGGCGGAGCGTCGCCTCGACACGCCCGGCGAGACGCCTCCGGTGTGCGACGGCGCGATCTTGTGGCGGTCCGAGGGCGGCTTGGGCGCCTGCGGAATCGCCCTGGCGACGACGGCGGCCCCAGAGGCCGAGCGCACCCAGGAACCCTGGGACGAGACCGGGCCGCTCTCCACCACCTATCGCTTAAAGGCCCGGGCCGGCCGTCACCGCTTTCGCCAGATGGCGTCCCTGGTCCCGGACGTGCTGAATCACCAGCCGCATCGCCAGGCCGTGCGCCTCCTGGCCGCCGCCACGGAGAACGGGTTCGACGCCCTGCGCCGGCTCAACCACGAAGCCTGGGCCGACCTCTGGAAGGGCCGCATCCGCCTGGTCGGGGCGGGCGAGCGGTGGCAGGGGATCGCTGACGCCGCCTTCTTCTATCTGAACGCCTCGGTCCATCCGTCGTCGCCGTCGTCGACCTCCATCTTCGGCCTCGCGACCTGGACCAACTATCACTACTATTTCGGCCATGTGATGTGGGACGTGGACGCCTTCGCCATCCCGCCGCTGACCCTGCTGCAGCCCCAGGCGGCGCGGGCCATGCTGGATTTCCGCGTGCGCGGCGTCCCGGCCGCCCGCAACAACGCCAAGATGGCCGGGCGCGCGGGGCTGAAGTTCCCCTGGGAGGCCGGATCGGCCCACGGCGAGGAGGCGGCGCCCGGCGGCGCGACCGCCGCGGCGCGCGAGGATCACGTCAGCCTGCACGTGGCGCGCGCCTTCGCCCTCTACGCCGACGCCAGCGGCGACGACCGTTTCCTGCGCGAGGCGGCCTGGCCGGTGCTTTCGGGCGTGGCGGATTGGGTCGTCGACCGGGCGTCGGTCGACGGGGACCGCTTCGTCTTCCGCGACATCGGGGGTCCGGCGGAACGGATCGAGACCGCCGACAACGACGCCCTGACCATCCTCGCCGCCACGGTGGTGCTGCGCCGCGCCATCGACATGGCGCGGATGATCGGCCTCGAGGCGCCCGCCAAGTGGAGCGAGGTCCTGGAAGGGCTGAGGCCCACGCTGCGCGACGACGGCGCCATCGCCGATCACGATGGATATCGCGTCACCGAGGAGAAGGCCGCCACGCCCGGCGCGCTGATGGGGATCTTCCCCTACTGGGCCGAAATGGAGTCAGACACCCGCGACACGACGCTGCGCTTCTACGTCGATCAGTGGCGCGGCTACGTCGGCTCGCCCATGCTGGCGGCGCTCTACGGCGTCTGGGCCGCGTGGCTGGGGGATCGGGCGCTGGCGCTCAAGCTCCAGGAGGAGGGTTTCGCCCTCTATCAGCACGGACGCTTCCTGCAGACGCTGGAGTATCGGCTGGACAAGGCGGGCGGCGTCGCCGCCGGACCCTTCTTCGCCAACATCGGCGGTTTCGTCACCGGTCTCCTGCTCGGCCTCCCGGCGCTCAGGATCGACGACGGCGATCCCCGACATTGGGCCCGCCGGGACGTCGTCCTGCCGCAAGGGTGGGATGTGATCGAGTGCGACCGTTTGTGGATACGGGGCGCGCCGTGGCGGCTGCGGGCCCGCCACGGCGAGACAGCGGTGCTGGAGCCCATCTAGCGCCAAGCACCCAGGATTTCGGCGCTGTCGGCCGTCTCGACCTGCTGTGAGAAACGCTCGTGATAAAGGTCCATCAGGGCGTCATGGGATTCGTCGGATGAACTGCCTAGGGCGTCCGTCACCACGACTGTCCGATATCCCAGATCGATCGCGCCCAGCACGGTCGCCAGCACGCAGACATCGGTCTCCGCGCCGGTCACCACGAGGGTGTCGACGCCGCCGCGGCGGAGCGCGGCGTCGAAGTCCGCGCCCATCCAGGGCGAATAGACGCGCTTGTCCAGAAGGCGCCCTGGAGGGACGAAGCGCTGCAGCGGAACGGCCAACTCGACCATGCCCTCTCCGAGCGTCTGGAGGGTCATCGAAGGCCAGCGCTCCCAGTATCGTCTCCAGGTCCCCTGGCCCTCGCCCGGCCGTTCGGCCGGAACGAAGCGGGTGAAACAGGTGCGCTCGGCCTTCGCCTCGCACAGGCGCACGATGACCGGCAGTACGCGTTCCGCCCAGGGCGTGCGCCACGCCGTGTCCTCGACGAACATCCGCTGCATGTCGACACAGAGATGGACCGCCGTTTCCGGGATGGCGTCACGCAGCCCCTGCCCCATGGGTCAGGCGGCCTTGCCCTGCGCCTTGGCGTTGGCTTTGGCGTCCGCCAGGGCCGTCAGGCTCTCGTCGGTGTTCGACTCCTCCTGGAGCGTCTCGTCCAGCAGGCGCGCGGCGTCGGCGTAGCCGAGCAGGGTCGCCCAGCGCTTCAGCGTGCCGTAGCGTGTGATCTCATAATGCTCCACCGCCTGCGCGGCGGCGATCAGGCCGGCGTCCAGCGCTTCCGTGCCTTCGTACTCCTCCAGGATTTCGTCGCCTTCGGCCAGGATGCCTTCGATGGCGTCGCAGGTCTTGCCCATGGCGCGCTTGCCGATGATCTCGAACACCTGCTGCAGGCGCTCGATCTGGCCTTCGGTTTCGTCGCGGTGCTTTTCGAAGGCCGCCTTCAACTCCGGCGACTGGGCGCCGCGCGCCATCTTGGGCAGCGCCTTCACGATCTTGCGCTCGGCGTAATAGATGTCCTTCAAGGTGTCGTAGAACAGGTTGTCGAGGGTCTTCTCAACCATGGTCGTTTCCTTTCTCTGCGTTGGGGGATGACGGCTCGATCTCCTTTTGATCGGGCCGGGTCTGGGTGTCGGCATGGTGTTCGATGCGGCCGCTCTCGACCTCGGCGCGGGAGAAGACCTCCTCCTGGCCGGCCTCGAGCAACTGGTCCTCGGGGCCGCCCAGGCCGCCCTGAACCAGACCGGAGGCGCCGCCGGTCATGTGATCTGATCCGGGTGGGTCTGAGTTCCCGGCGGCGACGCATCGACCTCCTGATAGGGATCATCCGTTTCGATGATGCTCAGTATGGTTTCGCCCGGCTGCATCAGTTCGGCCGCTGCGTCCGCGGCCTGGACGTCGGTCTTGGACGGGACCTTGACCTCGCGGCTGGGTCCGCCTTCGGCGCCGATGGAGACGCGATAGATCTTCATGGCCATGACTCAGTGCGCGGCCTTCCGGCGCCGCGTCTCCCAGCCCTTCTTGGCCGCGGCGGAACGGTCGGCCCGTGAGCGGCTGGCCGAGGCCTGGCCGCCCTTGCGCCCGCCCTTGTGCGCGGCGGGATGACCCGTGTGCCGGCCGCGTCCGGAGCCGCTCTTGTTGCCGCCGCCGTCGTCCTTGTTGACGGTGGCCCAGGCGCGCCGTTCGGCTTCCTTGTCCGATACGCCGCGCTTCTCATAGCCGGCCGCGATGTGGTCGGCCTTGCGTTCCTGCTTGTCCGTATAGGCGGACTTGTCGCCTCTAGGCATGGGACTCTCCTCTCCTGCGAAAGGAAATCCCAGTGCAAGCAAGGGTTTCAGCTTGAGCTTACATATATCTCAGGCAAGCGCGAGGTCGCCGCGCTCGAAGGGATGATCCGAGGCATGGACGGCTGAACCCGGACGGCGTCGAATGGATTAGCAGCCTGAACGACATGAACGGCGCGGGTACGGGATGAGGATCGCCACCTTCAACATCAACGGCGTCAACACCCGGCTGCCGACGCTGCTGCGCTGGCTGGCGGAAGCCCGTCCGGACGTGGTCTGCCTGCAGGAGTTGAAGGCGTCCCAGGCGCAATTTCCCGCCGCCGCCCTGAAGGCGGCCGGCTACGACGCCGCCTGGGTCGGCGAGGGACGCTGGAACGGCGTCGCCCTGTTGTCGCGCATCGGCGCGCCGGTGGTGACGCGGCGGGCGCTGCCCGGCGATCCGGCCGACGCTCAGGCCCGCTACATCGAGGCGGCGGTGGCCGGAGTGCTGATCGGCGGCCTCTATCTGCCGAACGGCAACCCGCAACCGGGGCCGAAGTTCGACTACAAGCTGGCCTGGTTCGAGCGGCTGATCGGCCACGCCGCGACCCTGGTGGACAGCGGCGCGCCCGTGGTGCTGGCCGGCGATTTCAACGTCGTGCCCACCGAGGCCGACATCTACAACAGCCGCTCCTGGAAGAAGGACGCCCTGCTACAGCCCGAGAGCCGCGCCGCCTGGGCCCGGCTGGTCGGCCAGGGATGGACCGATGCGCTGTTGGAGCGCTTCCCGCATCAACCGCCCTGGACCTTCTGGCAGTATTTCCGCCAGGCCTGGGAGCGCGACGCCGGCCTGCGCATCGACCACCTGCTGCTCAGCCCAGCGCTGGCCGGGCGGCTGGCGGACGCCGGCGTCGATCGCCATGTGCGCGGCTGGGACAAGGCGAACGACCACGCGCCGGCCTGGATCGAACTGGAAGGATGAGATGGCGCGACGGCCGACGGCCCCGACCCGCCTGAACGCGGCCAATCTGACTAGGCTCGGCGCGCCGCGCCTGGCGGAGCTGCTGGCCGAGGCGAGCGTCGGCGACGCCAACCTGAAGCGCCGGCTGCGGCTGGAGTTGGCGGCCGAGGCCGGGCCGGACCGGCTGGCGGCGGAGATCGACAAGCGCATCGCTGCGCTCGCGGCGGCGCGCGTCCGCGTCTCCTGGCGCAAGCGCGGGGAGCTGATCCGGGACCTTGAGGCGCACCGCCGCATGATCGTGGACCGGCTGGCGCCGGCCGATGCGCGCGCCGCCTTCGCCAGCCTGCTGGCCTGGTTCGACCTGTTCCGCGGCTTGACGGCGCGCGTGCAGGACCCGCGTGGCGAACTGGTGTTCGCCTTCGAGGACGCGGCGCCCGACCTCTGGACGCTGGCGGGCGCGCCCGCCGGCGAAGATCCGGCCGCGCTCGACGCCCTGGCCGAGGCGGTTGGCCGCCATCCGCAGGACTACGCTCGCTGGATCGGCGCCGCCGACGACGCCCTGACGCCGGAGTTCGCCCGTCGCCTGCTGGCCGCCCTGCCGTCCGCCGTCCGGAGCGCCCGGCCGGCGCGCGGCGCGATCCGGCGGCTGGCGGACCGGGCCGGCGACCTGGACCTGTGGCTGTCGTTGGCGACCCCCGAGGAGAAGGGCGCGCCCGACTTCGCCGCCGGCGCGGCCCGCCGGCTGCTGGCGGCGGGGCGGATCGGCGAGGCGCGCGCCGCGCTCGAGACCGCGCTTCGGCCCTCGCCGTCGAACCGTCGCTGGACTTTCGGCCGCAATCCCACCGCCGGACGGCCCGCGCTGACGCCGGCCTGGGAGTTGGCTTCGATCGACGTGCAGGAGGCCGAAGGAAACCGGCAGGAGGCCCAGGACCTGCGCTGGGCGATGTTCGAACGCGACCTGTCGCCTCAGCCCTTGCGCGACTACCTGGCCCGCCTGCCGGACTTCGACGATGTCGAGGCGCTGGACCGCGCCTTCGCCCAAGCGGCGGCTTCGGACGACTTCGGCGCGGCTCTCGGCTTCTTGATGGACTGGCCCGCCCACCGCGAGGCGGCGGCCATGGTTCTGGAACGTCGGCGGGAGGCCCAGCGGCCTTGGCCGCGCAAGGCGGAATGGGCGGCCCGCCTGCTCCAGCGCTATCCCGAGGCGGCGGAGGCGCTGGGTGGATGAGGCGGCGCCGGCGGCGGTGTGATGCGTTGTCCTCCCATGACCAGCCCTCAGGCCGATCTGTTCGGAGGTCCGCCGCTCGAGCCGACGGGCCTGCGCTACGTCGGGGCGATGGTCGACGAAGCCGAGCGGGATCGTTTGACGGACGCCTTCGCCGTTCTGCCGTTCGCGCCCTTCGCGTTCCACGGCTGGCTGGGGGCGCGCCGCGTGGTCTCCTTCGGCTGGCGCTACGACTTCAGCCGCGCCCGCCTGGACGAGGCGGCGCCCCTGCCCGCCTTCCTGGAGCCCTTGCGCGACCGCGCCGCCGCCTTCGCCGGCGTTCCGGCGGCGGCGATCGTCCAGACCCTGGTCACCGAGTACCAGGCCGGAGCCGGCATCGGCTGGCATAGGGACCGTCCGCAATACGACAAGGTCGTCGGCGTCTCCCTCGGCGCGCCCTGCCGCCTGCGCTTCCGGCGGCGGACGCCGGATGGGTGGGAGCGCCGCCATCTCGATCTCGCGCCAGGCTCGGCCTACCTCCTCGACGGCCCGGCCAGGGCCGACTGGGAACACGGCATCACGCCGATGACGGCGCTGCGCTACTCGGTGACGTTCCGGACCTTGCGGTAAGTCGCACTCCGCTGATGAGGCCAGACCGAGTCCGCCACCCGCACGTTCGCCGCTCAGCTGCTCTTCAGCGCCAGGAGCGGTCATTCACTCAACGCCGGAAACCGGACCTCAGCAACACACCTTGTTGAGCGTCCGCTCTCGACCCGTTGCGGACATAGTTAGATCAGTTCCGCTATAGATGGCTTATGACCACCACCACTCCAACGCGGGATGCCGAAGCTACCCGACACGCGATCCTTCGGGCTGCGCTGGACCTCTTCGCTGAGGAGGGTTTCGAGGCAGTCGGAGTCCGCTCTATTGGAGCGCGCGCGGGCGTCGATTCTTCGCTGATCAGCCGATACTTCGGTGGAAAGGACGAGCTTTTCGTCGAAGTGATCAAATCTGGGAGCGTGAACTGGCAGCGTCGCTGGGGAGATCGTGAGAGCTTCGCTGAGCGCGTGACGGATGATGTTCTGGCGGCTCCAAATGGCGGAAGGGTGCTGCGCGACTTGCTCGTTCTGATGCGCTCCGCTGGATCAGATAAGGCCAAACGCCTCATCGATGAAGC
The DNA here is from genome assembly GCF_900445985.1 of Brevundimonas vesicularis. Classification (GTDB taxonomy): domain Bacteria; phylum Pseudomonadota; class Alphaproteobacteria; order Caulobacterales; family Caulobacteraceae; genus Brevundimonas; species Brevundimonas vesicularis_D. The sequence goes on from NZ_UAQP01000005.1 coordinate 1,468,861, forward strand.
GTTGGGTCACCAAGGCTTTCGCGACCTTGAAGCATGGATCGGGGGCGAGGACGCAGATGTCCGTGCGCGCCTGCTTATGGGCTTTCTCGCCGGTATGGCCATCACCCGCGATCTGAACAGTAAGTTTGACCTCAGTCACGAACGCGCCGTCGTAATGCGCGAGCAACTCCGTTCAGCGGTTGCTGCCTTCCTCATGCCAGCGACTTGAGAACGCCAGTCCGCTTTCCACCCTTAGCGGACGAACGCCGGGTCCGCTGAGCGGACCCGGTCGATGTCAGAGATCGATCTGCTCAGAGAGCTCCAAGGCGTCGTCAACTTCGATGCCAAGGTAGCGTACGGTGCTCTCCAGCTTGCGGTGACCGAGAAGCAGCTGGCATGCGCGCAGGTTGCCGGTCTTCTTGTAGACGAGTGAGACCTTCGTGCGCCTGAGGCTATGGGTGCCGTAAGCCGCGGGCTCCAGATCTATCAAACGGATCCATTGATCGACCAGTCTCGCGTACTGTCGCGTGCCGATATGGCAGCCGGCATGGTTTCGGCTCGGAAACAGCCAGTCGTCGTCACGCTGTCCTCGGAGTTCCAACCAGGCTCCAATCGCGTGGCGGGCTGGCTCTGTGATCTCGAAGGGAACCGGTCGTCCGGTCTTCTGCTGGATGACGGTGGATCGAAGCCTAAGTGAGCCGCCAGGCGCGACGTCACTGACGCGGAGCTTCACCAGATCACAGGCTCTGAGCTTTGCATCCAGTGCACAGTTAAACATCGCAAGGTCGCGTACGCGCTTGGCGACCTTGAGTTGCTGTCGGATCGCCCAGATGTGCTTGGGTTTCAGCGGAGCCTTGGGACCGATGAGACGGCCCGCGTTCCAAGGCCGACGAGGGATGATGAAAAGGTCAGACTGGCGCATGGCCAACCTCCCACGGATGGCCTCCCTGCCTCGGCCGATTGTACTGCTGTTCCGTCAGGCCTGCGCCAGCAGCGGACCCTGGAAACTCGGGGTAAAGCAGACCTACGGCACAGGGTCGGACCGACCAGTCAAGTGCCACCTGACGGCGTGAGGGAAGCGTTCTCTCCACAACATCTGGCTGTGTCCTGCGATTCCCACGTCGAGGCGCACCGCGTCAGCTGACCCTTCCAAGGCTTCGGCGGCGTCTACAGTGCTCTGGTGAAAATCCGGTTCATACACGCCAGCCGTGAGATAGATCGAGCCATATCCCGATCCTCGCGCCCGACGATCGGGCCGGCTACCGAACGACATGGCGATCACACCCCGAAATACGTCGGGATTGACCATCGCGGTATTCAAAGCCCATGCCGCACCGTCGGAGAAGCCTGCGAGGATTCTTTCCGACGGCACCCTCGAGGCGCCCAGACGCTCTGCGAGCGGCATCACCTCGCTCAGCAGAAAGCGCTCGTGTGCGAGATAGACCTCGTCGTCCCAGCCCGCGAGATATTCCTTATGGCGTCGGTTTGGGTCTGACGCCTCCCCCTCCTCGAGCAGGGGCCCGCTCCAGAGGCTGACGATCATCGTCGGTGGAACCTCTCCGGATTCAATGCGGGGCTTCAGAACCGAAGCGAAGGACGGAACGCTTTCCCCGTCTGCCAGGGCGATGACCGGCATGGGGCCGTCGCTTCGCGGACGGTAGATGAAGAGACCCCGACGCTGCCTCAAAGCCGATGATTGCATCACGTGCTGGACCAGCTCTCCCTCTTCGAGCTCCAGCTCAGCAGGCGGCGGAGGGGCCTCGGGACCCCGCCATTCATCCGGAGCGCCTGTAGCGGCCGGTAGAAGCCAGACATCCAGCATCGCCCGGTCCAGGTCAGGCATCCTTACGGCGAGCGACCAAAGGTCAGGTGCGCCTTCGGCGGGGTTCATAGGAGTCTGGATGGAACAGCAAAGCCTCGGCCGCTCGCTCCGGCGGGCCACGACATGGAAGACATCCCGCTCAGCCCAGAACGCCTGATGACCATCCGCCAGCCTGAACTCGATCTCGGATTTCGTAAGGTCTGAAGGGAGTTCGCAGGCCGGGACCTCAGCTATGCGCCAACAACGGACATCCGCTTCGCGCCGAAAACCGGAAGTCTATTACGCTTTCGCCGACGTTCGTTCACGCCTGTCCGGAAGCCACGCTTGTCGCCGAGTGGGCAAGAATAGTAGTGGAAAGTCCCTGAGGTCGATTAGGCCTCACCGTACTCGCGCTTTCGTAGAGCAACCTCCTCGATGGTCCGCCGCCGCTCGCTCGCGATCTGGCGATCGAGGCTAAGGATATGACGTTGGGCGAATTGCTGGACGGGCTCGCGCTCATCTTTAAGCCACGCCTCCATTGCCGTCTTTCGCGCTTGGCTGGCATCGGCCATGCCAAACTCACCCGAAACCACGCCCGTGGCGTCGATCGCAAGTTCCACCGCCGTCCATGTTTTGGATCCGGGCTCGGTTGCTGCCACTAAGTCCCGGCACACGCCGTCAATTGCGGGTGAACCATCGTAGGCTGCCATGATCCTCGTGAGAAAGAGCCGATCATCATCGTTGCCCGAAGCCAACGCCTTGAGCTCTGCCTGGACGGCCCCGAGGTCGGGCAGGACTTCTGCCAAAAGCTTGCCGCCCGTGTATTGGAACGACATGTCCGCAGCGTCGAACGCCCTTCGGATCATCTTGAGGACGGCAGTGCCTTGGGTCTGGAGAGGCGGTTTGAGACGAGAGAGCCGGAAAGGCACTGCTTCGAAGCGCTCGCCCCAGTCGTGCTGCCGCTGCCTCACGATCCGGGTTTCGAACCAACGGACAATCTTCTCCGGCCAGACTGTCGCGATGGCGCCGAGCCACCATTCTGCATGGGTGCCAACGGTCGGGATTTCCTCGGCGAGATGGAGCAACTCGTCAATCTGAGTCTCGGAGAACTGAGCGACGTATTCCTCTTTCCAAACGAACCACAGCCGATCGATCCAGCGGTGAATGCGCAGGGCCGCAAGTGCGCGAACGCTCGGCAGAAGCGCAGTGGTGATCGCCTGCGGGTGGGTGTCGACAAGGCGAGAAGCGTACTCCACCAGCGCAAGAATCTCGTTCGGGTCCTCGCGGGACAACACAGCCGATGCGGTTGCGTCGAAAAGGAAAAGGTCCGGCGGCATCTTGAAGGCGCTGAACCGAAGGATGGTGGTGAGATGGCGGCCTTCAGCAATCCATTGCGTGCAAAGCGCCAAGGTCGCAGCCGCCTCTGGACCTAGGGCCAATCCAGCCAGCAGCGGGACGAGAAATGGCGCAAGCTCGACGTGGTGCTCAGTGAGGAGTTGGAACCCCAAGGGCGGACGCGCTTCGGCGAAACGCCTCAGAAACTCATCGAATGAAATGAAGGTGGCACCATCATTCAACTGGACTGAGGCGGCGTCTAAAATGATCGAGAGTAATGCGTCGAAATTCTCGTCGGTCGCCCATTGCACCAACGCTTCCAACGCGGCCGTTCGCTCCTCGTGCATGGCCTCCAGGTCCCACTCCGTCCGATCCCATTCACCTCGCGAAACGGGTTCGAAGCCGAGGAGCGTCTTGTGCGTGACGTAGTTTTGGTCAGCATTCACCGCGTCCCTGAACGCTTCTAGTCGCGCTTTCAGTTGATCGCGTAGCGCCACCAGTACGGTGACCTGTTGGTGCTCTGGACGAAGGCCACCCGCTTGCCGGTAGAGAGCCAACATCCGGCGCTCGATGCTGGCTCGCCAGAACGGTGGGGCCAAGGGCGCAAGCCGAGAAGCAATCTCCACCACACGCAAAGTGTCAGTAGCGATGAGCTCTACGAGGGCACCGTCGACGGTCCCGTGATAAGGGAAGCTTGTCGCTGACATAAGAGCGTTGAAGGCCTCCTTTGCGTCAGGCGGCAAAGGCTCCTTCAATATTGCTTCAAGGGCGGCAATCGATTGTCCACGAGCATGGGCCAGCTCGCCGCTCGGCAGCACCGCGCCTTGGTGGATGGTGATGGTATTCGAGCCGCTCGTCGTGCCTTCGACTTCCGGATCCAGGATGGCTTGGGCGGCAGCAATCACCAGAGGCCGTCGTCCCGGGCTTCCCACGTCGGCAAGAGCTAGTTCCGCCAGTTGGCATTGGACCAGGGGGCCGACCTGTTTCCAGACATGCAGATTGTGCTTGCCTAAGGACTTTGCGGAGCCTCCGGCTCTCGCACGGGCCGCTTCTGTGGAGGCAAGGTCGAAGGCTTGACCGATAAGGTCCCAGGTCGCCCGAACGCCCTGCTCATCGGCGAACCTCAGACGGTCGACGATGTCGAGCGTCGCTTCTAAAACGTCTTCGAACGTCTTTCCGGCATGTTCGTAGGTGCCATAGTATATTGGCACGGTCTCGGTCGAGGCTGCCTTTTCGAGGGATGCCCTGAGCGCGTTCCGAATTGTTTCGGCTTGGCCGGTGAGGTCGTCCACGTACGGAAGTACCGTCTCACGGTAACGTTTCAGAATGTCGTGTCGTTCGTTATTGTCGATGTCCGCTTCGACCCGTTCGAGGGGGCGCGTCTCGAAAAAGGTTCGTGCGTCTTCGAGCCGTCGGACATCGTTGGAGACTTTCTGGAAGTCGAAGCCTGCAGGAACGAGATAATCCTGCATGATCCTGGCCATGCGCGTTTCGACCTCTTTTAGGACCGCGCCGCCGAACCCTTTGGCCGGGGGCTTGTAGACTGTGTCGTGGTGCATTTCTGACCAAGCGTGGTCGATCGTGGTCTGCACCTGAATCTCGCACCACAGGTCAGCCAAGTCGGCGTATTCGGGAAGCGAGGTCCGCTGCTCCTTCAGCTTGACGACGTAGTTGTAAGAAATGAACCCGCCCGCGCTCGAATGCTCATCAAGCGGATAGTGAAACTTCGTCCTATCCCAATCGATGTCGAAGTTATCGAACATGACGTCGGACCGGACCAGGCGGGCCACGTCATCATTGGTGTAGAGAATGAGCCGGCAGCCGGCGACGTCTTTGGCATGAGACTCGACGTCATCGTCCAACGTCCCGCCCGCCATTTCGATTTTCTTTTTGAGCGACGCCGGTCCTTTCGCGCGGTGTTGGATTTGCTGGACCCGGACCGTAGGCATGCCAGCAAGGATTACGCCCAGGATCGCCGCGACCGTGGACGCGAGCCGCTCGTAGGAGTGCCTGCCCGCCTTCTCGTATTCAGCAAAGTTCATGGTGAAATAAGGCGACTTTGCCGTGTAAATGTCTATTCGATCTACGCGCCGCTACGGGGTGGACGGCCCAGCAGCAGACGTTCCCAACCGCCGCTATGAGTCAGGAGCGGACCTCCGGGAGACCGTAGCCAACACCATCCCGCCCCCGTAGATCTACCACCGTAAGGCTACGGATCGCACCGACCGAACCCGTCCGCTAAAGTTCCTCCGTCATCAACGAAATCCCCTCACCAGAGGCCGCCCCTGCATGCCCGTCGTCCCTCACTCCCACTCGATTACACGAACGCTGGTAATGATTTGATCCATATGGGCTTTATGCCAATGGGCGTCAACAGCGCCGTGTCGCAGTCCGAATAGATCGAGGAATGTTGAAAACAATGAAGAAATAGTCTGATGTAAAAAGCGCGTGATCACGACATCTTTCGAGATGTATTGACAATGCCGAAAGCTTGGTTTGCGAGAGAAGCGAGCCGATATACCTCGCTGACACGGGATACCACAACCGAACGATCTGACGAACAGGCTGGATCTACAACCCGCTCCGGAGGCGGTCGCAGCGGCTGGCGTGACCCGTCGGCTCAAGGAAGCCTGACGGCCTTCAAACCCGTGCGACGATCGAGTCGTTGCGCGAGTCCGGGTCACCCAGTATGGGTCGAAGGTCAGGAAACCTGTATTGACGCGACTGCTCCGCCAATTCTGCGCCGGCCTCGCCGTGACCATCGTGGTCGCGCTGCAGTTCCAAGACGCGGCCCCTACCGGTTCACTCGTCACCCAAAATATGTGATCGCGTCCCTCGAAATCCTCGTCCTGCCGCTGGCGGTCGGCCAGGTCTGGATCGCCGTCGCGTGGAGCAGCGCGAACGCTATGCTTCTGGCGTGGCGTATTCGGGTGGAGGATGGGGCGCTTGCCGACCGCAGACAGTCCCTTAGGAACATGGCCGGACACCTTGATCCCGGCCCAGCTGCCCGCTCAGGGATGCACACCGTTCACGTTTCACGGCGTACGCGGTCACCGGGGAACAGCGGCCGTTCCGGCGGGTTGACCAAGTCCGCCATCGGAGAATCCCATGCATATCCAGTCCATGATCAGCGCCCACCCTCACGTCAAAGGCTCGACCAACGACGCACTGATCCGCGCCGTCGAGGCGGCCTACGAGTGCGCCGCGACCTGCCGCATCTGCGCCGACGCCTGTCTCGGCGAAGCCATGGTCGCCGATCTCGTCCAATGCATTCGGCTCAACCTCGACTGCGCCGACGTCTGCGCGGCCGCCGGCGCGGTCGGCGCGCGCCGTACGGGGAGCAACGAGGCGGTCATCAAGGGCCAGCTCGAGGTTTGCGCCGACACCTGCGCGGCCTGCGCCGCGGAGTGCGACAAACACGCGGACATGCATGAACATTGCCGCATCTGCGCCGAGGCCTGCCGCCGCTGCGAAGAGGCGTGCCGGGAGGCGGTTGGCACGATCACTCCGTCGAGCCGTTGATGGAGCACCGCCTTCACCGTGCGTGCGCTGACAACGCCCCGCACGAACGGTGAAGGCGGGTCCGGCTATTCCGGGCGAATGGCGGTGACTTCACCCGCGTTGCCCTGAACGGTCAGGTCGAACTGGACGCGATCCCCGACAGCGGCTTGCTGTGCCACGGCGGGGTCTGCCGTAAAGCTCATCGTCATGGCTGGCCAGCCGACCGCCGGAATAGCCTCGTGATTGATCGTCACGGTGCCGGCCGCCGTATCCACGGCGGTGACCACGCCTGCGCCGCTGCCGGATCTGGAGCCCGCAGCGGGGGACGTCGCCGTGTCCGCCGCGCCGGCCGCGGAAGCCGTGTCGACGGGCGCGGCAGCGGCCGGTTCGGCGGCCGGGTCCGCGGGTTGGCCGCAGGCCGAAAGCATCATGGCCGCGCCGGCGAGTGAAACAAGGGTTCGGGTCATGGGGTCGCTCCTTGGTTTGGGGGGGTTGAACGGGCCTTGCGGCGCCTGAGGAGAAGGTAGCCCGCCGGTATAACGAGCATCGAGAGCAAAGGTGCGGTGATCATGCCTCCGATCACCGGCGCGGCGATCCGGCTCATCACTTCCGAGCCCGCGCCGTGGCCGATCAGAATCGGAAACAGGCCCGCCAGGACAACGGCGACCGTCATGGCCTTGGGCCGGACCCGCAGCAGGGCGCCTTCGCGAACGGCCTCTTGGACCTGTCCGCGATCGGGGTCGGCTCCGCGATCTTTCAAAGCTTGCTTCAGATAGATCAGCATCACCACGCCGAACTCGGCCGAGAGGCCGGCCAGGGCGATGAAGCCGACGCCGGTGGCGACGGACTGGTGAAAGCCGAGCAGATAGAGCAGCCAGATTCCCCCGGTCAGGGTGAACGGCAGGGTGGCCATGATCAGCAGGGCTTCGTCGAAGCGCCCGAACGTCAGGTAGAGCAGGACGAAGATGATCGCCAGCGTGGCCGGGACCACGATCCTGAGCCGCGCGGTCGCCCGTTCGAGATATTCGAACTGGCCCGAGTAGGCGATGCTCACGCCAGGCGTGGGGGTGACGGCACGGGCCACGGCGCGACGCAGATCCGCGACGACCGAGGCCAGGTCGCGTCCCCGCACATCGACATAGACCCAGGTGGTCGGCCGGCCGTTCTCGGACTTCAGCATTGGCGGCCCGTCGGCGATCCGCAGATCGGCGACGGCGCCCAGGGTGATCTGCTGGCCTGAAGGCGTCAGGATCGGCAGGGCTCGCAGCTGCTCCACGCTGTCCCTCAACTCGCGCGGATAGCGCACGCTGATGGGATAGCGCGCCACGCCCTCCACGGTCTGGCCGATGGTTTCGCCGCCGATCGCGCCTGAGACGATCGACTGCACATCGGCGATGTTGAGACCGTAACGCCCCGCCGCGTCGCGGTCGATGTCGATATCGACGTAGCGGCCGCCCGTCAGACGCTCGGCCAGCGCCGAGCTCACGCCCGGCACGGATTGGGCGACCTCGGCGACCTCGGCCGCGACGCGGTCGATCTGACCGAGGTCGGCGCCGGACACCTTGACGCCGACGGGGCTCTTGATCCCCGTCGCCAGCATGTCGATGCGATTGCGGATGGGAGGAACCCAGACATTGGACAACCCCGGAACCTGGACCGCGCGGTCGAGCTCCTCGACCAGCTTCTCCGGCGTCATGCCGGGGCGCCATTCATCGCGCGGTTTGAACTGGATGGTGGTCTCGAACATTTCCAGCGGAGCCGGATCCGTCGCGGTTTCCGCCCGGCCGGCCTTGCCGAACACGGTCGCCACTTCCGGCACCGTGCGGATCATGCGGTCCGTCTGCTGCAGCAGTTCCGCGGCCTTGGCCGCAGAGAGGCCCGGCTGGGCCGAAGGCATATAGAGCAGGTCGCCCTCGTCCATCGCCGGCATGAATTCGCCGCCGAGCCGGCTGAGAGGCCAGGCCGTAGTGGCGAAGACCAGCAAGGCGACCAAGAGAGTTTTCCTTGGGTGACGCAGCACCCAGTCGAGCGGCCCCCGATAGATGTGGGTCAGCCAGCGGTTGATCGGGTTGCTCTGCTCGGCCGGTATCCGTCCCCGGATCAGATAGCCCATCAGAACCGGCACGAGGGTGATCGACAGGATCGCCGCGGCCGCCATGGCGTAGCTCTTGGTAAAGGCCAGCGGCGCGAACAGCCGACCCTCCTGGGCCTGGAGGCTGAACACCGGAATGAACGACAGGGTGATGATCAGCAGACTAAGGAACAGCGCCGGTCCGACCTCCACGGCCGCCTCGGTGATGACCTTCCACCGTTCCTCGCCCGCCAGCTTCTTGTCGGGGTGATCGTGCTCCCATCGCTCGATGTGTTTGTGGGCATTCTCGATCATGACCACTGCCGCGTCGACCATGGCCCCGATGGCGATGGCGATGCCGCCCAGCGACATGATGTTGGCGTTCACGTCCTGAAGATTCATGATCAGGAAGGCCGCCAGCACGCCCAGCGGCAGGGTCAGGATGGCGACCAACGCCGACCGGGCGTGCCAGAGGAACAGGCCGCAGACCAGGGCGACGACAATGAACTCCTCGATCAACTTGCCGCTCAGATTGTCGATCGCCCGGTCGATGAGCTGCGAGCGATCGTAGGTCGTCACCACTTCGACCCCCGGCGGCAATCCGGCTTTGAGCGTCTGGAGTTTCTCGGCGACAGCCGCGATCGTGGCGCGGGCGTTTGCGCCGGATCGCAGGATGACGACGCCGCCGGCGACCTCGCCTTCGCCATTCAGCTCCGCTATGCCGCGCCGCATCTCCGGGCCGATCTGGATGGTCGCGACGTCCCCGAGGCTGATCGGCACGCCTCCAGCCGCCGTGCGGAGCGGCACGGCCCGGAAGTCGTCGAGCTCGGTCAGATAGCCGTTGGCGCGCACCATGTATTCGGCCTCGGCGAGCTGGAGCACCGAGCCGCCCGTCTCGCCGTTGGCGCGCTGGATGGCCTCCACCGCGGCCTGATGGGTCACGCCGTACGCGGCGAGCCGGACGGGGTCGAGCACCACCTGATACTGCCGCACCATGCCGCCCAGGCTGGCGACCTCCGCCACGCCCGGCACGGTCTTCAGCTCGTAGCGGAGAAACCAGTCCTGCAGGCTGCGCAACTGCGCCAGATCGTGGCGGCCGGTCCGATCGACCAGGGCGTACTCATAAACCCAGCCTACGCCGGTGGCGTCCGGACCAAGTGCCGGTTGGGCGGTCGCGGGAAGTCGCGCCTGCACCTGGCTCAGATATTCGAGGACCCGGGAACGGGCCCAGTAGAGGTCCGTCCCATCCTCGAACAGCACATAGACGAAGCTGTCGCCGAAGAAGGAGTAGCCCCGAACCGTTCGCGCGCCGGGCACCGACAGCATGGTGGTCGCCAGAGGATAGGTGACCTGGTTCTCGACGATCTGGGGGGCCTGCCCCGGATAGCTGGTGCGGATGATGACCTGTACGTCCGACAGGTCCGGCAGGGCGTCGACCGGCGTGCTGCGAACCGCAAACAGGCCGGCGGCGAGCAGGGCGACGGCGGCCATAAGGACGAGAAAACGTCCCTTGACCGAGGCGCGTATGATCGCGGCGATCATTGCCCCGACCTCTCGCGCGGCGCGGGCGCGGCCATGGATGCGCCCGTCTGGGCGGCGGCGGGCCGGCCGGCCGTCGGCGACGCCGGGGCGCGTGCGGGTCCGGAAGTTTGGCCGATCGGCCGCGCCGTGACGCCTGACAAGCTGGCTTCGGAATCGATCAGGAACTGCCCCGACGCGACGATTCGTTCGCCTTCCCTGAGACCGGCGAGGATCTCGGTCTGTCCGCCGGCTTCCCGTCCGATGCGGACCTCGGCCGGTTGATAGCGGCCCTCCGGCAGGGCGAGCATGACGATGTCACGTTCTCCGGTCCGGATCACCGCCTCGGTCGGCACGAGCAGAGCCGAAGTCGAACCGCCGCCGAAGGTGATCCGGCCGAACATGCCCGGCCTGAGACGCCCTCCCCGATTGGCCATTTCGATCCGCGCGGTGATCGTGCGACTGTCGCCGACGAGCTCCGGCAACAGGGCGGTCAGGCGACCCGTGAACCGCTCGCCCGGGAACGCGGCCAGGGCGACCTCGACGGACTGCCCGGCTCTCAGCTGGTTCGCGAGCGCCTCCGGGATGGCGGCGTTGACCCAGACGGTCGACAGGCCGTTGATCTCGGCCAGGGTCATGCCCTGGGCGACGCTCATGCCGGCGCGCACGCTCAGCGTCTTGATCACGCCGCCAGTGGGCGTCGAGATCGTGATCGTGTTCCGCGCCCGCCCGCTGCGTTCCACAGAAGCGATTACGCCCTCGGACATGCCCAACAGCACCAGTCGCTGCCGCGCCGCCTGGATCAGGGGCGTATTGCCGGTGCGTCGCACGGCGAGATATTCGGTCTGGGCTCCGCCCCAGGACGGAATGAGCAGATCGACCAGAGGGGCGCCCGCGGCGACCACGTCGCCCGGCGCGCGGTTGTAGACGCGCTGGACGAAGCCGTCCGCGCGCGACTGGACCACAGCGATGTCGCGTTCGTTGTAACCTATGATCGCCGTGGCGCTGAGATCGCCCTCCAGGTCGCCACGGCGGGCCGTGGCATATCGGACCCCCAGATTCTGGGCCAGCGCCGGATCGATCCGGACGCCGGGGGTGGCGCTACTTCCCCCCTCATCGGCATACTTGGGGATGGTGTCCATGTTCATCGACGATTTTCCAGGCCCCGGATATCGTTCGTTCGGAACCATGGGATCGTACCAGTAGAGGATCTCGCGCTCCCCTGCCCCCTCGGCGGTCTCGCCGCCGGCCCCATCCAGGCGTGGAGCGACGACGATGCCTGCCCCGACGCCGACCCCGACCAAAAGAAGCGCGCCCATGGCGACGCCCAGGCGTTTGTTGCGAAGGGCGTTCATCGGTCGTCGTTCCCATAGGTGAGAGTGATCTCGACCACCTGACGCTTCACGGCGGCCTCGCGATCGAGCGCGTCGAGCCGGGCGTTGGCCACGGCGGTGAAGGCTTCGAGAACTTCAACGATGCCCGCCCGGCCCGCCGCATAGCTCGCGGTTTCGAGATCGGAACGCTGAAGGACACTGGGCAGAACGACGTCGCGCGACCGGATCCATTGATCGTGAGCGGTCACGTATTCCGCCAGGGCGCTTCGCAGCGACGCGGTCAACACGCGCTCAGCGTCCTCACGCTCGGCGGAGACCCGCAGCGCATCAGCGGCGCGCGCGGCGATGACCGGATCCTGCCTCCGACCGGGAAAGATCGGCAGCCGCACGCTCGCTCCGACGGAGAACAGATCGCCGAACCGCTCATCGCGGCGGGCGTAGCTGGCTTGGAACGACCAGTCCGGCCGGCGTCCGGCGCGGGCCAGATCGACCTCGGCTTCGGCGCGGCGCGCGGCGGCTCCATAGGCCCGCACGGTCGGCAGCTGGGCGATGCCGCTCTGTAAGGCGACCAGGTCGAGATCGTCCTGCGGCGGCGGTCCGACCGTCTCGGGATCGGCGTCGCCCGTCCACCGGGCCAGTTCGGCTCGCGCCTTCTCGATGTCGGCGGCGAGACTGCTGCGGCGATCGTCAAGATCCGCCTTGAGCTGAACGGGACCGAGAGCGTTGGCGGGCCGATAGGCGCCGGACGCGACTCCGGCCGGGGCGGCGTCCCAGAGGGGTTGCAACGTCGCCAGCAGCTCGTCCAGCGCTGCAAAGCGGAGCTCGGCATAGAACAGGTCGATCCACGCGAGGCCCGCGGCGACCCGGACCTCTCGTCGCGCGACGGACTCCTCAGCGCCGGCGACGCCGATCGCCGCCTCGGCGATGTCTCGCTCGGCGCGACGACGCGCGCGGCTGGGCACTTCCTGCTCGACGCCGATCCTGAGCATGGTGAAGTCTTCATCGAATTGCCCCGCGAACGGCCCGTTCACCGGATATCCGTCGAGACCGACGGAGAGCCGGGGGTCCGGCAGGCGCCCGGCAGCGGGCGCGGCGGCCCGAGCCGCGTCGACGCCCAGAGCGCTGGCTCTCAGGCGCGGCGCCTCGCTGGCGGCGCGGGCCAGAGTCTCGTCGAAGGTCTGGGGGTCGGCACGGGCCGGCGCGGCGCAGAGTCCGAGCACCAGGAGTGCGGCCAGCGGCCAGGGCCGGTCAACGGGGCACGGCCAGCAAGGCCGCCGCAAGCGTCGCGGCAAGGGAACCGCCGGGAGACGGCGCACGACGGAGACCGCCGTGCCGAAGCGAATGATCATGAGAATTCTCGATAACCGCCGCGTCCACCTCGCGGCGTGACGCAGGCGCAGACCTCAGTCGATCGGCGGACGCCGCGAAGCGGTGCGCGGCTTTCCGATCAGCGAAAGCAGTCTACGACAGCGGTTTGGGCGGACTCTTCAGTGGAAGCGGACCCGCGCCTTCCAGCGCGACATCGACCTCGGCGAACGATTTCGCCCCCGACCCGAGCGGATGCTCGATCGCCGGCGCGGGCGGCATCGGCGAGGCGACGGCGGCGCAGCCCATCTTGGCGATGCAATCCGGCGTCATCTTGCTGCACGGGCCTTCGGCGTCGTCGACGGCTTCGTCCGCCATGTCCATCATCTCGGCGCAGTCCGCTTCCGGCATTGCCGCCGTCGCCTCGAACACCTGAACCGGAGTGGCGTGCGCCGACGACTGGCCGATGAACCCGGCCACCGCGAGGGCGAACAGAAGGACGCGGACAATATTCCACATGGCGGCCGAGATAGGCGCTTCGAGGCCCTTCGAGTCAAGACGCGACCGCGCCGGACGGCGCGCGCCGTCCGCTTCGGTCGCGACCATGACGAACGCCCTTCATCGCCGTCCGTCGGGAGCATGATCGACCGCAGAAGAGCCGCTCCAGTGGCGCTTCAGCGCAGACCCGCTTACGCTGGGAGGGAAGATTCAGGATCTGAGAGGATGGCGTGCCGGACAGACTTCGAGACCTCATCGCGCAATGGCGTAACGATCCCTCGGCGACCTACCAGACCTGGTTCCTGTGGGATGAACGGCTGAAGAATTTCCGGTCGATCGGCCGGGGCATCGGCCAGGTGGTCGAGGAGATCGAGACGGGCCGCTTCGGTGTCGCCTATCGCGGCTCGTCCCTGGAGACCATCGTCCATTCCGTCGCCGAGCAGCGACAGATCTTCAAGGGCGCCGACCACGCCTTTCTGTGGAAGCCCAAGTTGAGGATCCCCGACATCTACGAGAACCCGGCGAACCAGCGCGCCTTCGGCCGCCTGCTGCATCATTGCAGCGGCTGTTCCACAGCCGACGAGATTCTCTCCGGCATCCACACGATCGATCAACTCAAGATCAAGGGCCTCGGGCCGGCCGTCGCCAACCTGATCTATTTCCTGCACCCCACGCATGCGCCCCCGTTCAACACCGCCATCGTCAACGGTTACAACGCGATCACCGGCTCGAAGGTGAAGCTCGGCAGCTGGGAACATTATCTGGCCATGCGGGAGGGCCTCCTGGCGCTGAACGCCCGATATCGTGACCTTCTGTCGAACGATCTGGGCGCCCTCGCGGGATTCCTGTTCGATGTCGGCTCCGGGCGGTATCCGGCGCCGCCCCCCGCCGGTGACGCGCTCTCGCGCCAGGGGTGGGAAGAACGGCTCGCCCAGGCCCGCGCGGAAGCCCTGAAGTTCGAGAAGGCGACGGCGCAGCAACGCGAGACGGATCGCACGCACACGGAAATCCAGGCCTGGCTTCGTGATCTGGGACGCGCGCTCGGCTATCGGGTCTGGATCGCCGCCAACGACCGGAGCCGGCTCCATGACGGCGCGCGTCTCGGCGAGGGCTGTCTCGATCAACTTCCGACGGCGCTGGCGAACGGCGCTGGCGCCGAGTCGATCCGTCTGATCGACGTCCTCTGGCTCGATGCCTCGCCGGATCGCGTAGCGGCGGCCTTCGAAGTCGAGCACTCCACCACCATCTATTCCGGCGTGGTGCGCATGCTGGATCTGGCGCTCTCGGGTGAACTCCACACGTCCGCCGGTCTCTTTCTGGTGGCGCCGGACAGCCGGGAAGGCGATGTCCGGGCCCAGCTCCAGCGGCCGGCTTTCAGCCGGATCTCGGACCTGGACGTCCGATATCTGCCCTATGGGGAGTTGGACCGGCACCGGGGATCGATCGCGCGCTTCGGCTCCGACCTGCGAGGCCTGACCGAAATCTCTCACCGCCTGACCTGACCACCCGCCCGCGCCCGGGCGCAACCCGCATCAACTCGAACCGCCCGTCCGCCGAGACGCCCGGAAAGCCTTCAGATCACGCGCTAGGCGGATCCATAGCAGGATGATCCCGGTGATCACGATGCTCAGGGTGAGGAAGGTCGTGATGATGATCAGCGGATGGTTGAAGTTCTCGCCGGTCTTCCAGTCCATGATGTGGAGCCGCCAGAAGAAGTCATAGAACCGCCAGACGCCCGAGCGGCGCGTCACGACCTCTCCGGTGGCCGGCGACAGATAGAAGGTCGTCCGTTCGCGGTCGGCGAAATCGACCCTCCAGAGCGGTCCTGTCCGACCGGTTTCCTGAGGCGCCGTGGCCAGCAGCACGGCGTCGGACACCTTCGCCTCGCCCTTGTAGCCCGTCCGGGCGAACGCCGAGGCCTCGCCAGCGGACATCGGCCCGAACGGAAGGCCCGTGACGGCGGACACGACGACGGGCTCTCCGTCCGCCGGTTTCAAAGTCCAGGCGGGTCCGCGCGGCGTCGTGCGCAGCTCCGCCTCGACAGGGGCCACGCCCGCGCGACGGGCCACGACGGCGAGGGTCGGAAGAGCTCCAACCTCAAGCAGAGCCGGCTTGAGTTCGGCCGCGCGATGTTCGCTACGCACCGTCTCGATCGGAATGACGGTCATGACCAGACCGCCGCCGACCCAGAACAGAACCTGCAGCCCCACCACGAGGGCGACCCATTTGTGAAGCTGGGTCGACAGCCTGAGAACCTTCATGGAACGAACCCGACTAGCTGTGACGCGCGAAGACGCGTGTGCCGCCGCCCTCGAGGATCAGCAGGGTCTCATAGGGCTCGCGCTGGCCGTCCGGCGTCTCCATGCCCGGCGACCCCAGGGGCATCGCCGGAACCGCCAGGCCCACGGCCTTGGGACGCTCGGCCAGAAGCCGTCTCACGTCCTCGGCCGGCACATGGCCCTCCAGAACATAGCCCCCGATCAGGGCGGTGTGACAGGACGCGAGGGCTTCGGGCACGCCCTGGGTGCTGCGGATCGAGCGGAGACTGGGAAGCTCGCTGATCCGCGCCTCGAAGCCCGCGGCGCGCATGTGATCCACCCAGGCCGTGCAACAGGCGCAGGTCGGCGTCTTGTAGACGGCGAGCTCGTTCGACGCGCGACCGACCGGGGCGCAGGCCGCGACCGCCAGGGCGCCCGTTCCCATGGCGATGAGACTGCGGCGTGAGAGTGGAATGGACTGGGACCCCATGAGACCTCAAGAAAACGATGTGCAAACGGCGCTGACCGTCGCGGTCGCGCTCAGGCCGCCGGACGGAAAGGCCGCGCCGAGGAATGATAGATGTCGAACCTCCACTCGTCACCTCGCTTGCGCAGGACGCTGGTCGCGGCGCCGCGGCGTTCTATGGGAGCTCGCGCGCCGTCCTTGAAGGTGATGTGGTAGGTGTAGGTCTCGCTTACGAAGGCCGTATCGCCATCGACCTCGATCTTCATGTCGTGGTCGCGGAAGTCGAACCCGGCGAGATCGGCGAACTCAGGACCCAGATGGTGCTCCAGATAGTAGGCGAACGATCCCTCCACGCCGCCGTTCTCGAAGATTTCGGAGTCGGACCAGAACAGGGCCGGCGTCTGCGACACATCCATCCGCTCGATGGCGGTCTTGTAGGCGGTGACCACGGCGCGGACCTGTTGTTCGTCCGCGGTCTGGGCCTGCGAGGCGGTGGCGAGGAGAGCGGCGACCGCTAGTCCGGCGAAGGTTGAACGAAACATCGTGGGCGAGGCTCCTGTTTGCCGGCCGCGAAAGGTGTGTCGGACGGGCGTGGGTGAAAAAACGAGAAGGTTGAACGACGGCGCGGCCTTCAGAACATCAGATGTCTCACGCCGTGGGTCAGCATGCCGCCCAAGAGGCCGTTGATCACGACGGCGACGGCGGTGAGCGTCAACAGGCCGATGTAGACTCTCTCGCGCCCGGGCCCCGGCCGGCGGACCCAGTGCTCCTTCGCCCACCAGCTGAGGAGGCCCAGCGCGGCGATCGAAGTGCCGAGCCATCTGTGAGAGGCGTGGGTCGCGTCGTCCCGTCCCGGCATCCCCATGGCGAACCAGCCCAATGCCACTGCGCCGACCGCGGAGATGGCCGCCAAGGCGATGATGACGCGCGTGCCCTGGGTCAGGACCGGACGCCGGAGGGTCAGGGCGGCGATCTCGAGGAGGGCGGCGACGAGGAACAGGGCGATCGGAAAATGCACCGCGGCCGGGTGCATGGCGCCGAGCCAGCGGTACAGGCGCTGCGGCATGGGTTTCGGACCCTCGTCCGCCATCATGGCCCCGTGGTCCATGTCGGCCGCCATGCCGGGCATGACCGTCATGTCCGATTGCGGCCCCTCGGCGGTCGATGCGGCGCTCTGGCCGCGAACCGCCGGGGCGTCATGATCCTCGTGCGCGATCGCGGGCGCGCTCACCGACAAGGCGAGCGCGAGTCCCAATGCCGGGAAAAATCCGCGTGATGTCATAAACCCTCTCCACTCCTGTCCCTTCTGCTATCTACGCAGCGCGAGGTCCGCCCCCTCGCCCGAGGGATGTCACGGTCTTGGCCGTAGTAGGATGTAGGGGCGCAAGGAGAGTGTTCGATGTCGCTTAAACTGGATGACATTCTGGCCGAGTCCGCGATGACGCCCATCGGCCGGTCGCTCGACGGGCTCGAACCGCTGGTCTGGAGCCGGGTCGAGACGCTTCGCGGCGAAAGACTGGCCACGCAGGTCCGTCTCGGCGCGGTCGCCGTGGCCCTCGCCACCGGTCTGACGGCGGGCGGCGTCGGCGCGGCCGCCGCGCCGAGCCCGCCGGGAGAGATGGCCATCTTCACGGTCGATGCGGGCCTGTCGCCTCTGGTGAGACTGGAAACCGGGCAGTGATGCGCGGCTGGCGCGCGATCGTCCTGACGGCCGTGCTGGCGGCCGTCGCCAGCGGCGCGGGCACCTGGATCAGCGCCAGCTGGGTGCTGAGCCGGCGCGAGCCGCCGTCCCTGCACGACATCGTGCACCACGATCTCAAGCTGTCGCCTGACCAGTTGACGCGCATCGAGGCGGTCGAGGCCCGGTTCGCAGCGCGTCGGCCCGCGCTCGAAGCCGATGTCCGCGCGGCCAACCTCGAGCTGGCGCGCGCGATCGAACAGAGCGACGGCGACGGTCCCCCGGTTCAGGCCGCGGTTGACCATTTCCACGTCGCCATGGGCGCCCTTCAGAAGGAGACGATAGCCCACGTCTTCGAGATGCGGTCGGTGCTGACCCCTGCCCAGGCCGAGGTCTTCGACGACCGCATCGTGGCGGCTCTCGCGCCCGACGAAGGCTAGCGTTCCGGGTGGAGAGTCCAGCGAACCTGTCAGCGCGCGCCGCCGGCGGCGATCGGGCGGCCTTCGGCGCGCTGATGCAGCAGACCAAGACGGCCCTGTTCCGCTTCGTCCGGCGCTATGTCGGCGACGAACAGGATGCGTGGGATCTGTTGCAGGAGACCTATGCGGCGGCGTGGATCAACATCCGCCGCTATGACCCGACCCGGCCCTTCGAAGCCTGGATCCGGACCATAGCGCTCAACAAATGCCGGGACTGGAGCCGCCGCCGGTTCGTCCGACGCCTGATCCGGGGCGACGTCGATCTGGCATCGCCGGAAGCCCTGGCCGTGGCGAACGGCGACGAGCCGGCGGATGAACGGATGGAGGCCGGCGACCGACTCGCCCGTCTGAACGAGGCGATCAGCCTTTTGCCGCCGCATCTCAAGGCCCCGCTGCTGCTCACCGCGATCGAGGGGCGCAGCCAGGCGGAAGCGGCCGAAATTCTCGGCGTGACCGTCAAGACGGTGGAGACGCGCGTCGCGCGCGCCCGTCGCAAGCTGTTCGATGTCCTGGGCGGCGCGGGCGACGTCCCGCCGGCTCCGAAATGACGCGGATGAAGGCCGGACGGCGAGGGCTGCGGCGCTCGCCCGCGTAAACCAGTATGAAGGCGTCGATGGAAATACCTGACCGTCGCCCTCTTATCAGGACCTTGCCACATGAGATTGCCGATCCTCGCCGCGGCCGCGGCGGTCACCCTGGGCGCCTGCCAGCCCGCCGCCGAGCCTCAACCGGTGGACGCCGAGCCGACGCCGGACGCTTCAGCGATGGCTCCGATGGAAGCCGTGCCGGCCGCAACCCCCGAGTCGACGCCGCCGCAGGCCGCCACGCCCGCCCCTGCCGCATCAACCCCGGCCGCGCCTCCCAAGGCATCGGCCCCCCGCCCGGCCCCCCGGCCCGCGCCCGCGCCAGAGCCGACACCGCCGCCTGCCGATCCGATGGCCGGCCATGACATGTCGAAGATGGACGGCATGACCATGCCGCCCAAACAGTAGTTCGCTTGAAGTCCAGGAGTTTTCGATGAACCGTTCAATACTCGCCACTCTCGCCGCCCTCGCGGCCTTCGCTCCTCTGTCGGCCGCCCAGGCCCAGAGCCAGTCGCATGCCGGCATGTCGGCGCAGGACCACGCCGCCATGCAGGCGCCGGCCAATGGCGTGGCGACCACTCCGGCGGACAACGCCATGCTGTCCTCCGCCCCGACCACCTTCTCGGCGACTTTCCCGCACGCCATGGTCCTGACGTCCCTTCGCCTGACCGGCGGACCGTCGAACCAGGCGGTCGATGTGGCCCTGTCAGCGGAGGCTGCACCCGCGGTCACGGTCAGCGCCCCGCTTCCGGCCCTCGCGCCCGGCACCTACGCCGCCGCCTGGACCGCGAAGGGCGCCGACGGCCATCAGATGAACGGCGTCGTCCGTTTCATGGTTCACTGAGGAGGCGGCCTCCCGCCTCCTGAGGGGCCGAAACCGAAGTGGGGAACGCCGCGCGGCGAGCCGCGCGGCGTTTTTCTTGCGCGATCGGATCGTCGATCTGGCGCACCTCGATCGCGGGCGGCTTAAAAGCGACGCGGCGGTATCCCGCACGCCGAACCCTTCATTCACGCTGAGTGTGAAGCGCAGGCAGACAACGCGCCAGGCCCGTCAAGGTCCTGACCACCACGTCGGCGTCGCTGCGACGGAGTTCGGCCTCAAGGGCCCGTTCCGGATCATACAGCACGGTCCGACAGCCCAGAGCCTTGGCCGGACGGATGTCCCATTCGAGGCTGTCGCCGATCACGCAGACCTCGGGGGCCTCGACGGCCAGGGCGGCGAACGCACGCCTGAACGCGTCGGGAAAGGGCTTTCCCACGCCGACTTCGCCCTCGATCTGAATGTGATCGAAATACGGTTCGAGACCGAACCGTTCGATCTTGGCGCGCTGCAACGGTCCGGCGCCGTTGGTGAGAAGCGCGAGGCGATAGCCCGCGTCGCGCAAGTCGAGCAGCAGGGCCTCAGCCCCCGCCTCGAGCCGCATCTCTTCGTCCCGCCGCCGGCTGAAGGCGTCGGCGAGGCTCGAGACCGTTTCGCAAGCCGGTGCGGGATGGCCTTCCCGAAGCAGGGTCTCGAAGGCCGCTGTCGCGATGAGGCGCCGCGCGTGTCGTGGGTCGGCGCGACCCAACTCATGACACCGCGGGTCGCGCCAGAACGCCTGCCCGGCCCGCGTGAGCGCCTGCGCCGCGATATCCGGGGCGAGGCCGCCCAGCTCGGCTTGCATCATCAAGCAGACGCTCCGCCAGGCCAGATCCGGCCGGCGGTAGGCCGAGAGCAGGGTGTCGTCGAGGTCGATGACCACGGCCGAGAGGGGCCGCGGCCTCACCGAGACCTCCCCGTCCTTTCCAGCCGCCGAGACCGGGGACGCCGCGCCTCGGCGACGATCCGCGACCGCCTATCGGGGCCAAGGATCAGACGAGGCCCGCCGCCGCCGACCTTTGCTAGAACCACGTCCGGATGCCGACGACGAGGCGCGTGTCTTCCGAGCTTCGCCCATCGGCTTCGAGGAAGTCCGCCGTATTCCCGAAGCTCTTGGTCCATTCCAGGCCGACATAGGGGGCGAACTCCTTGTGGAATTCGTACCGCAGCCGAGCCCCGATCTGGAGCGACGTCAGGCCGGATCCAATCCGGAGCTCGGGGATGTCCTCGGCCGACAGCACGACTTCAGCGCGAGGCTGCACGATCCAGCGGTTGGTGATCCGCTGATCGTATTCGGCCTCCGCCCTCGCCGTGAGTTCACCCTTGTTGGAGAGGAAGGCCGCCGCATCGACCTCGAACCAGTAGGGCGCGAGGCCCTGAACGCCCACGACCAGATCGGTTCGATCGCCCTCCGGACGGTAGGTCTGTCGCAGACCCGTCTGGAAGTCGAAGAAGGGCCGGAACGCCCGGCTGTAAAGGGCCTGGATCTCGGCTTCCTCGACCTCGCCGTCGAAGTCGCCCTCGACTTCCGACTTCCACCAGAAGCGGTTGATGTCGCCGCCGGTCCAGCCCTGCGCGTCCAGCGCGTAGCCTTCTTCGCCGTCTCCGAAACTCGCTTCGAGCTGGTCGATGATCACCGCGGTGGTCCGCACGTCGCCATTCTCGACGCGAAGCTGTTCGCGGGCCGCCGCCATCTCCGCGGGATCGAACAGGGTATCGGCGGCGTGAGCGGGGCCGCTGGTCGCCCCGGGCGGAACGGGCATTTCCGGAGGGCGTCCCGGGTTGTCCGCGCTGGTCGGCACGTCGGGCGGCATCGCCATGGCCGACATGTCATGACCCGGAGGCATCTGCCCCATGGTCGACATGTCATGTCCCGCCGGTATGGCCGACGCGGGCGCGGTCTGCCGCATCGTTGACATGTCGTGCCCGGCGTGGGGATCCGGCTGACCGGCGGCGGCCGGCTGTTGGCCGGCCTGCATGGTCAACATGTCATGTCCCGCCGGCATGGTCGGCGCGGGCGCGGTCTGCCGCATCGTCGACATGTCGTGCCCGGCGTGGGGATTCGGCTGACCGGCGCCGGCCGGCTGTTGGCCGCTCTGCATGGTCGACATGTCATGTCCCGCCGGCATGGCCGGCGCGGGCGCGGTCTGCCGCATCGTCGACATGTCGTGCCCGGCGTGGGGATCCGGCTGACCGGCGGCGGCCGGCTGTTGGCCGCTCTGCATGGTCGACATGTCATGTCCCGCCGGCATGGTCGGCGCGGGCGCGGTCTGGCCCATCGTCGACATGTCGTGCCCGGCGTGGGGGTCCGCCGACGCCGGCGCGCGCTCGGGCACGGCGCCGGTTGGGCAGGCCGGCGCCCCGAGCGTTCCGACGCGGGAGGGATCCGCCGTCGGCGCGCCGCGCCGGACGCAACCGGCGGGCAGCTGGACGGCGGGCTGGACGGCGTTAGCCGCCGCGCCGTGCCCGGCGTGGCTCTGGGCGAACACCGGGCCGGCCGAGGCCGCGAGGAGCAGAGGGACGAGACCCACAGACCGACGGATCATGACGAAGCTCCTGCCATCGGGCGGACGGTGACGACGTTGAACATGCCCGCGTGCATGTGCATCAGCATGTGACAGTGGAAGGCCCAGTCCCCGGGATTGTCGGCGGTCAGGTCAAAGGTGACCTTGCCGCCGGGGAGAACGTTGACCGTATGCTTCAGCGGTTGGTGGCCCGCCGGTCCGCCGGTCACCAGTTCGAAGAAGTGGCCGTGCAGGTGGATGGGGTGGGCCATCATGGTGTCGTTGACCAGGGTCACCCTCACCCGCTCGTTCCGCTCAAAGCGGATCGGCTCGACCAGTTCGCTGAACTTTCTTCCGTCGAAGCCCCACATGAACCGCTCCATGTTGCCGGTCAGGTGGATCTCCATGGTCCGCGATGGGGGACGCTGGTCCTTGTTGGGCGTCAGCGAGACCAGGTCGGTGTAGACCAGCACGCGGTGGGGTACGTCGGCCAGTCCCGTCGGGCGCTCGCCCATGCGGTTGGCCGGCGCCATGGCGATGGCGTCCACGCCGACCCCCACCGCCATGTCCGGCGGCGCGTTGGCGGGATCGCGCATGCTCATGCCGGCCATGGAGCCGTGGTCCATCCCGGTCATCGCACCCGTGGACTGGGTCGCCATGGCGCCGTGATCCATCCCGGCCATGGCGCCGCCGGAGGCGCCGGTCATGGCGCCATGATCCATCCCCGCCATGGCGCCGCCCGGCTGGCCTCCCATCGAGCCGTGGTCCATGCCGCCCATGCCGCCCATGTCCCCCATGCCCATGTCCTTCATGGTCAGGTTTGGAACCTCGCGGAGCGGCGGAACCTCGGCGGTCATCCCCAGGCGCGGAGCAAGGGTCGCCCGCCCCATGCCGGAACGGTCGATGGCCTCGGATACGATGGTGTAGGCCCGGTCTTCGGTCGGTCGGACGATGACGTCATAGGTCTCGGCGACGGAGATCTGGAACTCGTCGGTCTCGACCGGACGCACGTTCTCGCCGTCGGCCTGGACCACCGTCATCGGCAGGCCGGGGATGCGGACGTTGAAGATCGACATGGCCGAGGCGTTGATGATGCGCAGCCGCACCCGTTCGCCGGGTCGGAACAGGCCGGTCCAGTTCTCCTGCGGGCCGTGTCCATTGATCAGATAGGTGTAGGTCGTCCCATTCACGTCGAGGATGTCGCGCGGGTCCATCCGCATCTGGCCCCACATGCGCCGTTCCTCCAGGCTCATGCGGTCCTCGCCGGAGAAGAGGCCCGCCAGGGTCGTGCGCTGCCGGTTGAAGTAGCCGGGGCTCTTCTTCAGCTTGTCGAGGATTTCGTGCGGATGCATGAAACTCCAGTCCGACAGGACCAGCACATGCTCGCGGTCGTAGGCGACCGGATCGGCACCGGCCGGATCGATGACGATCGGCCCGTAATGGCCGAGCGCCTCCTGCAGGCCGGAGTGGCTGTGGTACCAGAAGGTGCCGGACTGCCTGATCGGAAACTCATAGACGAAGGTCTCGCGCGGCTTAATGCCTGGGAAGCTGATCCCGGGCACCCCGTCCATCTGGAAGGGCAGGAGAATCCCATGCCAGTGGATCGAGGTGTCTTCGTCCAGGGTGTTCGTCACCGCCAGACGGGCGTTCTGGCCTTCACGCAGCCGCAACACCGGCGCCGGCAGCACGCCGTTGATGGTCGTGGCGGTCGCGGTGCGCCCGTTCACGGTGAAGGGTGTCTGACCGATGGTCAGATCGATATTCGGCCCAGTCAGGGTAGGCAGGTCCGACCGCAGCCCCGGCGAGCCCGTCTGCGCCCAGGCGGGCATCAGGCCCTGCAAGGCGGCGAGACCGCCGCCCGCGACGGCGCCGCGCAGCAGCAGTCGACGATCCAGCTTCATAAGATACTCCTCAAAGTCAGAACCGCGCCTCGGCGAGGCGACGATCTATATGGTTTTACGCAGGCGACCCGGTCGGCCCTCGCGACACGCTGCCGCAGAGCCGACCGGGCCGGAAACTCCCGTCGCCTGGCGCTGGATCAGCGCCTCGCCAGGATGGCTTTCATCTGGGCGATCTCCCTCTCCTGGGAGCTGACGATCTCCTCGCACAGACCCAGCACTTCCGGATCCGTCAGCGAGGCCTGCTGACACATCAGGATGGCGCCGGAATGGTGCGGGATCATCGATTTCAAGAACTCGGTGTCGCCCACCGCCGCCTGGGTCCGCATGCCGTAAAAGCTCACCGCGAACACCAGGGCGGCGGCTCCGCCGATCAGAAGGTTAGTCCGTTTCGACGGATACATCGATCGCATAAAGATCAGCATGAGGATCGCCATCGGCGAAACCATCATCAGCGTCATGTAGACGTTGTTGAGGTTGAAGTAGAAGTGATTGAGGGACGCGATCATCGTGTACATCACCAGGTACATGATGATGAAATCCAGAACGAGTTCGAAGCCGAACGAACGGTAGCTCCCCTTCATCGAATCCATCGTCTTCATCTTTTCCATCGATCGCTCCTTTCGCGACAACGCTCTTCAATCACATTCCGATCGCCAATCAGGCAGCGCCGGCCGGAGGGGAGTCCAGCCAGGCGCGCAACTCGGCGATGTCGGCGGTCTGCATCTCGATCGTTTTCTGCGCCATGCGCCGGATGTCGGCGTCCTGACTTTCGCGCAACACCACCTGGGCCATGTCGAGGGCGCCCTGGTGATGCGCAATCATCTTGCGAGCCCAGGTCTGGTCCGTGTCGGCCCCGGTCGCGGCCATCATGGCGTCCTTCATCTTGGCCTCGGCCGTCGCGTATGGATTTTCCGCGCTTCCGCCCGGAGCCGCCGCGCCGGCGGCGGCGCCCACGTTCGTTTCAAGCCAGCGCCGCAGCTCGGCGATATCGCCGGTCTGCATCTCGATGGTCTTCTGGGCCATGCGACGGATATCCGCGTCCTGTGTGTCCCTCAGCACGATCTCGGACATGTCCAGCGCGCCCTGGTGGTGAGAGATCATCTTGCGGGCCCATGTCTCGCCCGCATCCGCGCCCATGGCGGACATCATGGCCTCGTGCATCTTGGCCTCGGCGGCGGAGAACGGAGGCTGCGCCATGGCCATCGGCTCCTGCGTCTGAGCCGAGGCTTCGGCCTCCGTGTTCGGCGGCGGTTCCGCCGCCGGGCTGCAGGCCGCCAGAACGAGAGCGGAACAGCCGGCGACCAGGAGAGACGTGTGGGTGAAAGTCGGGGTGAGCATAGGGAGTCTCCGCTTGAGGGGGTCGCCGGCGGATCGCCGGACGGCCAGACGATCGATGCGTCCGACAACGTTGCGGCGGGTGCGAGTTTGGTCCCTTGCCCCGACTGCCCACGCCGGACATCGTCCAGCGTAATCCGGCCCCGGAGCCACGGTTCCGCCGTGATTAAATATTCCCGAACGCCGTTGGATCAGGCGAGGGATCGGTCGCCGGAATGCGTATTGGCGCCCGCCGCGGCTCTCGTCTGCGACGGCCTTCTGGCCATGGGACGTCCATCAGAGTCGGACGGCCCGGAGCCGCAGCGCGTTGGCGATCACACTGACGGAGGACAGGGCCATCGCCAACGCCGCCAGGGCCGGCGACAATAGGAGGCCGGAGACCGGGTAGAGCAGTCCCGCCGCGATCGGAATGCCGAGGGTGTTGTAACCGAAGGCGAAGACCAGGTTCTGGCGGATGTTGCTCATCACCGCACGGGACAGTTTGCGCGCCCGGACGAGGCCCTGGAGATCGCCGCCGAGAAGGGTGACCCCGGCGCTCTCGATCGCGACGTCCGAGCCGGCGCCCATGGCCACCCCCACGTCGGCGGCGGCCAGGGCCGGGGCGTCGTTCACACCGTCTCCGGCCATGGCGACGATCCGACCCTCCGCTCTCAGCCGCTCGACGACCGCCGCCTTGTCCTGGGGCAGAACCTCGGCCTGAACGTCGTCTATGCCGAGCCGGCGCGCCACCGCCTCGGCCGTTGTGCGGTTGTCGCCGGTCATCATCACCAGACGCAGCCCCGACGCCTTCAGATCGCGGATGGCCTCGGCGGTCGTCGCCTTGACCGGATCGGCGATGCCCAGCACGCCGGCCGCAGCCCCGTCCACGGCGACGAAGATGGCGGTCGCGCCGTCTTGGCGAAGCGTATCGGCCCCGGCTTCCAGAGGCCCGACGTCGACGCCGATCTCGGCCAGATAGCGGCTGTTGCCGAGCGCCACGCGGCGGCCGTCGACGACCCCGGTGACGCCGCGCCCGACGGGGCTGTCGAAGTCCGACGCCTCGGACAGAACCAGATTCTGGTCGCTCGCCGCCCGAACGACGGCGTCCGCCAGCGGATGCTCGCTGCTCCGCTCAAGACTGGCGGAAAGTCTCAGAAGCTCGGCCTCGTCGAACCCGTCGGCTGGCCGGACGGCCGTCACCGAGGGGCGCCCCTCCGTCAGGGTGCCGGTTTTGTCGAGCACCAGGGTGTCCACCTTCTCGAAGCGCTCCAGCGCCTCGGCGTTCTTGATGAGCACCCCGGCGTGAGCGCCGCGCCCCACCCCGACCATGATGGAGATCGGCGTGGCCAAGCCCAGGGCGCACGGACAGGCGATGATCAGCACGGAGACCGCGGCGACGAGGGCGTAGGACAGCCGCGGTTCGGGGCCGGCCAGGCCCCAGACGATCGCGGCGAGAACGGCGATCCCGATCACGGCCGGAACGAACCAGCCCGACACCTTGTCGGCCAGCCGCTGGATCGGCGCGCGGCTGCGTTGGGCCTGCGCCACCATCTGGACGATCTGCGCCAGGAGGGTGTCGGCGCCCACCTTGTCGGCTCGCATGACGAACGAGCCGGTCTTGTTGAGCGACCCGGCGACGACCTTGTCGCCGACGTCCTTGGTCACCGGCATGGATTCACCCGTGACGAGGGACTCGTCGAGGGTGACCCGGCCGTCCAGGATCTCTCCGTCGACCGCCACCTTCTCGCCGGGACGGACGCGCAGCCGGTCTCCCACAGCGACCAGATCGAGGGTGACGTCCTCGTCGCCGCCGTCGTCGCGGACGCGCCGCGCGGTCTTCGGGGCGAGGTCCAGCAGGGCCCTGATGGCCCCCGACGTCTGTTCGCGCGCCCGAAGCTCCAGGATCTGGCCGACCAGCACCAGGACGGTGATGATGGCCGCCGCCTCGAAATAGACCGGCGCGCTGCCGTCCATCCGCCGGACCGCCGCCGGGAACAGATGCGGCGCCAGAACCGCGACCACGCTGTAGATCCAGGCCGCACCGACGCCGATGGCGATCAGGGTGAACATGTTGAGGCTGCGATTGCGGATGGACGCCCAGCCCCTCTGGAAGAACGGCCAGCCGGACCACAGCACGACCGGCGTCGCCAGGGCGAACTGGATCCAGTTGGAGGTCTGGCCCGGAATCCGCATCGCCAGCCCGGTCAGATGGCCGCCCATTTCAAGCGCGAAGACCGGCAGCGTCAGAACCGCGCCGATCCACAGGCGACGGGTGAAGTCGATCAGTTCGTGATTGACCGGAGCCTCGGCGGTGACGGTCTCCGGCTCCAGCGCCATGCCGCAGATCGGACAGGAGCCAGGTCCCTCCTGGCGCACCTCGGGATGCATCGGGCAGGTGTAGATCACACCGGGCGTGACGGAAGCCGGTTCGGGCCGCTCGCCGAGATAGCGAGCCGGATCGTCCACGAATTTGGTCCGGCAGCCCGCCGAACAGAAGACATACGCCTGGCCCTCGTGGGTGGCCCGATGCGCCGTGGTCGCCGGATCGACGGTCATGCCGCAGACCGGATCGACCGCCTGGGCGCCGGCTTGAGGCGTCTTGTTCGAACAGCAGCCGTGACCGGCGGGATGGGAATGGGATGACGTAGCCATGACGGCTCCTCGGACGACCTCACAGCCAAATATACCCCACAGGGGTATCGCGCAAGGTGTGACGGTGAGGTAGGATCGAACGGTCGGAACGAGGAACAGGATGCAGACCGAGATCAAGCCGAAGGTGTTGAACCGCCTGAGCCGCTTAGAGGGGCAGGTGCGTGGCCTTTCCAGAATGGTCGAGGAGGACCGCTACTGCATCGACGTCCTAACCCAGCTCCAGGCCGTTCGGGCGGCGCTGTCGCGCGTTGAGAGCGAGGTCTTGAAGGACCACATGGATCACTGCGTCATGGGCGCGATCGCGGGTGACGATCTCGCCGACCGCAAGGCCAAGGCGACCGAACTGATCGAACTTCTCGGCCGCGCTTCCCGCTAGCCGGGGACCGACTCCCGGCGTTCGGTCGCCAGGCCCGGCGGTCGGCGTGGACATCCTCTCGTCCGGCTGAGGGACATGACATGTCTTGGGGGCGGCCTCACCCAGAGCCGCAGCGGTCCAGGCTGGCAAACCGGCCGAGGGCATTCCGAGCCCCGAGCCAGACTTGGACGTCCCGTATGACCGGCCGGCCCCGTCTGGCGTCGCGCATGAGGGATGTTCCCGCCCTATGCGTATCTCAATATGGCGGCGGTGCTGATCCGCCGCCCTTGGGGGGCCATCGCGAATGACATCCGTACCGCCGACCCGAGACGGCTATCCCGCCGATCTCAGGGCCCTGACCAGTCTGCGCGCCTTCCTCGCCTTGGGGGTGGTGCTGTTCCATTATCAACTCCAATGGGATCCGGCCCTGGGCTTCAGCCCGATCATCGAGCGAAGCCGGCTGGCGGTGGACGCCTTCTTCATGCTGTCGGGCTTCATTCTGGCGCACGTCTACGGTCCGGCCTTCGCGAGCGGCGGTTTCAGTTACCGGCGTTTCATCGTCGCCCGGCTCGCGCGGCTTTATCCCCTGCACGTCGCGGTTCTGACGGGCGCCTTGATCATGGTGCTGGGCGCGACCGCCGCCGGCGTCCGCTTCGACGCCGAGGGCTACGGGCCGCTGGCCTTCTTCCAGACGCTGTGTCTCATCCAGGCCTGGTTTCCGACCGATGCGGAGTTGAACTGGAGCGGCCCGAGCTGGTCCCTGTCGGCGGAATGGTTCGCCTATCTGCTGTTCCCCGCCTACGCCTGGCTGGCCCTCCGTCTGCGAGCGCGGCCGTGGGTGCTGCTGGGGATCGGGGCCGCGGCGTTCGTCGCCCTCGACGCCTTCTACGTCCAGGCGTTCGGCAAGGTCCTTCCGCGAGCTGAGGACTCCCTCGGCATTCTCCGGATCGCCCCCGAATTCCTGATCGGCATGGCGCTGTACGGGCTGGGTCATCGGTGGCGCTGGAGCCGGCCCGTGGCCGCCACGGCCGCCCTGTTCACGACCGTCCTGCTGCTGGGCGCGATGCAGCTGTCGCTGGACGACCGCATCATCGTCGCCCTCGCCGCCCCCGTGATTCTGACCTGGTCCCTGCTCGCGCGGGCGGATTGCGAGGGACCCCTCGCCTCCCCGGGCCTTGTCTTCGCCGGAGAAGCGTCCTTCGCCCTGTATCTGGTGCACATGCCGGTGATCGTGGCCTGGAAGGGCGTCGTGGCCGAACTGCGCGGCGTCGACAGCACCTTCCGCATCACGCCGGTCGAACTGATCGGATTGTTCATCGCCACGGCCCTGATCGCGGCGGCGCTGCATCTGCTCGTCGAAAAGCCCGGCCGAACCTGGATAAGGCGCCGGTTCGACAGGCGTCGCGACGAGCTCGCCCCGGCCGCGCTCAGCCCGCCGGCGCTCCGTGAGCCTGACGATCGCTGAGCCGACCGGTCTCTTCGCCCTTCGCGACGGCCGTCCGCTCGTTGGCGATGACACCGCCGTCGTCGAGAACCGGCCGATCCCGACCTCCGATCGACCGGTCGCGCGGACCTCCGTCGCGGATAAACCGCACCGTCTCCGTTCGGAGATGCGGCTCGGCCACGAAGCCGGCGTCCGCCAGGGCGAGATGCTGTGGCGTCGCGGGCGCGCCGCGCTCAGGTTTCCACCAGCCCTCCGTCGCCGCAGCCTTCGGAAGAAGGCCGCTGATGATGCGTTCGATATCGCGGAACGTTAGCACCACTTCGGTCCGCCTTTGACGCCGCAGATAGGTTGCGAGGGGCGCGTATTTGGCCATGAACCTCTTTTCCTCTCGCCGCCCCGCAGGTCAAGCGCTGCTCGGCCCCTGCGATAGCCACGAAGAAGCCAACACCAGGCTGGCTAGATGCGAGTGCGATTGACTCGCAACAAGGCCTGTGGTCAGACGCCCTCCCTGTCGTTCCCCTGAAGAGCTCCATGTCCCCTCGTCTCCTCGCCACCGTCGCCCTCCTGCCGCTGCTGCTGGCCGCGCTTCCCGCGGCGGCCCAGGAGGGGCCCACCCCGGACGCGACGCTTTTGGACGAGGTGGTGGTCACCGCCTCCCGGATCGAGACCCCGCGCTCCGCGATCGCCGCCACGGTCGAGCTCATCGACGCCGAGGCCATCGTCCAGCAGACGGCGCTGGCCGCCTCGGCCGTCGATACGGTGGCGGCCCTGGTGCCCTCCTTCTCGCCGACGCGGCAGAAGCTGTCGGGCTTCGGCGAGACCCTGCGCGGACGCTCGCCGCTCTATCTCGTCGACGGCGTGCCGCAGTCGACGCCGCTGCGCGACGACAGCCGCGACGGCTACACCATCGATCCCTTCTTCATCGACCGGGTCGAGGTCATCTTCGGCTCCAACGCCATCCAGGGCATCGGGGCCACCGGCGGGGTGGTCAACTACGTCACCGCCCGCAAGCCGTCCGAGGCGGAGGGCCTGACCGGGCGGATGATGGCCCAGGTCACCACCGACGACGAGCTGCAGGGCGACGGCGTCGGCGCCAAGATCGCCGCCATCGGCGGCCGTGACTTCGGCGCCTTTGACCTGACCGTGGGCGCGGCCTTCGAGACCCGCGGCGCCTACTATGACGCTGACGGCAGCCGCGTCGGCTTCGACGGCGCCCAGGGCGAGGTCCAGGATTCGCAGGCCCTCTCGCTGTTCGCGCGCGGCGGCTGGGATCTGGGCGGCGATCGCCGGCTGGAGGGCTGGGT